>SXTU01000047.1 GCA_005791875.1 Verrucomicrobiales bacterium
GTAGAAGTTGTCCGTGTGCGGCACGACGGAGCCGAGATATTTCCGCACGAGTTCCGGGTGATGCGCGACGGCCTCGGAGAAGGAGCTGAAGATGATGCCTTGCTTGGCGAGTTCGCCTTTGAAGGTCGTCGCGACGGACACACTGTCCACGACGGCGTCCACGGCCACGCCGCTGAGACGCTTCTGCTCATTTAAGGAAATGCCGAGCTTGTCGAAGGTCTTGCGCAGCTCGGGGTCTACTTCGTCGAGCGAGTTGAGCGTCTTCTTCTGCTTGGGCGCGGAATAGTAGCTGATGGCTTGGTAATCCGGCTGCGTGTAAGTCACGTTCGGCCACTTCGGCTCGGTGAGCGTTTGCCAGTAGCGAAAGGCTTTCAACCGCCACTCGGTGAGCCACGCCGGCTCGCTCTTCTTGGCCGAGATGCAGCGGATGGTGTCCTCGCTCAGGCCCGGCGGGACGGTGTCGGACTCGATGTTCGTGACGAAGCCGTATTTGTAGTCGGAGGCGACGAACGCTTCGATGGTGTTGGTGGATTCGCTCATGGGAAAACTTGGACACGGATTTCACGGATTAGCACGGATTGGGAGCAGGCTCCCGAGCACGGTTCTGAATCCGTGCCGATCCGTGCAATCCGTGTCTTCATTTGGTTTTAGCGGCGCAGTCGGGGCAGAGGCCGTGGAGGTTGGTTTCGATCAGCTTCAGCCGGAAGCCGCGCGGGAGTTTGATGTGGGCCTCTTCGGGCGAGATGGTCTGGAGGATGTCGTAAACGCTGCCGCACTCGTCGCAGTAAAAGTGCGAGTGGTCCTGCATGTTCGGGCAATAGCGCGTCGCGCCCCGGTCGAGCGTGACCTGGCGGACGAGGCCGCACGTCACGAGCGCATCGAGGCAGTTGTAAACCGTCGCCATGGAAATCTCTGGCATCTTGGACTTCGCGCGCATGAAGACCTGGTCGGCGGTTGGGTGATCCATCTTCTCGCGGAGCACCTCGTGGACTTGCTGGCGCTGGGGCGTAAGTCGCAACCCGCTGTGGGCGAGGCGCTCGTTCAGGCTGTTTTCCGGCGGGGGTTTGGTCGCAACCGCATTCATGGGGCGCACGGTAGCGTGGTGACTCCTCGCGTCAAGATTTAGAATTATTCTAAATTGAGCCGACACGCGCAGGCCCCTCCGCCACAACCGAGCGCAATTGCGGCTGGATTCCTGCCACGCGCACCGCTAAAAACTTCCAGACTAATTATGAAACTCGCTATCGCCTGCTGCCTCCTCGCCGCCCTCTTCTCCGTGGGCTGCCGCAAAAAGACCACATCGACTGACTCAAACCCGGAAGCGACCCCATCGGCTGCGACGGCTGCTCCGAAGGGAGAGTTCACTCCGGCACCAGCGGTTCCCGCCGGCTCGCCAGCCGCCAAGGCTCACAGCGAGATGGACCAGAAGCTGGCCAGCGGGAACGTGCAATTGCAACTCCAGGTGCTCGATGAACTCGTGCAGGCGTGGGTCATGTCGCAGAACTCCATTCCCAAGAACCTGGAGGCGTTGGTGCAGGCCAAGATGTTGACCAAGCTGCCGGCTCCGCCAGCGGGCAAGCGGTTCGCCGTGGATCAGAGGACCGGCCGCGCCGTTTTGGTAAATCAGTAGCCGTGCGCTACTGGCGATCCCACAGGGCGAGCGGATGGCCGACAGGGAGCGTCGCGCCCGTGGTCGGGTCCTGAAAGCCAAACTTGCTGGCTGGCATGAAGTCGGCCCGGCCGTTCATGAAGATGGCTGCCGCCCGGCCGCTGTGGCGATTGGCAACCCGCTCACCGTTTGCTGCACCGGCACCGGTGCGTTCATACCAGGGGCTGTTTGATGGGGTGCGCCACAGCTGCGTTCCCGAGAAAGGCGTTTGTAGTTTCCAATTGTCCGGGCTGAGTGTGGGCGAGGGGATCGAGTTGAGGTCCATCTGCGCGGCGTCAGCCAAGACGATGGTGTCCTCCGGCTTGGCGATCTGATGCTCCTTGTAGGAATTATTCCCCGTGGGGATCCACATGCCGAGCTCCGAGTGGTTCATGCCGATGCCGATGCCGGTGGTGCCGACCTTGACGCTTGGGCATTTGAAAATATCCCGGTTACCACTCACCTGCTTGGCAAGCAAGTCCGGCCACCACTTGTGCAAGGTGCTCGGGAGGATTGGGTTGGGGATTGGGTTGTTCACCATGTCGCTATTACGCGCCAGTTCCACGATTTTCGAGTCGGAGTCATCGGAGTAAAACTTGTAGGCAAACGCGATTTGTCTGGAGTTGCTCTGGCAGCGTGTGCCCAACCCCTTCTCTTTCGCCTTGGCCAACGCCGGCAACAGCATCCCCGCCAAGATCGCGATGATGGCGATGACGACGAGGAGTTCGATGAGGGTGAAACCTGCACGCGGATGATGTTTGGTTAGCTGCATAATGACTGGGCTTTCGTCCTGAGTGCGCCCATCCGACGCAATTGTCAAGCGAGTGCTTCGGACTTCTTCTCGAATTGAACTGGATTCGCCGCCGCCGTTCACCGCACTTTGCGCCGTGCCCAAGTGGCTCAAATTCATCCTCGGCATCCTCCTGCTGCCGGTTTGCGCAGGTGCGTTGCCGGCGCTGGCAAGGGTCGTGCGCGTGAGCGGTGGGGCGTCCGAGGTGTGGGTGCCGCTGGGGGCGGGCGCGGCGTGCTGGCTGGTGGTCTTCTCGCTGTTGCCCAAGCCGATGTGGATTTACGTCGTCGGGCACGAGCTGACGCACGTCGTGTGGTCGTGGCTCTTTGGCGGCAAGGTAAAGAAGTTCAAGGCCACGTCGCAGGGCGGCGAGGTGGTCATCACCAAGTCCAACTTCCTCGTCGCGCTCGCGCCGTATTTCTTCCCGCTCTACGCGGTGCTGGTGGTGCTGGTCTTCCTAGCCGGACACCTCCTCTGGGGCTGGGCGCGGTGGACGCCGCTTTTCCATCTGCTGCTGGGCGCGGCCTACGCTTTCCATGTCACGCTGACGTGGGAGATTCTCAAGACGAAGCAATCCGACATCACCGGACAGGGCTACCTTTTCTCCGGCGTCGTCATCTTCCTCGGCAACGTGCTGGTGCTGCTGCTGGGCATCCCGCTGCTCACGGGGCAGGGGCGCTTGCTCACCGTGCTCGGCTGGTGGCTGGAGTCGACGGCGGCGCTGCTGAAGCGGTTGAGCGCGTTCCTCTGACCGGTAGCAGCCGACGTGAGGAGGCTCCATTCAACTCGGAACGCGGAAGCCGGAACGCAGAACAACGACAGTCAGAGCCTCCTCACGTCGGCTGCTACCGGCGAAGAATCTCCTACCGCCGCCGTGCCCGCCTGCCTAAACTTCGACCAGCCATGAAACGACTTTTGCGGACGCTCCTCTCCCTTGCATTTGCGAGCATCGCCTTCTTATCCGCCTCTGCCGCGCCGACCATCTTTGCCCGCACCAACCTCGTCGCCTGGTGCATCGTGCCGTTCGACGCGAAGAAACGCGGTCCGGCCGAGCGCGCGGAGATGGCGGCCAAGCTCGGCTTCAAGCACATCGCCTACGACTGGCGGCAGGAACACGTCGCGGAATTCGAGACGGAGATTTTGGAATACAAGAAGCGCGGCCTCGGCTACTTCGCGTTCTGGGCCATGCACGAGGAGGCCTTCAAGCAGTTCGCCAAGCACAGTATCCACCCGCAGATTTGGATGACCGTCCCGAGTCCCGCCGGTGCGACGCAGGCCGAGCGCGTGGAGAAGGCCGCCGCGCAACTGCTCCCGTCCGTCGAGCGCGCGCGGAAGGCCGGCTGCCAGTTCGGCCTCTACAACCACGGCGGCTGGGGCGGCGAGCCGGAGAACATGGTCGCCATCTGCAAACTCCTCCGCACCAAGCACAGCGCGACAAACGTCGGCATCATCTACAACCAGCACCACGGCCACGATCACGTGGACCGTTTCGCCGCCGCGCTCGCCGCGATGAAGCCGCACTTGCTCTGCCTCAACCTCAACGGCATGACCCGCGACGGTGACAAGCGCGGGCAAAAAATCCTCCCGCTCGGCTCGGGCGAACTGGATTTGCCGCTGCTGAAAATCATAGCCGCGTCCGGCTATCGCGGCCCCATCGGCATCATCGGCCACACGCAGGACGATGTGGAGCAGCGCCTCCGCGACAACCTCGACGGCCTCGATTGGCTTCTGCCGCAGCTCGATGGCCAGCCGCCCGGCCCGAAGCCCAAGTATCGCACGCTCGCTGGTGCCGGCGGCTTCCAGTCGCCGTCTGTGGCGGCCAGCAAGACAGGGGAGCGGCGGCTGGAAGCCGCCGGCACGAGCGCGCCGTCCCTCGCTGCTGAGTTCGGTAAAGCTCTCTCCGGTGGCCTGCTTGTCGAGGGCAAGGCCGCTTACCGCGAGTTGCCGCTGACGGTCGAACTCCGCGCGAAGCTGAACTCCAAAGGCGGCTTCAACATCCTCGTTGCCAGCGACCCGAAGGCCTCCGCGCAGCACTGGGAGCTTTACAGTTACTCCGGCAGCGGCGTCTTCAGCGCCTACCTGCCGGGTCGCGGCGGTGAGTTCAAGTCCGCCGCGAACATCTGCGACGGCCAGTGGCACGCGCTCGCAGCCATCCTTGAGCCCACGCGCGTGCGACTATACGTGGATGGAAAGCAAGTGCTTGATGCGCCCGCGAAGCCTCTTGCCGGCACCGCGCAGCCGGGCGGACTGGCGTTCGGAAGGCTCGTGGACGGGAGCATCGGCTGTGATGGCTTGGTGGATGACGTGCGCCTCTCGAAGGGCGTGCGGGAAATCGGCGGCGTGGGCAAAGAGCCACTGAAGGCGGACGCGCAGACCATCGGCCTGTGGAACTTCGATGACCAAAAGACTTCGAGCGGCCCCCTCACCCCGTCCCTCTCCCCCAGTGGGGGAGAGGGTGCCCGGAGGGCGGGTGAGGGGGTAAGGGCGCAGGCTGCAAGTAGCGGATCCGTAAATCCGAGTGCGCCCACTGCGAAGCCCCAGTTCCTCTACGCCAAGCAGGCCACCCGCGAAGCGACCGAGGCGGCCACGACCGGCGCGACCTTGAAGCAACTTCCCGCCGCGCGCCTCGCCTCCATCCACGCGCTCGCTGCCGCGCCCACGCTCAAGCCCGACGGCTCGGCGGACCTCGCGAGCGCCAAGCCCCTCACGCTGCCGAACGCCCAGTGGACCTCGCTCGACGCCACGGCGAAGTCTCTGCTCTTCACTCTCCACGCCGATGCCGAGCGCGACGTGACACTGCGCATCGGCTGCAAGCGACCGGTGCAAACCAAGTTCAACAACGGCCCGCTGCCCTCGGAGATTGGCCCGCCCGGCTGGCTCGCTGGGCAAGTCGGCAACATCGCGGACCCGGTGCCGTTCCACCTCAAGCTGCGCGCGGGCGACAACTTTCTCTCGCTCACCTTCACCGAGGCCGCGCCGTTCTACTTCGAGCTGGACCCGCTCGGCCGCGACTTGCGCGAGCAGCTCAACGCGCGGCTCACCGCTGACTTCCCGCCGACGGGCGAGGCGCGCTATTACAAGATCGAAACCGTCGCGGTCCCCAGCGGCATCGCGCTGGAGGTGGGCGGCATGGCGTTTCAGACGGATGGCTCGCTGATGGTTTGCACGCGACGCGGGGAAATCTGGCGCTATGTGAATGCGGCGTTGCAAGCCGAGTGCGCGAAGCCGGGCCTCAACCGCGCGGCGATGTTGCGTAGTGGGGCAGGAAAGATGCCTGCCCCACTAGGCTTCGGCGACCGCTGGGAACTCTTTGCCACCGGCCTGCACGAGCCGCTGGGCCTGCTCGTGGGCAAGCCCGGCGAAGTCTTCGTCGTGCAGCGCTCCGAGCTGACGCGCATCACGGACACCGACGGCGATGGCCAGGCGGACTTCTTCGAGACGCTCGACCAGAACTGCGGCGTCTCCGGCAGCCAGCACGCCTACATCTTCGGTCCCGTGCGCGACAAGGCGGGCAATTTGTGGGGTGCGATTTCCGGCATCGGCATCAGCGGGGCGGGCAAGTATTTCGGCTGGAGTTTCAAGGTCACGCCCAAGGGCGAGTTCATTCCCGTCAGCAGCGGACTGCGCTCGCCCAACGGCCTGTGCATGACGCCCGACGGCGACCTCTTCATCACCGACAATCAGGGCGAATGGGTCGGCACCTCGCCGTTGCATCACGTCAGCCCCGGCGCGTTCCACGGACACCCGGCGTCGCTCAAGTGGGACGCGAACTTCAAGGGCAACGCCAGCAGCGCGGACGACCTCGCGAAGCTGCGCAAGCTCCCCGCCATCCAGTTCCCCTACGGCACGATGGGGCAGTCGCTCGCCGAACCGGTGGTGGACACGACCGGCGGGAAGTTCGGGCCGTTCGCCGGGCAGATGTTCGTCGCCGATGAGAGCAAGTGCCTCGTCGTGCGCGTGGCGCTGGAGAAGGTGCACGGCGAATGGCAGGGCGCGTGCCTGCCGTTCCGCGTCGGCTTCCAAGGCGGCAACAACCGCGCCGCCTTCGCGCCCGACGGCAGCCTTTACCTCGGCCAAACCGACCGCGGCTGGGGCAGCACCGGCGGGAAATCCTTCGGCCTCCAACGCCTCGCGTGGACCGGCGAAGTGCCCTTCGAGATCGAGACCATGAAGCTCACTGCCGACGGCTTCGACGTGCGCTTCACCCGCCTCGTGGACCGCTCCGCTGCCGCCACTCCCGCGAACTGGTCCCTCTCGCACTACCACTACCTCTACCGCGCGGCCTACGGCTCCCCACAGCAGGACATCACGCCGGTGAAAGTCTCCGCCGCCACCGTCTCCGCCGACGGGCGCACCGTGCGGCTGAAGCTGCCGGAGCTGCGGTCGGGAAAAATCTACGAACTCCACCACGCCAACCTCCGCGCCGCAGACGGCACCGCCCCGCTGCACACGACGGCTTACTACACGCTGAACCGGGTGGGGAACTGATGGCTAGCTGCGGCGACCTGTCTGTGAGGTGGATAGGGCGATCACTGTAGCGGCGGTCTGCGACCGCCGAGTTGCACGCCCTGCTTTCCGTGATCTGTCCTCAAGTCTGCTGCTTCCGCAACCCGGCGCTCACAGAGCGCCGCTACAGCGCCCTTGGGTCAAGGGCGACGGAGAGCGGCTGCGAAGCGTCTCAAGCCTGCGGGTTCATCAGCGCGCAGGTAGGGAGGGGTGTCCTCACCCCGCCGCCGACCACCCGCACGCTCCGGGTTCTCGGCGGCGCGGTGAGGACGCCGCGCCCTACCCAGGCTGAAAGCCTCAGACATGACAGCCCAGGGCAACGCCCCGGGTAGCGGAATAGAAGGATCATAGCCCTGAAGGGGGGAACTTTTTGTGTCGCCCTTTCAGGGCTTGGAACCTCCTTGCCGGGTAACCCGGGGCGTTGCCCCGGGCTGGTTTGTGATGCTCCTTCGGAGCGCCAACTCCGGAGTTCGGGTTTGGAGTGGTGATCCGCCATCCGTTGGCCACCGTCGTTCGCGGCGCGCTGAGGACGCGCGCCCTGCCTAGGCCCTTGCCCGATCCAGCACCACTTCCACCCCTTCGCGGGCGGCGTCCACCTCGAGGCTGCTGCCGTGGATGGCGGCGAGTTCGCGCGCCCATTCCTGCATGCTGTCAATCTTCGCGTCGTCGTGGTCGGGGTCGTGATGGAAGAGGAAAAGTTTCTTCACCCTGGCGATGGAGGAGAGGGCGACCGCGTCGTCCACGCAGGTGTGGCCCCAGCCGATGTGGGACTTGTATTCCACGCCGTCGTATTGCGAGTCCATGATGACCACGTCGCAGTCGCGGATGAAATCAATGAGCTTCTCGTCCTGCTTCTGCGCGTAGGCGAGGACCTCGTAGGACTGCGCGCTGTCAGTGACTGGGGCCATGCGCAGGCGCGAGTGCGGCTCGTTGTCAGGCAGGAAGGCGATGGAGCCGCCGCTGGTCTCGAGCCGATATCCGACGCAGATGCCGGGGTGGTTCATGAAGGCTGCGGTGACCTTCACCTTGCCGATGTTGAACTGCATTTCCTTGAGTTCCTCCACCTTGAGATAGCCGGGCATCTGCTGCATGGAGACGGGGAAGTAGGGGCTTTCCATCTGGCTGGTCAGGACGCTCTGGAGGCCGACGCGCGCGCCTTCGTAGCCCTTGATGCGGATCTGGTTGTGCGGGCTGTAGGCGGGGATGAAGAACGGGAAGCCCTGGATGTGGTCCCAGTGCGTGTGCGAGATGAGGATGCTGACCTCGATGGGTTTGTCCTTGAACTCGCCGGCCAGCTTGCGGCCGAGGTTGCGGATGCCGGTGCCGGCATCGAGCACGATGAGTTCACCGTCGGCGCGGACCTCGATGCAGGTGGTGTTGCCGCCGTATTTCAACGTCGAGTCGCCGGGCGTGGCGATGGAGCCGCGCACGCCCCAGAAGCGGACGCTCGGCGGCGTGCCGATGGCGCGGCGGAAATATGTGGTGTCCGGCGGGGTCGGGCCTTTGCTGAACGCCGGGGTCTTGCGGATGAAGGTGGTGCCGCCTTCGAGTTCGAGGATGTGCAGCAGCTCGGCGGGCTTGATGGGCTTGAGGAGGAAATCGTCCGCGCCGGCCTCAATCGAGTTGGTGCGGTCCGCCGCGTAGTTGCTGCTGGAGATGACGACGATGCGCGGCTGCGGGAGGAAGGTCTGGTTCGAGCGGATGGCGCGGCAGACTTGATAGCCGTTGAAGCGCGGCATCAACAGGTCGGAAACGATGACATCGGGCCGCTCCGCGACGGCGAGTTCAACGCCCTTGTCGCCGTCGTCCGCCGTCAGGACGCGCCAGCCGGCGTCTTCGAGCGTGCGCGCGATGACGGTCAGGACAATGGGATCGTCGTCAATGACGAGGGCGGTTTTCACGTGGCAGGGGTTGTTCGTCCCGCTAGGACACCAGCAAAGCCGCGTGAAGGCAAGCGGAAGGACGGCGAGGCTGCCGGGCCGCGTTGACTCAAATTAAAAGACGACGAAGGGGACTTGCTGGGTTGGGTCACAAGGCATCGTTGACTCACGGATAAAAGACGCCGGACAAACCGGCCCGATGCACATGAGTCAGCCCCTCAAAATCGAACTGCTCCCCAAA
>SXTU01000309.1 GCA_005791875.1 Verrucomicrobiales bacterium
GACCGATACGGTTCGGACCGCCACCGAGAATCATCACCTTCTTCGCCGTGTTGCCCTTCACCTCGTCGTCGCCGCGGTCATAGGTGGAATAGTAGTAGGGCGTGTAGGCCTCGAACTCCGCCGCGCACGTGTCCACGAGGCGGTAGCTGGGCACGAGGCCGATGGCCTTCCGCCCGGCGCGGACGGCATCCTCGGTCGTGCCGGTCAGATGGCCGATTTGCTTGTCGGAGAAGCCGAGCGACTTGGCTTTGGTGAGTTGTTCAGAGGTCAGCGGCATGGCGCGAAAAATTCCGGCGAAGTAAGCCGAAGCACACCGGCGCTGGCAAGCAGCAAACCCACTCGTGTGGGCGGCGCGAGAACGCGACGCATCATGGCTTGTCATCCGAGCGTGAACACGGGGAGGATACGGCATCAACGCGACCCGATCCCACACACCGCACCCCATGAACGCTCGCCGAACTTTCCGCCTGTGGTTGCCCGCCGCGTTGCTCGCCGCGTTCTTCGCCACTTCGCCGCTGCTCCCTGCCCAAACCATCGCGGCCACGACCAACGATGTGGCTCTCATGCGCCAGATGCTCGCCACCGCGGCTGCGTGGGATGGGAAGGGGAAGAAGGCCTTCGACGCGCCGGTGCTGGCCGAGTTGGACGCTCAGTGGCGCAGGGGCTACGACCCGTTGCTGCGCATCCGTGCGCGCGAGTTGCTCCCCGCGCTGGAGAAAGCTGCGTTGGGCCGTCCGCACCTGCTCGCTGTCGCCGACGCGGTGAAGGCCGCGCGCGGCACGGTGCGCTTCGAGGGCGGCGGTCCACAGTGGTTGCGCGAGGTCGCGGGCGATGACGCGATGCGCCTCTTCGACCGGCTCGCGGCGATTGACCTCAACGACAAGGGCAACCCGCACGACCCGACTTACAAGCGCAACACCACTCTCAGCGACGGCTGGCTCACGAATCTCGTGAACCTCCCCGACCTCGCCTACCTCGATCTCTCGAACAGCAACATCGCTGGCCCCGGCCTCAAGCACGTCGGCGCGCTCAAGAGTCTTGAGCGCCTCAACCTCACGCTCACCCTCGTCACCGACCCGTGGCTGGAGCAGATCGCCGGGCTGACGAACCTGCGCGTCATCTCGCTCGCCTCGGCCAAGTGCAGCGGCGCGGGCTACAAGCTCCTCGGCAACTTGAAGCGTCTGGAGTCCGCGAACTTCCACACCGCGCCCGTGGACGACGCGGGCCTCGCGGGCATCAGCAAGGTGCCCAGCCACGAGCGCTTGGAAATCGTCCACACCCACTTCACCGACGCGGGTGCGCAGGCGCTGGCGAAGCTCGTGAACTTGGAGCGCCTCCAGATGGGCAGCCGCAAGGCCACCGGCGCCGCCGTCAAGCCGCTCACCGCCCTGAAGAAGCTCCGCGAGTTGGACCTGCACGATGGCCAGGCGTCTGTCGAGGGAGTGCGTTACGCCAGCGAGATTCAGAGTCTCCGCGTCCTGCGCATCTACGGCCCGATCAAGGACGAAGGCGCGCAGCACCTCGCCAAGTTGAAGAACCTCGAAGTCCTCCTCGTGCCCGGGGCTCAAATCACCGACACGAGCCTCGAAGCCTTTGCGGGACTCACCAAGCTCAAGCGGTTGGAGATCAGCGGCAGCAAGGTCAGCGATACCGCCGTGGCCAAGCTCAAGGCGGCGAATCCGGGCCTGGAGATCGTGCGGTAATTGTCAGAGCCGCTGTTGCGCCGCCCCTTGGCTTGTGCGATAACACCCCCGCGTTCTCTTCGAGAGTTACATGACCATGAAAAACCTGTTTGCAATCCTCTGCGTATCGGCCCTCGCCTGCTTCACCGGCTGCGACGGTCAGCCCAAGTCCTCCCACAGCCACAGCCACAGCGGCCATCACCACGACCCGCCGCACGGCGGGACGGCCATTGACCTCGGCGACGAGGAGGCGCACCTGGAGTTCGTGCTCGATGCTGCGACGGGCAAGCTCACTTGTTACGTGCTGAAGGGTCACATGGCTGGCTTTCAACGCATCACGCAAGAGACGATCGAGATGGCCGCGACCGTGGGTGGCAAGTCTGAGTCGCTCACACTCAAGGCCGTCGCCAACGCCGGCACGGGCGAGAAGGCCGGCGACACCTCGCAGTTCGAGGCGCAGGCGGACTGGCTCAAGTCAGCGAAGAGTTTCGACGCGGAAGTGAAGAGCGTCTCCGTGCGGGGCAAGAGCTACGCGGCGCTGAAATTTAACTTTCCGAAGGGCTCCGCGCCGGAAGCCGTCAAAAAATGAGCCGACTATGAAACACGCCTTCAAACTCGCCCTGCTCGCCGCCGCTGGTTGTCTGCTGGCCAACGCCGCCGAGCCAGCCAAGCCCGCGAAGAAGGAAATCCGTGGCGCGCCCATCCAGAAGCTCGCGCCCGTCGCGCCCGTCGTGCCAGTGATCCCGGACGCGAAGGCCCCCCCCGCGCCGCTCGGTGCCGTGCAGAAAGATGGAGAGTTTCTCATCGTCGGCTTCGACCGGCTCGCGGCGTTCAACTACGACATTCCCGATGAAGCTCCCGCCGCGACGAACGCGCTGGTGACAGCCGCTGCTCCTGCGAAAGACCAGATTCCTGTCGCTGTGAAGGCCTTCGACAAGCAGCGCGTCGCGCTCAAGGGCTTCATGCTCCCGCTGAAGGTCGAGGGCGGCCTCATCACCGAGCTGCTCATCATGCGCGACCAGTCCATGTGCTGCTACGGCACCGTGCCCAAGATCAACGAGTGGGTCAGCGTCAAGATGACCGGCAAGGGCGTGAAGCCCATCATGGACCAGGCCGTGACGCTCTACGGCAAGCTGCACGTCGGCGAGATTCGCGAGAACGGCTACCTCGTCGGCATCTACCAGATGGACGGCGAGAAAGTCGCCGGGCCGCTGGACCTTTGAGGCGATGGCACGTCGCGGGTGCGTGGGGAGAGCAATCCCCCTTCTTACAGTTCGGAGCAGGTCCGGGTGATTCTTCCTCCACGAATCTCATTCCAGCAGGAACCTACCGCCGTGCTCCATTTGTAGAAGTGGTGCCACCATTTTCTTAGCGTGCAAGAATGTGAGATGCGCTCGTCGCGGGTGTGGGAGGTGATTGAAGGTTGAAACTGACGGGGCCCTTCCCTAGCCTCGCGGTTAAGTCGGCCTGTGGGCTGGCTGAAACTCAATCCTTCACAATGATGAAACCCAACTTCACGCGCCGTCATGCCCTGGCGGCCATGGCTGTTTCCACCGGCTCCTTGATCACGGCCTGCAAAAAGCCGGAAGCACCCGCTACGACTCCGGGGAAGCCCGGAGACGCGAAAGCCGCCGCCGGCGATGTCATCAAGGTCGGCGAGTTCGCCTCACTCACGGGCAAGGAAGCCACCTTCGGCCAGTCGTCGCACAAAGGCACGCTGCTCGCGATCGAGGAACTCAACGCGGCTGGCGGTGTGCTGGGCCGGAAGTTCGAACTCATCACCGAGGACACGCAGTCCAAGCAGGGCGAGTCCGCCAGCGTCGTGCGCAAGCTCGTCTCGCGGGACAAGGTCATCGCTATCCTTGGCGAAGTCGCGTCGGGCCGCTCACTCGAAGCCGCGCCGATTTGCCAGAACGCCAAGGTGCCGATGATTTCGCCCAGCTCGACGAACCCGAAGGTCACCGAGGTCGGCGACTTCGTCTTCCGCGTCTGTTTCATTGACCCCTTCCAAGGCAGGGTGATGGCGCTCTTCGCCAAGAACACGCTCAAGGCCAAAAACGTCGCCGTGCTCACCGATGCCGCCGCGCCCTATAGCGTCGGGTTGGCCACGTTCTTCAAGGAGAAGTTTGTTGCGGACGGCGGGAAGGTCGCCGTCGAGCAGAAGTTCAGCAGCGGCGACAAGGACTTCAAAGCCCAGCTCACCGCCATCAAGGCATCGAACCCCGATGCGATTTTTGCGCCGTGCTATTACACCGAGGCCGGCCTCATCACCCAGCAGGCGCGCCAGCTCGGCATCAACCTGCCCATCTTCGGGGGCGACGGCTGGGAAGCGCCCGAGCTGCTGACCATCGGCGGCAAGGCGATGGACGGCACGTTCTACTCCACGCACTACTCGCCCGAGGACAAGGCCGAGATGGTCCAGACCTTCGTGAAGAAGTTCAAAGCCCGCTGGAACAACGAAGTCCCCGACGCGATGGCCGCGCTCGGCTACGACTCCGCGCTCGTCCTCGCCGACGCAATCAAGCGTGCCGGCGGCACCGACGGCCAGAAACTCCGCGATGCCCTCGCCGCCACGAAGGACTTCGTCGGCATCACCGGCAAGACCACGCTCGACGCCAAGCGCAACGCGACGAAGCCAGCGGTCATCATCGAGGTGAAGAACGGTCAGTTTGTTTACAAGGAAACCGTCAACCCGTGACTCTTGTAGCGGCGGTCTGTGACCGCCGTTTTTGTTTTCAACACGGCGCTCGCAGACCGCCGCAACAATGACCGAATTCGCCCAACAGCTCATCAACGGCCTGTCGCTTGGCGCTATCTATGCGCTGATCGCGTTGGGCTACACGATGGTTTACGGCGTCCTACGCTTCATCAACTTCGCGCACAGCGACGTGTTCATGGTCGGGTCGTTCGCGGGTTTCTACATCGGGCGCGGGATGCCGAAGGAGTCGTTCGCAACGGGGTTCCTCGCGCTCGCGGGCGCAATGATCGTGTGCGCGGTGCTGGGCGTGACCATTGAGCGCCTCGCCTACCGACCGCTTCGCAACCGCTCCAAGCTCACCGTGCTCATCACCGCCATCGGCGTCTCGCTGCTGCTGGAGAATCTCGGCCAGTTCATCTTCGGCGCGGCCCCGAAGGCCTTCCCCACACTTTTTCCCGTCCACACCTTCAAGCTCGGAGGGTTGGTCATCAATTCGAGTCAGCTCGTCGTCCTCGTCGTCGCGCTCGCGCTGCTAGGCGCGCTGCAATACATCGTGCTCCGCACCAAGGTCGGCACGGCGATGCGCGCCGTGTCCTTCAACCCGCAGGCCGCCTCGCTCGTGGGCATCAACAATGACCGCATCATCTCATTCACCTTCGCGCTCGGCTCGGCGCTAGCGGCGGCAGGCGGCATCCTTTACTCGCTGAACTACCAGGCCATTGACCCGCTCATGGGCGTGCTGCCGGGGCTGAAGGCGTTTGTCGCCGCGGTGCTCGGAGGCATCGGCAACATCCCCGGCGCGGCGCTGGGCGGGCTGCTGCTCGGCGTGGTCGAGACCTTCGTCAACGGCAGCCGCTTCAGCACCTTCACCGACGCGATTGCCTTCGCCATCCTGATCGCCAGCCTGCTCTTCCGTCCGGCGGGCTTGCTTGGCAAGATGCAGGTGGAGAAAGTTTGAAATGCCCAATGACCAATTTCCAATGACCAAAGAATGCCCAATGACGAATTCCCAATGGCGAATCGCGAGCGCGACGCCGTCCGGACATTGTATCATTGGCCATTGGTCATTCATTGGGGGTCATTGGCCATTGATCATTCGTCATTGAGATGCTGCCTCGCTCCCAAGTCGCCCTCCTCTCCGCCATCGCCATGGCCGGCCTGCTCGCCGCCTGCGCCTCGCGCATCGACGACTACTTCGCCCTCATCATCTCGAACATCGGCATCAACGTCATCCTTGCCGTCAGCCTGAACCTCATCAACGGCTACACCGGGCAGTTCTCGCTCGGACACGCGGGCTTCATGGCGGTGGGCGCTTACACGGCGGCGGCCATCACCATGTTCGGCGCGCCGAAGTTCGCGCCAGCCTTCACGCAGGGAGCGGGCGTTCACGCGCTGTTCCCCATCGCACTTGTGGGTGGCGGACTCGCCGCCGCGCTGGCCGGCGTGCTTGTCGGCGCGCCCTCGCTGCGGCTCAAGGGCGACTACCTCGCCATCGTCACGCTCGGCTTCGGCGAGATTATCCGTGTCCTTTTCCGAAACGTGGACTCGCTCGGCGGCGCGCTGGGGCTCAACGGCATTCCCGCCTACACAAACCTCTTTTGGGTCTATGCCTTCGCCGCACTGACCGTTTACGTCGTCGTCAGCATGGTGAACTCGACCTACGGCCGCGGCTTCCTCGCGGTGCATGACGACGAGATCGCCGCCGAGGCGATGGGCATCAACACCACGCGCTACAAGATCACCGCGTTCGTCGTCGGCGCGTTCTTCGCGGGCGTGGCGGGCGGGCTGTATGGGCATTCCATCCTCACCATTGCGCCCACGGGCTTCGACTTCATGCGGTCCATCGAGATCGTGGTGATGGTCATCCTCGGCGGGATGGGCAACACCACGGGCGTCATCATCGCCGCCGTGCTGCTGACACTGCTGCCGGAGGGATTGCGAATGCTCGCCGGTGCGCCGGTCTCGCTGCCCTTCTCCGCGCCGTTCAACAACCTCAAGTGGATCGCCGAAACGCGGATGATCATCTACTCGCTCCTGGTCATCGTGCTGATGCTGGCTCGTCCGCAGGGGATGTTCTCGTGGACCAACCGCCGCGCTACGAAGCCGAAGGTTTGACTTCGCCGACGCGGGAGACCGTGGACCGGTCCATCACTCCGGGCCGATGGGCCTTGGCCCCGGCGCGGGCGCGGGGGGCAAAAGCTCGGCACTCTTGATCAGCCGGCAGAACTCCTTTTTGGTGGCTTGATGAACCAGGCTGCTCTTGATGGCCGGGCTGGGCGTGGACTTGTATTCGACGGCCAGCCGCTCCAGCCGCGTGATGCGCAGGAAGCGGTCGCCCTGTTTCCAGATTTGGCCTTGTTGGAGTTTGAGGGGCTTTGCCATGGGAGAACTGCTGGACGGAAAGGAGACGCGTCGCGAAACCTGTCCCTCCCGGTTTTCACATCGGGAGGGACGGTTCAGGGGCGGCTACTTCTTCTTGCCCGACTGCTTGGCAGCGACGGCCTGCTGCTTCTTCTGGCCGGCGGCCGTTGCCTTGGACTGCTTCTGTGTGGATTTCTTCTGCGTCGCTTTCGGGGATTTATCGCCCATGATGTTTGGCTTTTTTCTGCGGTTGACTCGCCAGCGGCTTAAAAGTTTCTCCGTTGGCGAAGACAGCATGTGGGTTCGCAGGTCCAGTGTAAATGACGGACGCGCCGCTTGCGCCAGCGCCGGGATTTACACCGGCACCGCATCTGTGGCATAAACCGGCAGCACAAAACTCTCCATGAACTCACACGCACGTCACCTCGCCCTCCTCGCTTCTCTCGCCCTCGCCGCCACGTCAACTCTTGCGGCAGATTCAACCATTGGCGTCGGGGCCAGGCCCGCTGCTGGCGCGGAGGTCATCATTGATGGTTCGCGTGACATGCTCGATGCGAAGTGGACTTACTGGCAGGGGCCGCGCTTCGCGTCCTCGCTGCCCATCAAGTGGAAGATCGTGGACGACCCGGTGGACAAGGGCAAAACCGTGGTGCAGACCGCCGACCCCGTTGCCCTCGGCGGCAAATACGGCACGGCGGACATCGTGACGAAGAAGGCTTACCGCGACTTCCGGCTGCACATCGAGTTCCTCGTCATGAACCCGCGCGGCAACAGCGGCGTGTATCTCCAGAACCGCTACGAGATCCAGATCATGGAGGGCGACAAGACCAAGCACGGCATGGGCGCGGTCATCAACGAGACCGAGTCGCCCTACCACGCGTTCGCCGGGTTGGGGAAATGGAACAGCTACGACATCGTCTTCCGCGCCGCGCGCTTCAAGGACGGCCAGCGCACAGAGAAGGCCATGGTTTCGATGTATTTCAACGGCCAGAAGGTCCACAAGAACGTCGAGATCAGCCAAGTTTGGGGCGGCGCGAACTCCGGCGTGGACGGCGGCAACGACAAGGGCAAGGGGATCACCGACTCGCCTCAAGGGTTGAAACTACAGTGCGAAGGCCACGACGTGCGCTATCGCAACGCGTGGATCAAGGAGTTGGACCTGAAGGACGCGAACACGGACTTCTGAGCGGGACCGATGCAGCTGGATTGAGCGACGAAGGACACGAAGAGCACACAGGACACTCGCAGAGACCGAAGCTGGCACTTCGGAGGCGGTGAATAAAGCGCTGCGCAAGCCCGTTAGTCAACGCTCTCTGGATATGCGACCACCAACACTTCTTCCCAGTCGCCGCGAACCTCGCGGGTTCACCCTGATTGAACTGCTCGTCGTCATCGCCATCATCGCGATTCTTGCCGGGATGCTGCTGCCTTCGCTGGCTCGGGCGAAGTTCAAGGCCAAGGTGACGCAATGCACTTCCAACTACAAACAGTGGGGCGTGGCAGTGTATTCCTACGCCACGGACGCGGATGGCCGCTTTCCATCCTGGGCGATGCCCGGCACTGGAGCGAACACTTGGGACGTTCCTCTTGAGCTGGTTCCGGCGATGACCGCGCACGGCATGACCGTCCCGATGTGGTTCTGCCCGGTGAAGCCGAGGGCGATTGATCCCATCAACGTCTGGTGCCAGGCAAATCTCGGTCGGCCGATTTAATCCACCGCTGACCTGAACGCCTACTATCGGCGTCGTTACACTTCATTCGCCATTCTCGAAGGACATAACTGGTGGGTGCCGAGGATGAACGGCGGGCGGAAATCCCCTGAAAACACCGCCGCCAACCGGATGAGCGACCACTGGCCGGAACGGATGGAGGACACGTTTGCAGCCCGGTTGCCCATTCTCACCGATCGTTGTGCGGCCTTGGTCAACACTACGACCGAGGGACATCCCTGGAACAACAAGGTTGATTCCATCAACCTGCTTTTCGGCGATGGCCACGTTGAGTTGAACGGACAATCGAAGATCCAACTGCAATCAATCTCCTTCGCCAACGGCAGCAACTACTACTGACCGCCCCGCATTTGCCGACTGGCGCAGCAGCGCGGCCGCTGCTTATCCTCCCGCCGCATGGCAACCAATCGCATCGGCATCATCGGCGGCAGCGGGCTTTATCACATCGAGGGCTTCACCAATCAGAAATGGGTGAAGGTCAAGACGCCCTTCGGCGATCCCTCCGACGAACTTCTCACCGGCCAGCTCGCGGGCCGTGAAGTGGTTTTCCTCCCGCGACACGCGCGCGGCCATCGCATCCTGCCGAGCGAGTTGAACCACCGCGCAAACATGTGGGCGATGAAATCCCTCGGCGTCCACTGGGTCATCAGCGTCAGCGCCGTCGGCTCGCTCCAGGCGAAATACAAGCCCTGCGACATCGTGCTGCCCGACCAGTTCCTCGACCGCACCAAGCGCGACTTCGAGCACACTTTGTTCGGGCGCGGTATTGTCGCGCACATCGCCTTCGCCGATCCGATCTGCGAAGAGCTTCGCCAACTGCTGCTCAAATCCGCCAAGGCGCAGAAGGCACGCGCCCACGACGGCGGCACTTACGTGAACATGGAAGGCCCGGCCTTCAGCACGCGCGCCGAGTCCCTGCTCAACCACCGGCAGGGCCACGACGTCATCGGTATGACGAACCTCGGCGAGGCCAAGTGCGCCCGTGAAGCCGAGATCGCCTACGCCACGATGGCGATGATCACCGACTACGACTGCTGGAAGGTGGACGAGGCGCACGTCACCGTCGCGATGGTCATCGAGAATCTCAAGCGCAACGCCGCCACCGCGCAGCGCACCATCCGCCACGTCCTCCCGCTCATCCCGACGGAGCCGTGCTGGCCCTGCCACGACGCCTTGCGCAACGCCATCATGACCGACCCCAAGCTCTGGCCCGCGAAGACCCGGAAGGAACTCGCGCCGTTGCTGAAGAAGTATCTCTGAGCCAGGAGGGGAAGTTCTTCTCCCGTATCCCGCCGGCTGAAGAGATAGACCGGCTCGGGAAAAGCGGCTAAGAAGTCCGCCATGAGCAAAGACGCACGGGAGCTTGTCACCGAAATGTCAGCCGTCTATCGGGACGCGGAGGAAGCGCGAGTTGCCAACTACGCCCGCCTCAATCAGGACGCGCAGCTCCGCGACCGCCCCATCTGCGCGGGCCAGACTGTTTGGATTCTGTTTCTTGAGCCGGTCACCTTGGAGAACGCCATCAACCATCCAGGCTACGTCCTGCTTGCCGGGGAAGTCCGCGACACCCGCGAGACGAGCTACGAGGTCGCCTTCGACGGACGCGTTCAGACCTTCGAGCGCGCACAGCTTTACATCCGCCGCGGCGCAGGCCTGCAACGCCGCCATCGCCCGCCGTCTGGCCGAGCTGCACGATGGGGAATTGAACTGACGCGCCGCCACGCGTGGATCGTTCTTGGATGGCGGCTTGCCTTGTCATCGGCTTCCGCTTGAAGCTCGCCGCGTCGCCCGCATGGAACTGTTTCTTCCCTTCGCCATCGTCGCCGCTGCGCTGGGAGCGATGCTGCGCGGCGTGGATGTGCGGGTGGCGCTGGGCGCGGCGGGGTTGCTGCTTGCGCTGGTGGCGGGCATGCCGGAGAAGTTCCTCACCGCGCTCTTCAACGAGGCCATCAACCTCAAGACCATCGGCCCCATCTGCTCTTCGCTCGGCTACGCCTACGTGCTCAAGGCCACGGGCTGCGACCGCGAGATGGTGCGCGTGCTCCTGCGCCCGCTCCAGCGCGCGAAGTGGCTGCTCATCCCCGGCGGCTGCCTTGTGGGCTTCGTGACGAACACAGCCATCACGAGCCAGACGGCGGCCGCGGCGACGGTCGGACCCATCCTCGTGCCGCTCATGCTGGCGGCGGGGTTTCATCCGCTCATCGCGGCGGCGACGCTCGTGCTGGGCTGCTCCGGCGGCGGCAACTTGTTCAACCCCGGCGACGCTGACCTCGTCGCGATTCAGCAGGCGTCCGGCGCGCCGATGACCAGCATTCTCACCGCGATGTTCGCGCCGCTGGTCGTGGGGTTCATCGTGGCGGTGGCGGTGTTCATGGTGCTGGCGCGGCGGGCGCCGGTGGAAAAGGTGAAGGCGATGGAGTTCGCGGCGGTGGACTTCACGTCGCCGGGGGACTGGCTAAAGGCTGCGTTGCCGCCGCTGCCGGTCGCACTGATTTTCCTCGCGCTGCCGGGCTGGAATTTGTTGCCGCCGTTGAACCGCGCTTACCCCAGCGGCCTGCCCGTGCCGCTGGCGATGGCGGTGTCCGGCGTGGTCGTGCTGGTCGTGGCGCGCGGGCGGGTGGTGGAGCTGCTGAACCAGTTCGCGCGCGGCGCGGGCTACGCGTATGTCCACATCATCACGCTCATCATCGCGGCGAGTTGTTTCTTCGTGGGCATGACGGCGGCGGGACTGACGGACAAGCTGGTGCGCGTGGCGGCGGGGAGCGACTTCATCGGCACATTGGCGAGCGGCGCGTTCCCGATGGCACTGGGCGTGGTGTCTGGGTCGGGCATGGGGCCGAGCGTGGCGTTCTCGTGGGCGGTGCTGCCAGGCCTGAGTGCGACGAACTTGCCGGTGGCGTTGGACCTCGGCGTGTTCGGAGCCATCGGCGCGTCGTGGGGACGGACGATGTCGCCGGTGGCGGCGGTGGTGATTTACACGGCGCTGCTGGTGGGCGTGACACCAGCGCAGATTGCGAAGCGGACCGCGCCGGCGTTGCTGGCGGGGTTCGTGGCGGCGTTCATCGTGCTGCTGATGCGGTAGCCGCCGAGGTGAGAAGGCGGATTGGGCCGTCCACGATTGGCTTCTGGAACTTGCGAGAGCCTCGAGGTCCGCCTCCTTACCTCGGCGACTACTTCTGCGCGGCCCAGCGGGTGAGGCGGCGCATGATCTCCCAGTTATCGGCACCCTTGATGGTGACTTCGCCGATGGGCTTGCCGGCAAGCGAGTCGTCGGTGATCCAGCCGGCGTCGGTGATGAGCACGACGCGGCCCTTGCCCGGTTCAGCGGTGGCGAGGAGGCAGCCGGGTTCGTTGCGCGGGCCGTTGATGGGCTTGATGGACACGTCGTTGCTCACCAGTGCGCGCGGCTTGGCGGGATGGCCGACGGATAGGACGACCTGATCGCCCGAGTAGTAGAGCCAGCTCAAGCCGCCGATGACGGGGGTCGCCTTCGGCAGCGGCAGGAACTTGATGTCGGTGTGGCGGTCAAGGAGCTGGAGGCCGAACTGGGCGAGGAGGCGGTTGAGGTCCGTGGTCTCAAGGTTGTGGGCTTCTTGGTTGCCAAGGATGATGAGCCCGCCGCCGCTTTGCACAAACTGCGTGAGCGCGGCGATGTCCGCAGCGGCGACGTGATTCGGCGGCGGGTTCGTGCCGGCTGCCTTGTCGCTGGGATTGGCGATGAGGACGGCGTTCACCCCGGCCAGGGTCTTGGCGTTGAGGGGATTGGCGTGGACGTGGACCTCGAACTCGCCGCGCAGGCGCGTGAGCACTTCCTTGTAGTTCCCGTCCGGCTGGTAGCGCGTCTCGCCACGGGCGTTGAAGTAACGGCTGTAGAGCAGCACGGGCTTCTTCGTGGATTCAGCGGCTGCGAGAGTGAGCGGCAGCAATAGCA
Source organism: Verrucomicrobiales bacterium (assembly GCA_005791875.1). Taxonomy (GTDB): domain Bacteria; phylum Verrucomicrobiota; class Verrucomicrobiia; order Limisphaerales; family SXTU01; genus SXTU01. Next base: position 12,403 of record SXTU01000309.1, read on the forward strand.
AAGCGGCGAGGAATGAGCGGCGCAAGGCGAAGCTGCGGCGCTTCTTCTCGACGAAAGTCACGGCCTCGGAGTCGGACATCGACTTACCGGTATTTGTGCGGTGGGCGCGCGCGAGTTCGGGGGAGAGTTTAAAGCTCACGAGCTTGCCGCCGACCAGTGCTTTCGCTTGCATGGCCGAAAGGTAGCGCGACGGCGGCGTCCGTGACAAGCGGCAGGGCAAAGCCTATTTCGGCTTCAACTGCGGAAAGAGGATCACGTCGCGGATGCTTTCTTGGCCGAGGAGCATCATGCAGAGGCGGTCAATGCCCATGCCCATGCCGCCCGCCGGGGGCATGCCGTGCTCCAGCGCTGCGAGGAAGTCTTCGTCGAGTTTTTGCTGTTCGCCGCCGGCCTGGTGTTCGAGCGCCTCGCGCTGGGCGATGGGGTCGTTCTGCTCGGTGTAGGCGGGGGCGATTTCCTGGCCGTTGATGCAGCACTCGAAGACCTCGACGGTCGTCGGGTCGTCGGGCGAGAGCTTGGCGAGCGGGACGAGCTGCTTGGGCAGGTGCGTGACGAAGGTGGGCTGAATCAGCGTCGGCTCGATGAGCTTCTCGAAGACCGCGCCGGTGACCTCGAAGTCCTCGTATTCCTTGCCAATCTCCGCGCCGAGATCATGCGCGCGCTGGCGGCGCTCGGCGGGCGTGATTTCGAACCAGTCCGCCCCGGCGCGCTCGCGGACGATGTCCTTGTAGCGGATGCGCGTCCACGGCGGCGTGAGGTTTATGGTCTTAGTCACCTTGCCCTCGGCGTCCTTGTGCTCGATGACGAGCGTGTCCAGCACCTCCTGCGAGACGTGGCAGACCATGTCTTGCACGAGGTCCATCATCGTCTCGTAGTCGCCGTAAGCCTCGTAGGCTTCGAGCATGGTGAACTCCGGGTTGTGCTTCCGCGAGAGGCCCTCGTTGCGGAAGTTGCGGCCGATCTCGAAGACCTTGTCCACGCCGCCCACGAGCAGGCGCTTGAGGTAAAGCTCCAGCGCGATGCGCAGGTAGAAGTTGCAGCCCAGCGACTCGTGCTTGGTGATGAAGGGCCGCGCCGCCGCGCCGCCGGGAATGGCCTGCATCATCGGCGTCTCGACCTCCACGTAGCCGCGCGTGTGGAGGAAGTTGCGAAGCTCGCGGATGACCTGGCTGCGGAGAAGCATGACGCGCTTCACGTCGTCGTTGGCCACGAGGTCGAGATAACGCGGGCGGTAGCGGGTCTCGGTGTCCTCGAGGCCGTGCCACTTGGCCGGCGGCGGACGCAGGGCTTTGGCCAGCACGGTGAAGGACTCGAGCTTCACGCTCGGCTCGCCGGTGCGGGTGCGGAACATCGTCCCCTTCGCGCCGATGAAGTCACCGAGATCGAGATGGCTGAAGATGTCGAACTGCTCGTCGCCGAGGGCCTGCTTCTGCGCGTACACCTGCACGCGGCCGGACTGGTCTTTCAGATCCACGAATTGGCTCTTGCCCATGTCCCGGTGCGCGGTGAGACGCCCGGCGATGGCCACGGGCGCACCCTCGGCCAGCGTGCCCGCCTCGAACCTGGCCCGCGCGTCGCCGCAGGCGGTGTCCGGGGTGAACTTGTTCATGAAGGGATTGATCCCCTTGGCGCGGAGCGCGGCGAGCTTGGTCTTTCGCTGCTCGATCAAGGCATTGGTCTCCGCGGCCGTCGGAGCAGCTGCGGGCGGTTGCGGCGCGGTTGGCTTCTTCTCGTCCATAAATGGATTTTGATGAAACACGGAAAGGGCAGGGGACTTCAATCCTCTTTGTTGCGCGAAGGCCGGCATTGTCAGGCGCGCGGCGATGGATTAGCCTGCGTCCGTCGTTCACGGAACAGAGTAATTCGTCAAAACTGCACTGCAATGAGCCTTCATCATCTCGGTCGTTTTCCAGTTTTTCGTCCGCGTCGTCTGCGCGGTTCGCCGGCGTTGCGCTCTCTTGTGCGCGAGACGCGTCTGAGCGCCGATCAACTCGTGCTGCCGCTGTTTGTGCGCAACGGGCGGAAGCTGCGTCATCCGATCAGTTCGATGCCGGGCGTGTTCCAGCTTTCGCCTGATGAACTGCTAAAAGAGGCAACGAAGGCCTTCAAGGCTGGCGTGCCGGCGGTGCTGCTTTTCGGTATTCCAGACAAGAAGGACGAAAAAGCATCGGGCGCCTACGCGAAGAACGGCATCGTGCAGCAGGCGGTGCGATTGTTGAAACGCGAACTGCCGGCGCTGCTGATCGTCACCGATGTCTGCCTGTGCGAGTATATGAGCCACGGGCACTGCGGTGTGGTACATCATGGCGACCACGGTGTCTGCATCGAGAATGACGCGTCGGTGAAACTGCTCGCGCGCGCGTCGGTGAGCCACGCCGAGGCGGGTGCGGATTTGATTGCGCCGAGCGATATGATGGACGGCCGCGTGCGCGCCATCCGCGAAGCGTTGGATGGGGCGGGATTCACGAACATGCCGATCATGTCGTACGCGGCGAAGTTCGCCTCGGCCTTCTACGGTCCGTTTAGAGAAGCGGCGGAATCCACGCCGAAGTTCGGCGACCGGCGCAGTTATCAGATGGATCCGGCCAATGCCGAGGAGGCGCTGCGCGAGGTGGCGCTCGATCTTCAAGAAGGCGCGGACATCGTGATGGTGAAGCCCGCGCTGGCCTATCTCGATATCGTGCGGCGTGTGAAGGCCGAGTTCGGCTGCCCCACGGCGGCCTACGCGGTGAGCGGCGACTATTCGATGATCAAGGCTGCCGCGGCGAAGGGTTGGCTGGACGAGAAGGCGGCCACGCTGGAAAGTCTGCTGGCGATGCGCCGCGCGGGGGCGGACATCCTCATCACTTACTCGGCGGTGGAAGTGGCGGGATGGTTGCGCGAGGGCTGAGCGCGGCTCACCTCGACAACATCATCGTGTACACGAGGAGAGCGATGACGATGAGGCAGAGCACAATTCCGATGGCGATGAAGACCGTTTGGCCGCGCGAACTTTTCTGATGGAAAGCGGTGGGTGTGTGGATTGGCCGCTTACCCGTCTCCAGTTCCGCTGGGTTCACACCGCGCCGCATCGGCTGGATTTTCGCGGTGCCTTTCTTCCGCAGCGCCGCGGCCACGCCTTCGCCGCCGAGCTGAAACTCAATGAACCCGAGCCGGAAGACCTGCCCCGGCATCAGCATCGCTTCGACGATCTGCTCGTCGCCGATGAAGCTGCCGTTGGTCGAATCGAGGTCGCGGAAGGTGACTTCCTCGCCATTCACGATGAACTCTCCGTGGTAGGTGGAGATGGAGGCGTCGGGGATGTGGATGGCGTTATCTTCGGTACGGCCGACAGTGCTTACTCCGTCTTGGAGATCAAACTCCTTCACGGGCACACTTTCGGTCAGGACCGTTAGTTTCGGCATACGCGC
>SXTU01000310.1 GCA_005791875.1 Verrucomicrobiales bacterium
CCAATGAGGTCTGGCCCACGCCGGGCGGGCCGACGAGACAGAGGATCGGCCCTTTGAGCTGGCGCTTTAGCTTGATGACCGCGAGGAATTCCAACAGCCGATCCTTCACCTTCTTGAGGCCGTAATGCTGCTGATCAAGCAGGCGCGCGGCCTCGTCAAGGTCGAGCTTGTCCTCGGTGGACTTGCTCCACGGGAGGTTCGCGAGCCAGTCGAGGTAGTTGCGCGTGATGCTGTATTCGGCGACGGCGGGGGGCGTCTGCTGGAGGCGTTCGAGTTCCTTGTCCGCGACCTTGCGGACCTCGGGCGGCAGCTTGGCCTTGTCCATCAATTCGCGCAGCGTGTTGGCATCGGCGGTGGCGGTGTCGGTCTCGCCCAGCTCGCGTTGGATCGCGCGGATTTGTTCGCGGAGGAAAAAGTCCCGCTGGCTCTTCGACATCGAGGTCGTGACTTCCTTCTGAATCTTCGTGCCGAGCGTGAGGACTTCTAGCTCGCGCTGTAGCAGCGGTAGCAGGCGACCGAGGCGCTCCTTGACCGAGGTGATTTCGAGGTGCCGCTGGCGCTCCTGCAAATCGAGGTTCAGGTTCGCCGCGATGAGGTCGGCGAGCTTCGCGGGAGTCTCCTGATTGAGCGACGTGATCTTGACCTGGTCGGAGAGCGCGGGCGAGAGGCTGATGATCTGCTGGAAGAGCTGGCTCGCGTTGCGCGCGAGGGCGGTCATCTCGACGGAGTCCTCGGTAATGTCCTCCAGCAAGGTGACGCGCGCGCGCAGATACGGGTCTTGCGAGGCGAACTCCTTGAGCTGAAACCGCCGCAGACCCTCGACCAGGATGCGCACGGTATTGTCGGGGAACTTCAGCATCTTCAGCACGCGGCCCGCGCAGCCGCACGACCACAGCTCGTCGGGCTTGGGCTCCTGCACCTCGGGTTTGGTCTGGAGCACGAGGCCCACGAAGCGGTCGCCGCCGACCACGTCGTCAATCAGCTTGATGCTCTGCGCGGACTCGACGAGCAGCGGCGCGACCATGCCGGGGAACAGCACGATGTCCGACAGGCCGAGGATGGGCAGCACGTCCGGCAGCGGCTTCGCGCCTGCGCGCAAGAACGTGGTGTCGCCTCCGCCAGCGCCGGCGTTCGAGATGTTGATGAAATCCGTGTCTGGCATGGTCGTGTTACGCCGGTGTCCGCTCTTTGATCGCCGCTCTGGGAAAATCGTTCAGGGAAAGGCTTACGCCTCTTTCGCGCCAGTCATCGCCGGCACGTCCACGCGGAGAAAGCCGTTCTGATACGACGCGCGGGCCTGCGCGAGGTCGAAGCCCGCCGGCAACTCCACCACGCTCTCGAACGCGCCGTAATGAATCTCCATCACCTGAAAGTTGCTGTTCCCGTTGCGGCACTCGTCGCCCCGCACGCCGCTGATGGTCATGCGCGCGCCCTCGACGTTGATTTCCAGGTCCTCCTTGCGGATGCCGGCCAGTTCCACCTTGATGACCGCGCCGGTGGCGTGGACATAAACATCCGTGTTCGGCGTCCAGACCGCCTCGCCGTTGGTGCCGCCGGACGGGCGCGACGGCGAACCGGCGGGGAAGTGCAGCGTGGAGTTGGCCTTGGGCATGGTGACGGTGGCGCGGCTCAAACCATCTTCACGATCACTTGCGGGCGCTCGCCCTTGCGCGCGCGATAGGTGATGGAGCCTTTGGGCGCAGGGCCGGTGGCAGCGGAACAACCACACGGGCCGGCCTTGGACAGGCAATGGCCGCGCGGGCGAAGCTGGGAGCGGACGAGCAGAAAGGCGGCGATGCCCACGATGGCGAGTGCCACGATTTGCTGCCAGTCCATAAGGCGGGAAGCTAGTGCAAGGAAGGCGGAGGGTAAAACGATTTTTCCGGCTGCAACTTGGGATGCCAAAAAAACCACTAACCGGCACTAATCGGCGGGGAGCTTGAAGTGCTGGTTTATCAGTGCCAGTCAGTGCGGGTTAGTGGTGCTTGCTCCACTCCGCCTCATCGGCGGCGACCCACGCGGCGACCTGCTCGCGCGTGAACCGGCGCGGCGGCGGCAACGGCTGCTCGCCAGCCTGTAGCCGGGTGGCGAGGAACAGCAGCAACTCCTGCTTCTCCGGCACAGACAGCGCGTCCGCCGCCGACTCGATTTCAGCCAGTGTGCTCATGGTGGCCGGAACGTAGCACCAGATGCGCCGGCCCGGCAAGGATAGGAAAGACAGCCCAAAGCCTTCACCCGCACTGCGCGTGGTGCCGCAGCGCGTGGTCGGCTAGAACGAGGGCGGTCATAGCCTCGACCATCGGGACGGCGCGCGGAAGCACGCAGGGGTCGTGACGGCCTCGGGGTTTTAGCGTCGTGTTCTGGAGGTTCACGTCCACCGTGTCCTGCTCGTGAAAGACCGTGGCGGTGGGCTTGAAAGCGATGCGGAAGTAAATGGTCTCGCCGTTGGAGATGCCGCCCTGCACGCCGCCGGAGCGGTTCGTCGTGGTGCGGACCTTGCCGTCCACGTTGCGGAAGGCGTCGTTGTGATGCGTGCCGGTGAGCATCGTGCCACCGAAGCCGGAGCCGATTTCAAAACCCTTCGTCGCGGGCAGGCTCAACATCGCCTTGCCCAAGTCCGCCTCCAACCGGTCGAAGACGGGTTCGCCCCAGCCAGCCGGCACGCCGCGCGCAACGCCGACGATGACGCCGCCGATGCTGTCCCCTTGCGAGCGGACCTGCTCGATGAGGGAAATCATCACCTCCGCCACCGCCGGGTCCGGGCAGCGGATGATGTTTGCTTCGACCTGCGCGAGCGTGAGTTTCTCCACGTCCACATGGCAGTGGAGATTTTGCACGGACTCGACGCACGCGAGAATTTCCACGCCCCAGCGTTCGCGCAGCAGCTTCTTCGCGATGGCCCCAGCGGCGACGCGGCCGATGGTTTCCCGCGCGCTGGTGCGGCCACCGCCGGGCCACGCGCGGATGCCGAACTTGGCTTGGTAAGTGTAGTCGGCGTGCGAAGGGCGGAACTTCCCGGCCATTTCCGTGTAGGCCTCGGAGCGCTGGTCTTCGTTCTGCACCATCAGCGAGATGGGCGTGCCGAGCGTCTTGCCCTCGAACGTCCCGGAGAGGATTTGCACCTTGTCGGCTTCCTTGCGCGGTGTGGTGATGCTCGACTGGCCGGGCCGACGGCGGTCGAGGTCCGGCTGGATGTCCGCCTCGGTGAGCGCGAGGCGGGGCGGGCAGCCGTCCACCACCGCGCCCACGCCGCCGCCGTGCGATTCGCCCCAAGTGGTGACGCGGAAGAGCTGGCCGAAGGTGTTGCCCATGCCGTGAGAGTGCGCGATGCGCGACCAAACGGCAAGAAAGCAGCGACCCCGTCAGCACACCGTCGCGTCCAAGTCTTTCAGTGAATTTGCAGTGAACCCCGCAGCGTCGGCTGCTACGGTCAACCTAACCGTGAAACACCTTCTCTCATCCGTGCTGGCTGCCCTTTGCCTCGGCGCGTTCGCCCAAACCGCCTTCGCCGCCGCCCCTGCCGGCTCCGCCGCGCGCCCCAAGGACACCGTCATCGTGGACGCGAAGACCGAGGCGGTGATCAAGGGCGGCCTGAAGTATCTCGCCTCCAAGCAACAGCCCTCCGGCGCGTGGGGCTTCAGCGGCGACGAACAGCGGCGGCAGGTCGCGATGACTGGCTACACGCTCATGGCTTTCCAAGCCGCCGGCCACCTCCCCGGCGAGGGCGAATACGGCAAGCACGTCACCGCCGGGATGAATTACCTCCTCGACTCCATCGGTCCCGACGGCCTCTACAACATGAGGAGCGACGGCCAATACATGTATTCGCATGGCATCGCCACCATCGCGCTCGCGGAGCTTTACGGCCAGACCAAGTCCGCGACCATGCGCGCCAAGCTCGACAAGGCCGTGAAGGTCATCATCAGCGCGCAGGCCACCGAGGCCGGCCACGAAGGCGGCTGGCGCTACCGGCCCATCGCGAAGGACGCTGACATCTCCGTCACCGTCCTGTGTCTCGTGGCCATCCGCGCGGCGAAGAACGGCGGCCTCGAAGTCCCGCAGCGCACCATTGACGAGGCGGTCACCTATGTGAAGCGCTGCCAGGACGAGCGCACCGGCGGCTTCTGCTACCAGCCGCAGCGCGACCCCGGCTTCGCGCGCACGGCGGCGGCGATTTACTCCCTGCAAGTCTGCGGCCTCTACGACGACCCGATGGTGAAGAAAGGTTCCGCCTACCTCTTCGACAACATGCGCGAGGATCACGAGTGGTTCACCTACGGCAACTTCTACGCCGCCTGCGCCCAATACATGATTGGCGGCGACACCTGGCAGAAGTGGTATCCGAAGACGAAGGACATCCTCCTGGCGCAAGTCGTGAAGCAGGGCGACGTGGCCTACTGGGAAGCGCGCGGACGCGGCGGCGTCGGCCCGACCTTCTGCACGGCGGTTTACACGATGATTCTGGCAATGCCTTATCACTACATCCCGCTGTATCAGCGGTGAGGAGAACTTGCATGTGGGTGCGATGCGCACCAGACGAGCTGGAACTTCGCCGTAAAGAACGGGGATGGCGGCGTGTCAAGGAGGCAGCCGTTTGCGCAGCGCTTATGAGTCTCTTCCTGATCCTCGTCTACTGGGAACGTCCCACTCGCACATTTAATGCCCTGACACCGGGTGAAGAGTGGCTGAGTCGTGCACCCGCTGCCATAGCCGTTGGCGCACTTGTCTGGTTTTTGCTCCTTCGAGAGAAGCCACGTCCGACTGTAATTTGCCCGAAGTGTGAAGCGACCAAGTATCACGACGGCATTCTCGTTTGTCAGTTCGGGGGTCGCTTCGAGAAGGTGGATGAATTGAAGTGGGTGGAATCCGAGTCGTTACCCAAATGATGAATCGCTTTCCGTTCGCGAACATTCGCCCCTCCCTCGCCCCCATCGGGGCAGAGGGCCGGAGTGAGGGGGCAAGGCGGCCAGCACTTCAAGCCGGCCTCGAAGTCAGACCAACTCTCCACGCCAGTCTCGAATATGCACGCGCCTTTAGCTCACCAACCCTCCCCCTCACCCTGCCCTCTCCCCCGATGGGGACGAGGGTAGCGCTTGAGTGCACCAAGTCTATCAGCACAAGCACACGTTCTCCCTCACCCCAGCCCTCCCCCGCTGGGAGAGGGGGAATGCTTCGCCCGCGCTCGTGGAACCGATGCGCTGCTTCCGCACGAATGCTGACTAACTGGCTCCCTCTCCCAGCGGGAAAGGGCCGGGGTGAGGGAGAAATGCCTCGTAGCTCGCAAAACTTCCGATTCAACTCCGCCCCTTTCCCGGCCACCATCCCTTCGCTGTGAATCGCCCTGCCTCCCTTCCCATCCGCGCGCATCCGCGTGTTCCGCGGGCACTTCTACTTTTCTTCGCCCTCGCCCTCACCACGCACGCCGGCTCTCTCCGCACGCGCGATGGCAAGTTCCTCGAAGGCAGCGTCCAACTCGACGCGCCCCGCGGCATCAAAATCACTCTGCTCAACGGCGAGCAACAGAAGTTCCCGCTCGCCAGCGTCGAGCAGGCGGTCTTCACCAGCGGTGCGGCGAACAGCCTCCCGCCCGAGGTCGCCGCGTTGATGAAGGGTCGCGGCAACGGCCTGCTTGGCACCTACTACGAGCGCGTGGACTTGAGCGGGCGCGCGGTGCATCGCCTCGACGAGACGGTCAACTTCGACTGGGAAATGGGCGAACCCATCGCGGGCGTGCAGAAGGATTACTTCAGCGCGCGCTGGGCCGGGCAGCTCGAAGCTCCCGTCTCCGGCAAGTTCACCTTCCATCTCGACGCCGACGACGGCGCGCGGCTCTGGCTGGCCGACCGCCTCATCTGTGACGCCTGGCGCGTGGCCGACAGCACGGAAATCTCCGGTGAGATTCAGTTGAACGCCGGCCAGCGCTACGACCTCCGCCTCGAATACTACGACAACCTCGGCCCCGCCCGCCTGCGCGTCTCGTGGACCGGCCCCGGCATCCCGAAGAGCATCGTGCCGCGCAACCAGCTCCACGCCGCGCTCGGCACCAAGCCCGCTAACATCCCGCCTACGCGCGGCCTGCTCGCCGCCTATTACCGTCGCACGGAACTCGACAGCAGCAGCGCCGTCACGCGCATTGACCCACAGCTCGACTTCAACTGGGGCGAGAACGCGCCAGTGCCGGACGTGCCCGCGCAGAGTTTCAGCGCGCGCTGGAGCGGGCAGGTCGCCGCGCAGTTCACGGAGAGCTACACCTTCCACGTCGAAGCCGGTGGCGGCGCGAAGCTGTGGCTCGATGGCCAGCTCATCCTCAACCAGTGGAACGACAAGCCCGGCGAGTTCTACAGCACCGTCGTTCCGCTCACCGCCGGGCAGAAATACGACCTGCGCCTCGAACATTTCAACACGAGCAAGGACGCCAAGCTCCGCCTGCTCTGGAGCAGCGCGTCGCAGCGCAAAGTCCCCATCCCCGCCGACGTGCTCACGCCCTCGCGCCCCACCGAGACCAGCGCGCGCAAGCCGCAGCACGGCTTGCTCGGCACTTACTTCTCCCGCCCCGACTGCACCGGCGAACTACTCAAGCGCCTCGACGCCCAAGTGAACTTCGACTGGGCCGACAAGCCCGCTGCGCCCGGCGTGCCCACGGAAAACTTCTCCGTGCGCTGGACCGGCCAGGTGCAGGCGCAGCACGCGGAGAACTACACCTTCCACGTCGAGGCCGACGACGGCGTGCGCGTCTGGCTCGGCGACCGGCAAATCATTGACGAGTGGCGGCAGCAGTCCACGACACTCGTGAGCCTGCCGGCCGCGCTGAACGCCGGGCAATTTTATCCGCTCACCATCGAGTATTACTCCGCGAAGCCGCCCGCGATGGCGAAGCTCAAGTGGAGTAGCCCATCCACGCCGCTCGGAATCATCCCGGCGAGCCGCTTGCACCCGCCCAACGCCCCGACCGCGCCCGCACCCGGCGAGCGCCGCCTCGGCCTCGACCGCGGCGTCGTGACGTGGGACGGCTCCTTCCTCGCTGCGCCACTCGTCTTGGCGGACGATACCGCGCTGCAATTCGGCGGTGCGCAAAAGGACTTCGCGCTCTCCACCGTCAACGCCGCGCGCATCGTCTTCCAAAACCTATCCGCCCAGCGCGCCGCGAAAATCGAGCCGGGCCGCGCCGGCATCCTGCTGGTGAACGGCGACTTCGTGGACGGTGAGTTCAAGGGCTACGAACGGGGCCGCGTGAAGATGAGTTCCGTCCTGTTCGGCCTGAAGTTCTTCGACGCCACCTACGAAGTCGTCGCCGTCATCCTGCGCGACCCCACGCCCGGCACGCCGGCCTTCCGCATCCGCGCCAGCGACGGCTCGGTGTTGCTCGTGAAGAAGTTTCAGATGACCGCCGAGGGCTTGACGATGGACGACGCCACGTTGCGCGGCTACCGCGTGCCGGCGCAGGAACTAATCGAGTTGCGGCAGGGCAGCGGCACGAATCTCTTCTCCACCTCGTTGCACCTTGGCCCGACCTCCGTCCACGCCGAGGCCGTGAAGATGGACGCCGCCGCCGAGCGCGAGTGGAAGGCCAAGGCCGATGGCGTGCGCACGCTCGTTGTCGCCGAGAACGACAAGCGCGCCCGCATGGACGCCGAGGAGGAGCGCAAAGTCCGCACCGAGCTGGACGCTGCCGCCGACGCCGACCGCGTGCTCAAGCTCACCATCGCCAAGCTCGCCGAGCAGCAGGAGGCGCTCACCAAAGCCCGCGCCGAACTCAAGGACGCCGAGGCTAAGGCCGAGGAGTTCCGCCTCGCCGCGAAGAAAGTGACGGACGCCCACGACGCCAAGTCCGCCGAGACCGACAAGCTCAAGGCCCAGCACGACAAGCGGAAGGCCGTGTATTCGCAGCGCGCCCAGGAGTTTTTGGCGGCCACGGTGAATCGCGACAAAACCCACACCAAGCTGAACGCCGAGGCGCTCGCCGCCGAGGCCACGCTCGTCGGCACTCGCAAACGCGCCGAGCAAGCCAAGGTGGACGAGGCCACGCGCATTCGCACCGCCGAGGCCGGTCACAAGGCGGCCGCGCTGGTGGCGGAACAGGGCGAAGCCGCTCGAGCCAAGGCCGAGGCCGCGTTGAAAGCTGCGCAAGCCGACTTGGCCAAAGCCGCCACCACGCGGGAGGAGGCGAAGAATTTGGCCGATGCGGCCACGGCCGCGCTGGCCCGCGCGTTGAAGACGAGCACGGACAACAAGCTGGTCGCTGACAAGGCCGCCATTGACTCGGCCACCAAAGCGAAAGCCGCCGCCGACGCACGAACCAGCGCGGACAAACTCGCCGCCAAAGCCGTCGTGGATAAGGCCGCTGCCGAGGCTGCGTGGAATCTGGCCAAAGCCGTCGCCGACAAGGCCGCAACCGAGTTAGTTGGAGCACTCAAGACAGCCGCTGACGCCAAGCTGGCCGCCGACAAGGCCACTCTCGAGTCGGCCACCAAAGCGAAAGCCGCCGCCGACGCCCGGGCCAGCGCCGACAAAATCGCCGCCAAAGCCGCCACGGAAAAAGCCGCCGCCGAGGCCGCCGCGAATCTGGCCAAGACCGCCGCTGACAAGGCTGCGACCGATTTGGCCAGTGCGGTGAAGAAGTCCGCCGACAGCAAGCTGGTCGCCGACAAGTCCACCGCCGAGTCCGCCACTAAAGCGAAAGCCGCCGCCGAGGCGCGAACCAGCGCGGACAAACTCGCCGCCATAACCGCCACGGAAAAGGCCGCCGCCGAAACCGCGTGGACGCAGGCCAAAGCCGTCGCCGACAAGTCTGCGACCGAGATGGCCAGCGCGCAGAAGACAAGCGCGGGCAACAAACTCGCCGCCGACAAGGTGAACACCGACCTTGCCGTCAAGACCCGGACCGCCGAGGAAGCCCGCCTCAAACGCGATGCGCTCCAAGCCGTCGAGGCCGCGAAGAAGCGCGAGTTGGACGGGCTGACGGCGGGGTTCACCGTCAAGGCCGCCGCCGCCAAGGTCACTCAGGTCGCCTTCGAGAAGACCGAGCGCGACATGAAGGAAGCCCGCGTCAAGGTGGAGGAGCAGTTGAAACAGGCGGACGCCAAACTCACCGCGACCAAGGCTAGCAAGGAGAAGGACTTGGCCGTGCTGACCGCGAAAGTGACGGAACTGGACACGGCGCAGAAGGCGTTGGACAAGGAGAACACCGACCTCTGGAACCTGATTAAGAAGTTCGCGGCGGAGCGGAACCAGTTGAAGCTCCAGCAGACCAGCGCCGAGAGCGTGCTGGGCCGGGCGACCACGGACGTGGTCTTACGCAAGCGCTCCGTGCAGAGCGCGGAGACTTTGGTCGCGCAGTCCGCCGAGAAGAAGCTGGCCAGCGAGAAGCTCCTGGCCGACGCGAAGGCCACCCTCGATAAGCGCGCCCGCGCGCAGTTCAAGTGATGCGTGGCCCGATGGGAAAGCGCCAGCGGGCTGGCGCTTTTCACAGTGCGGATGTGAGCGAACTCCGCCGCCTGCCCGCCCGCCCGTGATGGACGTGGTCGCGCAGCGTCTGGACTGCGGCGGCTTCAGCGCTGCTTTGGCCGCTGTGGTGCGCGCTGGATTCTCGAATCAAGGAAAGCGGTGCTGAAGACACCGCAGTCCAAATGCTCCGCGAGAACGATGCCTGGTCGGAAACTTCCCTGACTTCCCACTTTCCCTGAGCCAAGCTCCGTCCATGCGCATCATCAGCGGCACCGCCGCCAACTGCACTCTCAAAGCCCCCAAGGGCCTCGACGTGCGGCCCACGCCGGACCTCGTGCGGCAGGCGGTCTTCAACAGCCTCGGCGAGCGCGTGCTCGACGCATGCGTGCTGGAGCTGTTCGGCGGCACCGGCGCGTTGAGCCTCGAATGCCTGAGTCGCGGCGCGGCGGACGCGGTGTGCGTCGAGCTGTCTTCGCGACACGCGCGGTTCATCGAGCAGAACGTGATTGATGCCAGACTGCCGAGGGAGAGGTTTCATCTGCGCGTTCAGGATGTGTTCGTCGCGATGCCGCAACTCGTCGCGGCAGGCACGGCCTTCGACCTCATTTTGGCCGACCCGCCTTACGGTGAGAAGAACATCGGCAAGCGTTCCGAGTCCTTCGCGCAACGGCTGCTCGACGACGCTGATTTGCCCAAGCTGCTCGCGCCCGGCGGCCTCTTCATCCTCGGCCACGCGAAGCGCGACACGCTCGAAGTCCCGCCGGTCTGGGACGAACGCAAGACGATGAAACACGGCGACTCGTGGATGCGGTTTCTGCGGAGTGCGTAGTCGCAGGATTCAGCCGCAACCTGAAGGTTGCGCTACGCGTGGTTGTGCCGCGCTGTGAAGAAGCCGGCGATGGCTCCGCACAAGTGGCCTTCCCAAGAGATGGGGCCGGACTGCGGAAGGACGCCATAGAAGATGCCGCCGTAAAGCACGCCCACGCCGATGGCCACGAAGACCGCGCGCCAACTGTCCATGAGGAAACCCGCTACGAGCAGATACACAACCAGCCCGTAAATCACCGAACTGGCCCCGATGTGGACCGCGAGTTGGCCGTTCGTCATGCCGCGCCCGATGAGCCAGGTGCCCAGCCCGCTCGCCAGCCAGATGAACGCCAGCGTGCGCCACGGGTGATACTTGCGATCCCAAAACAATAGCGTCAGCAGCACGAAGAGTGGGGCCGCATTCGCCAGCAAGTGCGCCGCATTGCCGTGCAGGAGCGGGCTGAAGGCGAGGCCGATCAGCCCATGCTGATCGCGCGGCACAATGCCAAAGCCGGCGCATGAAATGCCCGCCATAAGTTCGACGGCTTTGATGAGAAACATCAGGCCCACCAGCACAAAGCTGGTTTGCAGGGCGGACGCGAAAGATTGGCGGGCTCGGGCCATGCGCGGGCGGTGGACAAAGAGGCGGCCACAATCGGCGGAGACCGGAATCATCCACCTGCCGTCCACTCTTGCGGCACCATTCCAACCTACTTGCCCAGCAGGTGCTCGATAACCATTTGGTCGAGCGCCTGGTAGTTGCGGTCGTCAACGAGCGCCTGCGCGGCCTTCTCATCGAAGCTGCGGACCTTCTCCAGCAAGCGGAGGAAGGTGCGGCGGCTGTTCGTGAGATGGTCGAGCCAGTGTTCCTCCTTCGTGGTGCGGAAGGGATGCACATCGAAGCAGACGTATTCTCCTTTGCGGCCGTAGCCGTTGCGCTCCAGCGCGCGGATTTGGTCGAAGGCGCTGCGGAGGTTCGTGCAGCCGAATGGGCGGTCCTGATCATACTTGAGGCCGTTCTGGTCGTTCAGGTGGAGCGACCAGAGCTTGCCGAAGGCGCAGGCGAAATCAATTTCGTCCGCCGGGTCGAGGCCCGCGAGGATGGCGTGCGCACTCTCGATGAGGCAACCGACGCGCTTCGGGTCGCGCGTGAGCTGTGCGATGGCCAGCGCGTGGCCGATGGTCGGGATGTAGGCGTGGTCCATCGGCTCGTTGGGCTTTGGCTCGATGGAGAGCCGGATGCTCTTGTCGTAGGCGAGCATCTTGTCGAAGGCCTCGACGAGGTAGTCCACGCAGCGGCGGGCGTTCTTCGACTCGCGGATGTAGCTGCCTTCGCGGGCAAGCCAGAGGACGATGAGGTCGGTATCCAGCTCGTGCGCGATGTCTATGCACACCTTCGAACGCTCGATCGCGTAGGCGCGGCACTTGGGGTCGTTGCTGGTGTAGGCCCCGTCAACGGTGTTGGGGTGGAACCACAGGCGCGGCGCGACCATCTCGGCGGCGATGCCGAGGCCGTCGAGGTGCTTCTTCAACTCGCGTGCCTCGCGTGCGATTTGCTTCGCGGACTTGCCGTCAAGGTCGGGCACCGCGTCGTCGTCGTGAAACATCATCGCGTCGAAGCCGTGCTTCTTGAGTTGCGCGAGCTTCCACTCGAAGGTCTGAGGCTGCCGGATGGGCGGGCCGTAAGGGTCTTGTCCTTCGCTGATGTTCCACGGGCCGAAACAGAATTTGTAGGAGTGAGCTTTTGCCATAGGTTGCAGCGCGAAGGCTGGCGAAAGGCCCACGGGATGAAAAGGGAAAAGGCGGCTGGCACGTGGGTCAAACACTCCTGTCCGCGATGCTTCTCAGTCGCATCACCCGCCGGACAGGGGACAAGAGTGTCCCCTTTACAAAAGCGAAAACGGCGCGGACTGAAGTCCGCGCCGTTGTGAGAAGCAAGTTTTGCGACCGCCTACTTCTTGGGCTTCTTGGCGGCGGGAAGCGGGACGGTGTTGACGGTCTGCAGGATGCGGCCCGCGATCTTGTAGGGGTCGCCCTGGGAGTTCGGGCGGCGGTCTTCGAGGTAGCCACGGTAGGCGTTGTTCACGAAGCTGTGAGGGACGCGCACGGACGCGCCACGGTTGGCGATGCCGTAGTTGAACTTGTCGATGGACTGCGTCTCGTGCAGGCCGGTGAGGCGGAGGTGGTTGTCCGGGCCATACACGGCGATGTGCTCGTTCTTGTATTTGTCGAACGCGGCCATGAGCGCCTCGAAATATTCCTTGCCGCCGACTTC
>SXTU01000311.1 GCA_005791875.1 Verrucomicrobiales bacterium
TCGTGCTGGCGATCGTGGTGCTGCTGGCCGTGAAGTTTCTCCGCCGCTCCCGCTCGCCGGCGCAACGCCTGGCTGCCGATTGAAGCCGTCCGGCCTTCCGCAGGCTACGGTTCCAGCCGCACAAAAACGCACTTGAGATACTGCGCCTCGGGGAAGGTCGCGGGATGGTCGGGCGCGTGAGCGGTGCGGGTGATTTCCACAAACGGCCGCCGCGAGGAACGCAGCGCGTCCGTCACCGCGTCGTAAAACTCCGTGGCCGAGACGTGCGCGGAGCAGGAGGCGGCCACCAGAATTCCTCCCGGCCGCAGACGCGGGATGCCCAGCAGCGCCAATCTCCGATACGCCTGTATCGCCCCGGCCCGCTCCGTTTCGCGCTTGGCGAGTGACGGCGGGTCGAGGATGACGAGGTCGAAGTCCGCGCGATCACTCGCCGCGAGCCAGTCGAACGTGTCGGCCTGCACGCACACGTGCCGGCACGCGGCGATGTTCTTGTCCGCAGCGTTCAGCGCGAAGTTCCGTCGCGCCGAGTCCAGCGCGTGGGGACTGATGTCGAGGTCCGTCGTGCTGCGTGCGCCCCCGCGTGCGGCGTAGAGCGAGAAGCCGCCGGAGAAGCTGAAGGCGTTCAACACGTCGCGCCCGGCGGCAAGCGTCTCGACGCGGCGGCGGTTCTCTCGCTGGTCGAGGAAGAACCCGGTCTTCTGCCCGCGAATGACTTCCGCCTCGAAGCGGATGCCGGATTCGAGGAAGACGACTGGGCCGGCCGGCGCGTCGCCGATCAGCATCTGGCCTTCGCGCAAGTTGAACTCCTTCTCGGCGAGCGACTGGATGTTGCGGCTGAGGCGGAGAACGAGGCGGAGCGCCGAGCACTGCTCGGCAGGAAGTGCAACTTGGCTCAAAGCCCAGCAATGCTCGGCGCTCCCCAGCGCGTCCCGCAACCACCCGACTACCTCACCCACACGCGACAGCCATGCAGCCGTGTAGAGCTTGAGCACGAAGGTCGTGTCGTAGCGGTCCAGCACGAGGCCGGGCCAGCCGTCGCTCTCGCCGCTGATGCACCGGTAGCCAGTGGTTTGCGCGTCGAAGAGGCCGTCGCGCCGGGCCAGCGAACTCCGCAGCCGTTCGCGCCACCAAGCGTCATCGGCGTTCGCGGGCTTGCCGCAGTGCAGCACGCGCACGCGGATGGGCGAGAGCGGGTCGTAGAGGCCGAGCGCGAGAAACTTGTCGCGTCGGTCGAAGATGACGGCGAGTTCGCCCGGTTTACCGGCGCGGTTTTGGTCGCGGATGCTGGCGTCGTAGAGCCACGGGTGTCCGCCGCGAATCATGGACTCGGCGGTGGCGGTCACGCGCAAGCGCAGGCGCGGCGGGTTGGTTGGGGCATCAGCCACGCGCACAGGCTACGGAGCGGAGCGGGGGAAGTCCACGACGCGGCGAACTGCTTCCCCTCCTGCTCCTCCACGAACCTCTGCGTCCGTCCCGCCTCTGCGGTGCCAACTCCGGGATGGGCACCGCAGAGGCGGGACGGACGCAGAGGAGCAGGATTGGGATCAGGAGAAGACCGCTCCCGCTGCGGAGTTGCGCCCCGGCGCGGCTCGCTGTTACATCCTCCTCCATCGTCCAAGCACGAACGCGTATGCGGGCTGTCTTTGCCTTGGTTTTGTCGCTCGCCCTTTCCGGGGCGCTGCTGGCGATGAACTACGCGCTGTTCCGGGCACGCACCGGCCCGCCTTCAGCCAGCTCGGAGCGCAAGGTGACGGTCACCACCAAGCGCGCCGTGCGAAACGCTCCTCCCATCTCGCAGCCACCCGCGCCGACCACCAAAGCCCCGTCCTTCCATTGGCGCGCGCTGGAGTCGGCGGACTACGCGGTGTATGCCGCGAACCTCCGCGCCGTCGGCTGCCCGGAGCGCACGCTGCGCGACATCCTGCTGCCGGACATCGAGAAGCTCTACGACGAGCGCGCGAAGGGAATCGAGGACAGCCCGGAAGACAACTTTTGGGAAACTGCCGACCAGCGCGACGCCCGCCAACGCCAGCGCGACGCGAAGCTCCGCGCGCTTGAGTTGGAGAAACGCGCGCTTATCCAGCAACTGCTCGGCGCGGAGCTGAGTTATGAGGCGTTGAAGGAACAGCGCTCGGCGGGCTTCGGCTCGGCCTTGATCGAGATTCTGCTGGGCTTCACCGACACCGCGAAGACCGACCAGATCCTCATGGTCTTTAGCCTTCGCGAGGCGGACGCCAAGGCGCATCTTGCCGTCGCCGAGGGCATCTTGCTCGACGAGGACATCACGCAGCTTCACGCCTTGCGCGACCGGCTTGAGAACGACCTGGCGCGTGTGCTGGCACCGCTCGAGATGGAAGAGCTTCGCCTGCGCGTCGTCGTGCTGGAGGAGATCGATCATCTCAGCCGCCGCAGCGGCGTGAACGTTTCGGGCGCCGAGCTGCGGGAGATCGCCCGGCTCCGGGCCGACACGCGCGACGTGTTCGCCAAGGTGATGAACCTTGACGATGAGATTTACTCCGAGGAGCTGCGCGCGAAGGGCGATGCGGCGTTCCAGGAATTGCTCCGCCGCTACGTCGGGCCCGAGCGGTTCGCCGACGTGGAGCGGGGGAAGGACGATCTGTTCCGCGGCTTGTTCCAAAGCACGGAGAAGCTCGGTGTCGCCAAGACCGCGCTGGTGCAAGCCTACGAATCCCGCCGTGCCGCCGATTCGCAGGCGCGGCAAATCCGCGCGGACCAGCAGCTCTCCAATGAGGAGCGGGCAATTTTGCTCGGCGCACTCCGGGCGCAGACGACGCAGGCGCTCGCCCGCAGCCTCGGCCCCGTAGGGTTCGACGCCTACCTGAAACAACACGGGCAGCAGCTCACCAACTCGCTCTCCATGCCAGTCACGCGGCAGCGGTTGGAGGTGCAGCGGACGGACGTGATCACGGTCAAATGAACCTGCGCCCTTTCATCCTCGGCACCGTCGCTGCGAACCTCGCGCTGGTCAGCGCGCTTTTGTGGCAGACCGCGCGCGCGCCGGACCCCCCGCAGCGCACGGGGTTCAGCGTCAGGACCAACGTCGTCACGGAGTTCATGGATGAGCCAGTCTCGCGCCCGGCGGAGGTAAAGATTCCCGGCAGCCCGCCGTTTCACTGGAGCCAGATCGAGTCCACGAACCACCTCGCCTACGCGACGAACCTGCTCGCCCTCGGCTGCCCGAAGGAGACCGCGCGGGACATTCTGGAGGCGCGGGTCGCCGACGAGTTCCGCGCGCGGCTGCGCGAGCTGGTGCGGCCCTACAACGCGCAATTCTGGGAAGCGATGGCCGACGAAAAGGTTGAGAAACTGCTCGAAGGCACGCCAACGGAGAAAGCCGTGGACGAGCTGAAGGAGGGGAAGAAGCGCCTCCAAACCGAGCTGCAAGCGGTGCTGGGCAAAGAAGCCAAGACGGACAAGCCAGGCCGCAACGAGCAGTTCGGCCATCTGCCAGAGGACAAGCAAACCGAACTCACCAGTCTCGATGGCCTGCACGCGAAGGAGCGTGACGCCTTGACCCGCGAAGTCGCGAAAGCCCCGCCCGCCGAGCGCGCCGCGAAGCAGAAGGAACTGCGCGACCGTCAGGAGACCGAGCGGCGTGCTCTCTTCACCGACGCCGAGTGGGATGAGGCGGCACTTCGTCGCAGCTCTCACGCCGCGAGGGTCCGCAAACTTCGGGGCTATGCCGCCACTCCGGACGAGTTGAGGTCACTCGCTCGCCAACTGGGAGGCTTTGACAGCGCGCATCCCCGCCCCACACCGCGCGACCCCAAACGTCCCGACGACGACCCGGACTACAAAGCCAAGCTGGAGGCACGCGAGACACAGCTGAAGGCGCAGCTCGTCGCGCGCTTGGGCGAGGCAGGCCTCGCCACCTTCGAGCGCGGCAGCGACCCGCGCTTCCACACGTTGCTGAAACTCGCCCGCCGCCTCGATGTCCAGCCCGCCTCCGCCGCGCAGTGGCTTGAGCTTCAGACCGCCTCACAGGAGCAAGTCCGTCTGACGCGCCAGAACGCGGGCTTGGCCGATGATGCCCGCGCGGTCGTGCTCCTCGCCATCCGCGTCGAGACCGAGCGCACGCTGCAAGCCGCCGTCGGCGCGCGCGGTTGGTCCGCCTACCAGCGCCACGCCGGGGACTGGCTGAAGCAGTTGGACAAGTGAGGCCCGCTTCGGCGGCTAAAGGGTTCAGGGACCGAATTAGCGGCGGTTGCCGGGCCGCGGGTTCTCTCCCAACCCTTGAACCACTTCACTTCTCCGTGATTCCCATCCCGATTCGCTTGTCCCCATTCGTTTGACGGCCGCCGCTTCCCCGCCTCCGATCGAGGACGGCGTAGAGTCCGTCGAGCATGGTGCTGGTGTTTTGAGACGGGGATTCTTGGGAATCGAACGGGGAAAATCCAATGGGGAGCGGCGGGCTTCAGTCCGCGAAGAGGAAGCGGAGGTCGTCCAGCGTGAGGGCCTGCGCGAACTTCTCCTCGCCCAACACATCCTCCGCCAGCGCGCTCTTGGTCTTTTGCAGCGCACGGATTTTCTCCTCGATGCTGTCCTTGATGAGCAGGCGGTAGGCGATGACTTTCTGCGTCTGGCCGATGCGGTGCGTGCGGTCAATAGCCTGCGCCTCGACCGCCGGATTCCA
>SXTU01000312.1 GCA_005791875.1 Verrucomicrobiales bacterium
AGCCAGCGCAGTTCCGCCAGCTTGGCAGTGATGGCTTCGGCCAGGACTTTGTGACCTTCCGCCAGCAGGTGCGAACCGTCGGAGTAAACTGACTTCGCGTCGCGCCCCGTAAGCGTGGCCTTCATCGAGACGAAGCCCACGCCGTCGCCGCAGAGCGCGCCGCACAACGCATCGAGGCCGTTATCATCCGGGGTTGCGCCGGCGGCCTTCAAATCAGTCGTGGCCTGCGCCACGAGCAGCACGCGGACGCCGCCCTGTCGCGCCTGCGCAACACTGTCGGCGGTCTGACGGCGGACCCGCTCATTCCACGCGCGCTGCGTGTCGGCGTTCAACGAGGCTTTCACCTCGGCGTCGGCGTCGCTGGCGGCGCGCTGGTTGCGGACACTGGCGGGGAGCCACTCCCAATACACCCTCTCCTGCTTCATCTCGTGGAGCCGGCGGATGACGAGGCTCTTCATCAGCCAGTTTCGCGGATGCCAGCCGCGGAACTCCTCGCGCCGCCGCCCCTCGCGCTCGTCCTCGTATTCGTTCGAGTCGTTGACGTGCAGGATGACGAGGCTGGGCTGATACTTGAGCGCCTGTTCGAGGACGAGTTGCTTGCGCCGTGCGCCGTAGCCGGGGACGGACAGGTTGAAACTCTCGGCCTTCACCCCACGCGCGCGAAGCTGTTCGGCGAGCTGCCCTGTGTAGGAACTCGCCACACTCTTCCCGCGCGCCACGGAGTCGCCGATGACGAAGACGCGGAATGTGTCCGCCGGACGTTCGCGAGTGAACTGCTGCGGGAAGAAGCGCCGCCCGCCCGCGCGCTCCAAGCGCACGGTGCCGTCCGCGTGCCCCACGAAGCCGGAGGTCGGATGATAGCCGTAGTCGAAACGCCCCGACATGCTGCGGGCGAAGAACACGCGCACCACCAGCTCCGCGCCGACGAGCAGCGCGAGGCAGAGGAGGAAGGGTTTGGTGGCACCGGGTTTCATGCGCTGACCCGCCTCGGATTAGAGCCGGGGAAAGTATTCAGTATCCAGTGTTCAGTGTTCAGCGGCGCAAGGCAGCATTGCGGCTGCCGCTGGCTGTATACTGAACACTGGATACTGAATACTCGCAGCTCCGCCTCCTCACCTCGGCGGCTACAAGATTGAGTGACAGGGAGGCGCATCAGAACTGGAAGTAAATGAACTCCTGCTCGCTCACCGCCGAGCTGGCGACAGCGAGGAACAGCACGGTGAACGCCAGACCGCGCGCAGGCCAGGGCCAGTCGGGCAGCTCGACTTCATCGCGGGCGTGGCGCGTGGCCCATTGCAGGAGAATGAGCGGAATCGCGTGCAGCGCGAGCCAGAGCGCGGGTTTCACCCAGGCATCGGCGACGGGTGACCAGTTGATGAAGGCGGCGAACCAGTTGCCGAGCACGGCGAGATTCGGCGCGCGGAAGATGGCCCAGCCGATGAGGGTGAAGGCGAACATGAGCGCGATGGCGCAAGTCGCCTGCCCCCTCACCCCGGCCCTCTCCCCCGTTGGGGGCGAGGGAGAAGACTTGTCGCTCGCACGCTCCTGAGAATCCGGGGCGGTCTCCAGGTTTCGCAGCCACGGGACAAGGCGGTAGAGCGTGAGCAGCGCGGCGTGATAAGCGCCCCACAGCACGAAAATCCAACTCGCGCCGTGCCAGAGGCCGGCAAGGAGCATGGCAATCCAGAGGTTGCCCAGCGTGCGTGCGGTGCCGGCGCGGTTGCCGCCGAGCGGGATGTAAACGTAGTCGCGGAACCACGCGGAGAGCGTGATGTGCCAGCGCGTCCAGAAGTCCGACGGCCCGCGCGCGGCGTAGGGGAAACGGAAGTTCGAGTTGAGATGGATGCCCAGCAGCCGCGCCGAGCCGCGCGCGAGGTCCGTGTAGCCGGAGAAGTCGCCGTAGATTTGGAATGCGAACGCGACGACACCGAGCAACGCCCACGGCGCGTTCAGTTCCGCCTGGCCGTTGAAGACGTGGTTGGCGAGCAGGGCGCAGTTGTCGGCCACGAAGATTTTCTTGAACAGGCCGATGAGCAACAGGCGCAGGCCGCGATGGATGTGCTCCCACGCGAACTCGGCAGCCTTGGTGAACTGCGGGAGCAGATCGTTGGGCCGCTCGATGGGGCCGGCGACGAGCTGCGGGAAGAAGGAGAGGTAGGCGGCGAAGGTCAGGAGATCGCGCGCGGGTTGCGCCTTGCCGCGATAGATGTCCACCGAGTAGGCGATGGACTGGAAGGTGTAGAACGAGATGGCGACGGGCAGGATGATGGTCGGGAGCATCCAGCCGGGCGCGAAGCCGAGCTGGCCCGCGAGCGACAGCAGCGAGTCCGCGAAGAAGTTGAAGTATTTGAAGAAGCCCAGGACGGCGAGGTTGGTGAGGATGCTGAGGAGGAGGAAGGCGCGGCGTTGTGCGGCCTCGGGCTTCCGCCAAAGAAACTCGTAGGTGGCGGTGAAGAGCAGAGGGAAAGCGGCGGCGGTGCCGAGGATCCAAGTTTGCACCGCGCCGGACTTGTCGGTGAAGGCGGCGCAACCCGCGAGCCACAGCAGCGGCAGCACCGCCGCGCCAAAGACCTGTTTCACCGGCGCTCGCTCGCCGACGATGGCGCGGCCGCAGTAGTAATCAATGCACGTTGAGGTCAGCAGCAGCGCCAAGAAGCGCACATCCCAAACGCCGTAGAAGACGTAGCTCGTGATGAGCAACAGCGTCATCCGCCCGCGCAGCGGGAGCCGCCAGTAGAGCAGCACGACGCCGAGCAGGAAGAGCGGGTATTGCCAGGAGGTGAAGGACACGGCGCGCTACGCTGCCTTGCGGCAGTCATAGACGAAGCGCAGGAATGACGCTTCGCCCCGAGGGAGGAAAGATTTGCCGATGATGGCCGTGACGACCTTGCGCAGCGGCTTGTTCCGCAGGCAGGCACGCGCGAGCGGGGAGATGTGCTCGGTGCTGTCCCACGCGATGCGGAAGCGCGCCGCGAGAAAGTCATGGAGGTCGGCGACGAGGCCCTTGGACTCGACGACGCCCGCGCCGTGGCTCTTGCGGTTGCAGGAGTAGAACTGCGCCGCGCACTTCTCCAGCACATCACAATACCGCTCGACCTGCGGACGCGTCATCTCCTGCATGGACTGCTGGTTCATCGCGAGGTCGAAGCGCAGCTTTTCCAGCGCGGCGACGCGCGTTTGCGGCAGGAGATAAACGTGGCCGGGCTTCAAGTTGTCCAGGTCGCCATTCTCGCCGCGCACGAGGTGCACGCGGTCAGCGCCGAGGTGCAGCGTGAGGAAGACACCTTGGAAGAAAAGCGTTTCCTCGAGGTCGCAGATGACGTAGCTGATCTCCGGGTTGAACTGCTGGCACATCAGCGCAAGACCACCGTAGCCGCCGCCGATTTCCAGCAGGCGCTTCGGACCAGTGCGCGGCAGGAAGCCGTGGGTGAAGAGGTCGCTCACCACGAGAGCGTAGCGGAGAATGCCGCTGTTGAGCCGGCCATGCGGCGTGTCCACGCCGATTCCCCCGGGAGGCTCACAGGGCTGAAGGCCGCCAAGGTGCGGCAGCAGATCCTCATATTCTGCGAGCACCGACCGGCGCAGACGGTTGGGAATGAAATGGTAGCTGCTGTAGATGTCTCCCGTGAGATGCCACGTGTGATGGCGGATTAACTTCAACTCGTGGTCGGGCAGCGTGTGGACGTAGGAGGAGAAGCGGTTGTAGTCGAGCCAGTAGTCGGAGGGCGAGAGCACGCCGGCGGGCTGTGCCTTGCGATGCGCGAGTTCGGCGGTGATGAACTCCTTGAGGTGATCGAACGAAACGCTCATACGGGTGATGCTGCGGTGGTCGTGGGTTTGGTTTCCAAGCCTTGTCGGCGGGCCATGCTGGCGAACAGGCCACCGCGCGCAAGCAGTTCGTCGAAGCGGCCTTGCTGGACGATGCGCCCGTCCACAAGGACCAGAATGCGGTCCATGTTGGCGAGCGTGGAAAGCCGGTGCGCGACGCAGACGACGGTGCGGTTCTGCTCCAGCTTCTCGATGGCAGCCTGCACCTCAGCCTCGGACTGCGAGTCGAGCGCGGACGTGGCCTCGTCGAGCACGAGGATGGGCGCGTTGCGGACGAAGGCGCGGGCGATGGCGAGCCGCTGGCGCTGGCCACCGGAGAGAAGCTCGCCGCGCTCGCCGACGCGGGTCTCGTAGCCCTGCGGCTGCTGGAGGATGAACTCGTGCGCGTTGGCGGCGCGGGCGGCGGCTTCGATCTCCTCGCGCGTCGCACCGGTCTTGCCGCGCGCGATGTTCTCGGCGATGGACTCGTCGAAGAGGACAATCTCTTGGCTCACGAGCGCCATCTGGCGGCGGAGGTCGGCGAGCGCAACCTCGCGCACGTCCACGCCATCGAGCTTGATGGCCCCGCTGGTCGGGTCGTAGAAGCGGAAGAGGAGATTGACCAACGAGCTTTTGCCGGAGCCGCTCTCGCCTGCGATGCCGAGCTTGAATCCGCGCGGGATGGTGAGGCTCACGTCGTTGAGCACCGGCTTGTCGCCGTAGCTGAAGATGACGTTCTCCAGCGTGATGGCGGTGTTGAAGGCGGCAAGTGGTTTCGGCGCGGCGGGTTCCTTCACCGTCGGCTGCTCGGCGAGCACTTGTGCGAGGCGGTCCACGCCCACACTGGTCTCACGGAAAAGGACGTGAATCGCGCCGAGCTTCTTGATGGGGTTGAAGAGCAATACGACGCCGGTGAGGAAGCCCACGAGGTCCGGGATGCTGGTCTGGTTGTAGAAGATGAGCACGACCAGCGCGCCGAGGCCGAGCATCGAGATGGTCTCGATCAGCGGGTTCACCAGCTCCTTGGCCTGCGTGATCTTCATGCTGTGCGTGACCTGCTGGGTGTTGAACTCGGCGTAGCGCTTGAGCTGCGCGTCCTCCATGCCGAACGCCTTCACCACGCGGATGCTGGACATGGCCTCCACCAGCAGGCTGGCCTGCGAGACGATGGCGCTGGTCACACCGACATTGGCGCGGCGGACTTTCTTGCCCAGCACGGCGAGCGGAATGATGCAGAGCGGCACGAACACAAGGATGAGCAGAGTCAGCTTCACGTTCACCAACAGCAGGCCGATGGTGAGGAAGAGGATCGTCACCGGCTCCTTGGTGAGGTCGGCGAAGCCGAGGATCATGCAACGGTGCAGCGCGGAGGTGTCGCCGTTGATGCGCGTGAGCAAGTCGCCGGTGGTGGCGCGCTGGTGATAGGCGAGCGAGAGGTTTTGCAGCTTGGCCAGCACGTCCACGCGGAGATCGCGGATGAAGCGGTAGCTCACCCAGCTTGTGCAGTAGGTGCTCAAGTAGCCGAGAAAACCGCGCAGTCCGACGAGCAGCGGCAGGAACAACAGGCCGCCAAAGATCTGTTGCCCGTCCAAGCCGCGGCCCGTGCGCGGAAGCCACGGGTCAATGCCCTGGTCGGTTGCCTGCTTGAGATCCTTCAGCGCGACCCGGGCGGAATCGGCGAAGGGAAGGTTAAGTCGGGAGAGCTTGTCGGTGTCCTGCGCCTCAACTTTGGGCTTGGAATCCAGCCGCTCGAACAGCGTCTGTGTCGCCCAGATGAAGCTCGCGTTAGACAGGCCGAACAGCACGCCCAGCAGGATGCCCGCAAGCATCCGCGTCCAATACCGGCGCAGGTAAGGCCAGCCGAAATGGACGATGTTGGCGATGTGCTGCATGTGCGCGTCAGTGTTGGCGGAGGCGGAGCGGAGTTCAACAAGATTGGCTTTGCGCGCTGCTGTGGGATGCGCTTTCCTGCCCGGCATGAAGACCTTGTCCGCCGTTGCGTTCGCCGCCGTCTTTTCGCTTTGCCTCGGCGTGTCCGCCGCCGAGGTCCGGGTCCAGCGCGCACCCGCCGGGGCGCTCCAGCCGCAGGCAATCATGGACGCGAGCGGCGCGCTGCACCTCGTCTTTCTCAAGGGCGACCCAAAGACGAGCGATGTCTTCTACGCACGGCGTGAGCCGGGCAAGACTGAGTTCGCCGCGCCGCTGCGCGTGAACAGCCAGCCCGGCAGCGCGATCGCCGCAGGGACAATTCGCGGCGCGCAGTTTGCGCTGGGCAAGGGTGGCCGCGTCCACGTTGTCTGGAATGGTTCCGGCCAGGCCACGCCGAAACCGCCGACACAGAGCATGCCGTTGCTCTACAGCCGCATCAACGACCCCCGCACAGCATTCGAGCCGCAGCGCAACCTCATCAACTCCACACTGCATCTCGACGGCGGGGGGACAGTGGCCGCCGACAAGGACGGCAACGTCTATGCACTCTGGCACGGCTTGCCCGAGGGCAGCCCGGCGGGCGAGGTGGGCCGCGCCGTTTTCCTCGCGCGGTCGAAGGACGACGGGAAGACCTTCGAGCGTGAACGCGAGGTCAGCCCCGAGGCCAGCGGCGCCTGCGGCTGTTGTGGGATGCGGGCCTTCGTGGACGGGCAGGGAAACATCTTCGCACTCTTCCGCACCTCCTCGACGGCGCTCGATCGCGACATGATGCTGCTCGTCTCCAGCGACCGCGGCGAGCGCTTCAAGGGCGACTACGTCCACCGCTGGCGCGTCGGCCAGTGTCCGATGAGCAGCGAGTTCTTCACCGAGGCGGGCGGGCGTGTGTTCGGGGCGTGGGAGACGGCGGGGCCGATCCAGTTCGCGGCGCTCGACGCCAAGACCGTGAAGGCCGCGCCTGCGTCCGGCCCGATGGCGATGGCCAAGGGCAAGCACCCTGTTCTCGCCGTGAGCAAGTCCGGCGAGACGCTCGTGGTCTGGGTTGAAGGCACTGGCTGGCAGCGCGGTGGCGCAGTGGCCTGGCAGTTGTTTGGCTTGGACGGAAAGCCCGCTGGCCAGCCGCAGCGCCGCGACGGCGTCCCTGTCTGGGGCACGGCGGCGGCGGTGGCCGAGCGGGACGGCAGTTTCACCGTGCTCTACTGACCAAGGCGGACGTTGACACCCCCTCGCCGCCCCGTTAATTATCCTCTTCGACTTAACCGAACGACCCAATCCCAATGCTCGCACTCCGACTGATCCTCTTCTTGGTCATTGCAGCCAGCGCCGGCGTCATCACCGTTGGCGAACTCAAGCTCAAGCCGCTCCTCGACGAACTGAAGGACAAGGAGAAAAAGGTCGCGGAAGAACTGGGCAAGGAAAAGCAGGAGAGCACCAAGCAGAAGGACCGGGCAATGAAGGCCGAGCTGGATGCCGCCGCCAAGTTGGACGCCTTGAACAACTCCCAGAAGGCCGAGGCCGACGCGAAGACGGCTGCCGATGCAGAGAAGGCCAAAGCCGCCGCCGCCGCGCAGGAGACCAACAAGGCCAAGCAGGAGACCGAGGCAGTCAAGATCCAGAGCGCCGAATACTTCGACCTTCAAAAGCTGGGCCTGACGCCTCCGATCATCCGGCGCATCAACACCGAGCTACCCCAGAAGACCAACGAGCTGAACACGCTCAAGCGGGAGCAGCAGTTGATCAACGTCCAGCTCGTCAAGACGTCCGGCGAACTTAAAGCGCTGCTAAATCCGAAAGGTGCCGTGGCGCTCCCAGCCGGACTCATCGGCAAGGTGACCGCAGTGGACCCCAAGTGGGACTTCGTCTTGCTGGACATCGGCGCCAACCACGGCTTGCTCCAGAATGGCGAATTGAGCATCAGCCGCGAAGGCAAGCTCATCGCCCGCGTCAAAGTCGCGAAGGTGGACACCGACTACGCCATCGCCAACGTGATGTCCGGTTTCAAGAAGAGCGAGATTCGTGAGGGCGACGCCGTGCTCACTCCTTCGTCCACCGTCCTGCCTCCTTAGAAGTGACATGAATCCGCGCCTGCTCAAACTCGGTCGCCGCCTCCTTGCCGCCTTCGCCCTCGGTGGCGCGCTGCTGGTCTCCGGCTGCGGCACGACCGAGCCGGACAACCAGTCCTCCCGTCCGTGGAACTCCCCGAAAGGCTGGGAGAGCGGCGTGCCGGGCATGCTCTACGACCGCCGGTGACCGTGCCGGCGACTTCCAGTCGCCGCTTCCGCTGCCGGGGCGAGCCTTCCGGTGCAACCCGAAACTTCCCTTCGACCGCAAAGGCGTGTTAAGTCGCGCCCATGCGCAGTTACCAAAACTTCATCGGAGGCGAGTGGATCGCCGCCGCTTCCGGCCAGACCTTCACCAACCTCAATCCCGCCGACACGCGCGAAGCTGTCGCGCAGTATCCGCAAGGCGGGCGCGCGGATGCCCTGACCGCCATCGCCGCCGCGCAAGCTGCCTTCTCCGGCTGGGCCGCGCAGACCTCCGTCGCGCGCGGACGTATCTTGAGCAAGGCGTCGCAGCTCATTGAGGCGTGCAAGCCTGAATTGGCCGAACTCCTCACGCGCGAGGAAGGCAAGACCCTTGCCGAGGCCACCGGCGAAGTGCAGCGCACCGCCGATATCTTTCGCTTCTTCGGCGGCCTCAGCTACGTGCTCGGCGGCCAGACCATCCCGCACGATTTGCCGAGCCAGTTGCTCTACACCCGGCGCGAGCCGCTCGGCGTCGTCGCGCTCATCACGCCGTGGAATTTCCCCATCGCCATCCCCGCGTGGAAAATGGCCCCCGCCCTTGTCAGCGGCAACGCCGTCATCATCAAGCCCGCCTCGCAAGCCCCCGCGATGACTTGCGAGTTGGCCAAAATCCTCGCCGAAGCCGGCCTCCCCAAAGGCGTGCTCAACGTCGTCATCGGCAGCGGCTGCGAAGTCGGCGGCGAACTCGCGACCAACCCCGCCGTCGTCGCGCTCTCCTTCACCGGCTCGCTCGGTGTCGGCTCGCAAATCTACCAGCAGCTCGCGCCGCGCATGGCCCGCGCACAGATGGAAATGGGGGGCAAGAACCCTACCATCATCCTCGCCGACGCTGACCTCGACCTCGCCGCGCGCCTCGTGGCCATCGCGGGCTTCGGCCTCACGGGCCAAGCTTGCACCGCGACCAGCCGCGTCATCGTCGAGCGCAGTGTAGCGGAAGCCTTCGCCGCAAAGCTGATCGAGAAAGCCAAGGCCATCGTCGTGGGCAACGGCTTGAAGGCCGGCGTCACGATGGGTCCCGCCGTGAGCAAGGCGCAGCTTGAAGGCAACTTGAACTACGTGCAAATCGCCCAGCAGGAAGGCGCGACGCTCCTCTGCGGCGGCGCGCGCCTCACCGACGGCGACCTCGCGCACGGTTACTTCATGCAGCCCACCGTGCTCGGCAACGTCGCGCCCACCGCGCGCATCGCGTGCGAGGAAGTCTTCGGCCCTGTCGTCGGCATCATCCCCGTGGACAGCTTCGACGAAGCTATCACCGTGGCGAACAGCGTGGACGTGGGCCTCAGCGCGAGCCTCGTCACACGCGACCTGAAGAAGGCGATGCTCTACACTGAGCGCATCCAAGCCGGCGTGGTGAAGGTGAACCAAATCTCCACCGGCCTCGCGCTCCAAGCCCCGTTCGGCGGCGTGAAGAAGAGCAGCACTGATTCGTTCAAAGAGCAGGGCGCGGGTGCCGTTGACTTTTATTCCCGCGTCAAAACAGTCTACCTCGACTACTCCGCATGAACCGCACTGCCGCCATCGCGCTGGGCCTTGCCCTTTTGGGCGCGGTGTCAGTTCGCGGGGCGGCACCGGCGGTAGATTACGCGAAGGAAATCAAACCGCTTCTTCGCGAGCGCTGCTACGCCTGCCACGGCGCGCTCAAGCAAAACAACGGCCTGCGACTCGACACAGCGGACTTCATCAAGCGCGGCGGCAAGCACGGCCCCGCCCTCGTCGCGCGCAAGCCGGAGAAGAGTTTACTCCTCACCAAAGTCTCCGCCACCGACCCCGCCGAGCGGATGCCACCGGAAGGCGACGCGCTCAAGCCCGAGCAAATCGAACTGCTCCGCCGCTGGATCGCCGCCGGTGCGCCCGCGCCGAAGGACGAGAAACCCGAGCCGAGTCCGAGTGAGCACTGGGCGTTCAAGCCAGTCACGCGTCCGCCGCTTCCCAAAATCGGCAATCGGCAATCGGCAATCGGCAATCCTATTGACCACTTCATCAATGCCCGCCTCGCCGCCGCGAAGCTCACCCCGCTCCCGCCCGCCGAGAATCCCGTTCTCCTTCGCCGTGTCTATCTCGACCTCCTCGGCCTGCCGCCCACGCGCGAGGAACTCCACGCTTTCCTCGCAGACACTGCGCCCGACGCCTACGAGCGCGTCGTGGACCGGCTGCTGAACTCACCGCAGCACGGCGAGCGTTGGGCGCGGCACTGGATGGACGTGTGGCGTTACAGCGACTGGTTTGGTCGCCGCATGGTGCCGGACGTGTGGAACTCCGCGCCGCAAATCTGGCGCTGGCGTGACTGGATCGTGAAGTCGCTCAACGCCGACCACGGCTACGACCGCATGGTGAAGGCGATGCTCGCCGCCGACGAAATCGCGCCACTCGACGACGAGACCGCCGTCGCCACCGGCTACCTCGTCCGCAACTGGTATGCGCTCAACCCCAACGAGTGGATGCGCGCCAACGTCGAGCACACGGGCAAGGCGTTCCTCGGCCTCACGTTCAACTGCGCGCACTGCCATGACCACAAATACGACCCCATCACGCAGGCCGACTACTTCAGCTTCCGCGCGTTCTTCGAGCCGCTCTACGTGCGCCAAGACCGCTGGCCCGGCGAGGCCGACCCCGGCCCGTTCCAAGACTACGACTACAGCAAGAACCGCAAGGTCCAGCGCCTCGGCTCTGTGCGCGTCTTCGACAAGGACGCCGCCGCCAAGACGTGGTTCTACACCGGCGGCGATGAGCGAAACCGCGACACCAACCGCCCGCCTGTCTTACCCACGATGCCGGAGTTCCTCGGTGGCAAGTCCCTGCAAGTCACGTCCGTCGCGCTGCCCGTAGCCGTGTCGTATCCCGGCAGCAAGTCCTTCATCCGCGAGGCCGAAATGAAACGCGTGGACGAAGCCACCACCGCTGCGAAGCAAACGCTGGCGACCAGCAAAACCCCGCTGGTCGAAGCCCGCCTCGCCACCGTCGAAGCCGAGCGCGCGTCCGTCCTGGCCCGTCTGGCGGCGGACGAAGCGCGCTTCGGTGGGGCCGGTGACACCAACGGCCTCGCCCGCGCCGCGAGCAAAGCCGAGCGCCAGTTCAAGCTCTTGGCTGCGAAAGAAACCCTAGCGAAAGCCGAAGCCGACATGGAGAGCGCGAAGCAAAACTCTGCCGCCGCCAAGGATGACAAGGTGAAAGCCGACACCAAGACCGCTCTCACCAAAGCCGAAACCGCGCTGATCGCCGCGAAGAAAGCCGTCACCGACGCCGAGGCCGCGCTCACCAAGGACAGCGCGGACTACACCGCCTTCAGCCCCGTCTATCCGCGTGAGAGCACGGGCCGGCGCAAGGCGCTCGCCGAGTGGATTGGATCACGCGAAAACCCGCTCACCGCGCGCGTGGCCGTGAACCACATCTGGGCGCGCCACTTCCACGAGCCGCTCGTGGCGTCCGTCTTCGACTTCGGTCGCAGCGGCAAGCCGCCCACGCACCCCGAGTTGCTCGACTGGCTCGCCGCCGAGTTCATGGAGAGCGGGTGGAGCATGAAGCATCTGCACCGGCTGCTTGTGACGAGCAGCGCCTATCGGAGCAGTAGTCAGTATTCAGTGTTCAGTAATCAGTCTTCAGTCCGGAAGGCTGCGGACACCCGCCGCTCGACTGAAAACTGGACACTGAATACTGAACACTTGCAGCGGAACCTCACCACCGACCCCGAGAACCGCCTCCTCTGGCGCATGAACCCAGGCCGCATGGAAGCGGAGGTCGTGCGCGACAGCCTGCTGCACCTCGCGAGCGCGCTGGACCTGCGCACGGGCGGGCAGGAGCTGGAGAACAAGGATGCGCTCATCACCACGCGTCGCAGCCTCTACTACAGCTTTAACCCCGAGTCCGACGGCCGCAGCGAGTTCAGCGCGCTCTTCGACGCGCCCGACCCGAACGACTGCTACCGCCGCACCCGCAGTGTAATCCCACAGCAAGCCCTCGCGCTCACCAACAGCAAGCTCGTCCACGACCACACGCCCGCCATCGCCAAGCGCCTCGGAGCACCGGCCTCGGACAACGCCGCCTTCATCACCGCCGCCTTCGAGCAAATCCTCACCCGCCCGCCCAGTCGCGCGGAACTCGCCGAGTGCGATGCGTTCTTGAAGCAGCAGAGCACAGCAGTTCCGAAGGACGGCGAAGCCCGCGCCCGTGAAAGCCTCGTCCGAGCATTGCTGAACCAGAACGATTTCCTTACCGTCCGATGACCCAGCCATGAATCCGTCGTCGGCCAATCCAGCTTTCCCCTGCGGCCAGTTGCCCCGCCGGATGTTCCTCTCCGACCTCGGCCTGGGCTTCACCGGGCTGGCGCTGGGCGCGACGTTGTTCAACGACGGCGTGGCGAAGGCGGCGGCACCGGCCCAGCCGAAGTTTTCCACGACCGACGGCAGGCCGCACTTCACCCCCAAGGCCAAGTCGGTCATTTGGATTTTCCTCAGCGGCGGCTACAGCCACGTCGAGACGTTTGACCCGAAGCCGGCGCTGACCAAATACGCCGGGCTGACCTTCGACAAGACGACGCTGGCGAACCCACTCACGTCCGACAAGCACCACAAGCGCTTCCGCTCCGTGCCCGCGCAGGAGGTCAACGTGCGCGACGTGTATCCGAGCATCTACCCGATGCAGGTGGGCTTCGCGCCGCGCGGCCAGTGCGGCGTGGAGATGACCGACTGGTGGCCGCACCTCGCGTCGTGCGCGGACGACCTCGCGTTCGTGCGCAACATGTGGACGACGGACAACGACCATTTCGCCGAAAACCAAATCCACACGGGCCGCCACCGGCTCGACGAGCAGCAGCCCAGCCTCGGCGCGTGGATTCACTACGGCCTCGGCACGCTCAATGAGAACTTGCCCAAGTTCGTCGTGCTCGGCGGGCCGACGAACTCGACGACGCACTGGAGCGTCAACTCGCTTTACCTCGGCCCCGAGCACGGCGGCGTTCCGCTCGCGCTAGACCCGAAGAACCCGCTGCCCTTTGGCCAGCGCGACCCGCGGCAGTCCGCCGACGAGCAGCGTGCGGAGTATGAACTCATCGGCAAGCTGAACCGCCTCGCCGCCGTGGAGTATCCGCAGGACGACGCCTTGCGCGCGCGCATCAAGGCTTACGAGCTGGCCTTCCGCATGCAGATGGCCGTGCCCGAGGTGCTGGACTTCGCGCCGGAGAACGAGGCCACGAAGAAGCTCTACGGCCTCGACACCGACGCGACGAAGCAGGCCGGCCAGCGACTGCTCGCAGCGCGGCGGCTCGTCGAGCGCGGCGTGCGTTTCGTGCAGGTCTATCCGGGCGGCTACAGCACTTGGGACTCGCACCAGAAGTTAAAGGAGAATCATACCAAGCTCTGCGCGAGCGTGGACAAGCCGGTGGCGGGCTTGCTTCAGGACTTGAAGCAGCACGGGATGCTGGAGGACACGGTCGTCGTCTTCTGCACGGAGTTTGGGCGCACGCCGGGTCTGGAGCTGCGCGGCGGCGGCAAGGACGGGCGCGACCATCACCCGCACGGCTTCACGATTTGGATGGCCGGTGCGGGCATCCAGCGCGGCGTGGTCCACGGCGAGACGGACGAACTGGGCTACCACGCGCAAGGCGAAGGCCACTACGTCACCGACCTTCACGCGACCGTCAGTCACCTCCTTGGCATGGACCTACGCCGCCTCGAACTGCCGGGGCGCAAGCGGCTGGAGATAGACCACGGCCACGTCATCCGGGAGATTTTGAGCTGACGTAAGGCGGACACTCTTGTCCGCTGTGCAGCAATTCTTTCTGCGGCATCCGGGACAGGAGTGTCCACTTTACGCCGCTATATTTTCCCCGCGGAGGAAGACCTGTTTCACCAGCAGCTTGCGGCTCAACACCAACACATCCGCGCGTTTCCCGCGCGCGAGGCTGCCCACTTCAGCCGCCACGCCCGCGCGTTCCGCTGGTGTGAGGCTCGCCATGCGGATGACTTCCGGCAGTGACGCCGAGGTCATCGCCTTCATGTTCCGAATCATCGTGTCGAGGCCCACGACGGAGCTGGCTAGCGCGCCGCCGCCGGGCACGAAGCCCACGCGCCCGTCGCTCTCAATCCACTCGCCGTCCGTCCCGCAGCCGAAGCGGTAACGGCCGGGTGGCATGTCCAGCGCGCGGTTCGCGTCCGTGACTAGGCACAGGCGGCGCGGACCGAGTTGGCGATAGGCGAACTCGAGAAGTTCCGCCGACAGATGGCAGCCGTCCGCGATGACCTCCGTGCTCATCGCCTCATGCGCGAGGACAAACTGCTCCATGCTCGCCTGCATCGGCGTGCCATAGCGCAGGCGCAGTGACGCGACTGAACTCATCGCGCACCAAAAATGGTCCACGTGCCGCATCCCGGCGCGCAAGGCGCGGGCCATTTCCGCCCACCTCGCGTTTGAGTGGCCGCAGGTGACAAGACAGCCGCGCCTCGTCGCCTCGCGATAAAACGCCTCTGCTCCCGGCAACTCCGCAGCGCATGTCGCGATGCGGATGATCCCGGTGTCAAAGTGCCTGCGATACTCGCGCGCCTCCGGATCACGCCGCCCCGCCTGCGAGTGACAGCCGACTTTGTCCGGCGCGAAATAGGGGCCATAGAAGTGAACACCGGCGACGCTTGCGCCGTCGGCGACCGCTCCGCTCCGCTGCACTTCAGCACACGCTTTGAGCATCGCGAAAAGTTGCGCGGGCGAGCCGGTCGTGGTGGTTGGAAAAATGGTCGTCGTGCCATGCCGCGCGTGTGCGCGGCAGGCCGTGCGGACAGCCTCCGCAGTGCCATCCATGAAGTCCGCACCGTCGCCGCCGTGGACGTGGATGTCCACGAAACCGGGCGCTATGTAGCCGCCCTTTGCATCCACAAGCGTCGCGCCGGGCGGCAGCTTCCGCGCGTGGCCGACACTCGTAATGCGCCCGTTTTTGCACACCACGACGGCGTCGGCCAGCAGCTTGTCCGGTAGCACGGCAGTGCCGTTATGGAAGACGAGCAAGGGAGCGCGAGGGCTTCGTATCATACGTGGCGGAACTAAACCACGAATGGACACCAATTAACATGAATGGTGGAGCATTCCGAATGCGCGCAGCCCGCGGGGCTCAGCAATGTGTCACCAGTCCAACTGCCCCATTGGTGTTCATACGTGGCTCGTTACGGACCGGAAAAGTCTTCGCAGCCGCGCTGCTTCCGGCTACACCTTGCGTATGGACACTTTGCTGAAACTGCTGCGTGATGACGCCTCGCTCAAGCCCGCGCAACTCGCCGCGATGCTCAATCTCACCGAGGCGGAGGTTGCCGCGAAAATCAAATCTCTCGAAGCCGACGGCACCATCCTCGGCTACCGCACCGTGCTGAACGAGGAGAAGGTCGGCGGGGATGTCGTGCGGGCGGTCATCGAGGTGAAGATCACGCCTGAGCGCGGTGGCGGTTTCGACCGACTGGCTGAGCGCATCGCGAAGTATGACGAGGTGAAGACCTGTTACCTGATGAGCGGCGGCTACGATTTGCTCGTGGTGCTGGAGGGGAACAACCTGCGCGCACTTGCCACGTTTGTGGCCGAGAAGCTCGCCACCGTGCAGGGCGTCATCTCTACTTCCACTCATTTTATGCTCAAGACTTACAAGGAGCAGGGCGTGCTCATGGGGCACGCGCAGGCGGAGGAGCGGCTCGCGGTGACGCCGTAGCCGCAGGCTTCAGTCCGCGACTGGATTTCCACAGGGGGCCCATTTTGAAGCCTGCGACTGCGAAGTCCGCCGGAAACTAGCTTGCCTTTTTTCACCCCACCGAAATGATGCGCGCCATGCTCAAGCAATTCCTCTCCCCCAAGTTCATTGTCCCCGCCGTCATCGTCGGAGCTGCCGTCGCGCTGACCGCTGCTGACGCCGCCAAGAAGAGCCTCGGCTACGAGGCCACCTCGCCGCTCATCCCCGGCACCAAGTGGCACGTCCACGACGGCACACGCCCGCCGCCGCGCGTCGTTACGCCGGCAGCGACGTTCAGCCACCTCGCGCCGCCGCCCTCGGATGCCACGGTCCTCTTCGACGGCAAGAACCTCTCCAAGTGGTCCGGGCCGAAGGGCGAGGCTGGCTGGAAGATCGAGGCCGGCTACATGGAAGTCGCGCCCAAGAGTGGCAGCATTCGCACCAAGGACGGGTTCGCCGACTTCCAGTTGCACCTGGAGTTCGCCACGCCCGCGAAGGTGGACGGCAACAGCCAGGGCCGCGGCAACAGCGGCGTGCTCTTCAATGGCATCTACGAGGTCCAAGTGCTCGACTCGTTCGAGAACCCGACCTACCCCGACGGCCAGTGCGCCGCGCTCTACGGCCAGTCCCCGCCGCTCGCCAACGCCAGCAAGAAACCCGGTGAGTGGCAGAGCTACGACATCGTCTTCGAGTCGCCGCGCTGGGACGCCGACGGCAAGATCGCGAAGAAGGCGGCCGTGACCGTCATCCACAACGGCGTCGTGGTCCACCATCGCAAGGAATACCAGGGCAACACCCCGCACCAGAACAACGGCAACTATAACAAGCCGCACGCGCCCGAGGTCTTCATCCAACTGCAGGACCACAGTAACCCGATGCGCTTCCGCAACATCTGGCTGCGCAAGTTAGGCGGATACGACCAGCCTTGAGCTGAGCCGTTTCCCGGTCTTGCCAAATTCCGCCGCAGGCAACTGCGGCGGAATCTTCATTTCAGTGCGGCGCGGATTCCCCTTTTGCCTTTCGCCGTTTTCCTTTCTCCTAGCCCGAATGATAACGCGCTACTCCCGCCCCGAGATGCGGGCCATCTGGACCGACGAAAACAAACTCAAGCTCTGGCTCCAAATCGAGCTCCTCGCCAGCGAGGCGCTCGTCAAGGAACGCATCGTTCCCAAGCGCGACTTCGCCAAGCTCAAAGCTGGCTGCGACGCGTGGTTTGCCGATCTGCCCGGCCTCGTCGCGCGGCAGAAGGAGCTGGAGAAAACCCTCAACCACGACGTGATCGGCTTCACCACCGCCGTCGCCGAGAAGATCAACGACACGGCGAGCCGGTGGTTCCACTTCGGCCTTACCAGCAGTGACGTGGGCGACACTTGCTACGGCGTGCAGATGGTTCAGAGCGCGGACATCCTCATCGCTGACGTGAAGAAGGTGCGCGCCAGCATCGCCAAGCGCGCGAAAAAGCATCAGTTCACACCGTGCATCGGGCGCAGCCACGGCATTCACGCGGAGCCGACGACCTTCGGCCTCAAGCTCGCGCTGATGTATGACGAGTTCGGCCGCGCGTTGGAGCGCTTGGAGCGCGTTCGCGAAGTTGTCGCCGTCGGCAAAATCTCTGGTGCGGTCGGCACCAGCGCGCATCTCTCGCCGCGCGTCGAAGCTTACGTCTGCAAACAGATCGGCCTCCGCCCCGCGCCTATCGCGACGCAAGTGGTGCAGCGCGACATCCACGCCGAGTTCCAGATCACCATGGCCCTCGTTGGTGCGAGCATCGAGCGATGGGCGGTGGAGTTCCGCCACTTGCAACGCACCGAGGTCCTCGAAGCCGAGGAAGCCTTCACCGTCGGCCAGAAAGGCAGCAGCGCCATGCCGCACAAGCGCAACCCCATCACGTGGGAGCGCCTCACCGGCCTTGCACGCGTCCTCCGCGGCAACGCCGTCGCCGCACTGGAGGACGTCGCCCTCTGGCACGAGCGCGACATCAGCCATAGCAGCGTTGAGCGCATCATCTTTCCCGACAGTTGCACGCTGCTCGACTATATGTTCGGCCTACTCACGCGGCTGATGGACGGCCTCGTCGTCTATCCCGCGAACATGAAGAAGAACCTCGGCCTCTCGCTCGGCATGTGGAACAGCCAGACCGTCCTGCTCGCGCTCATCAAGAAAGGCCTCACCCGCGAAGCCGCCTACAAACTCTGCCAGGACGCCGCGATGAAAACCTGGGAGGTGAAGCACGCCGGCCGCGACGACGCAAACTTCGTCGAGCAATTGAAGGCCAACCCGTCCGTGGCCAAACACTTCAAGCCCGGTGAACTCGAAGCGCTGTGCTCCCTCGACTTCCACTTCAAGGAAGTGAAGACGCGCTTCGAACAACTGGGGCTGTGAACGGCCTCACGCGGCGGGCTGCGCCGCAGCTCAATCCACGAACGCGAGTTCGTTGGAGATGAGCAGGGTCTGGGCGAGCTTCTCCCAAGGGGTCAGCGTGGTTGCGGCGGCGTCCTTTGGCTTGCCGAAATCGGCTTTGGCATCCCACTCAGTTTGAAAGCCGGGCTGGAGCCTGGAGTTGCGTCCGGAGCTGCCGACGAACTTCAACTTGGGCGCCCAATTGAAGCTGTCGCTGTTCGAATTCGCGCGGCAGTCGGTGATGAAATCCAGCGTGTCGCCGGCCATCACCGCGATTCTCTCGGCGCGCAACTCGGCCGTGCTGTTCTGCGCCACGGCCTCCGCCAGCACGCCAGCGCGGCTGCGCACGAGCCGGGCGCGGACGCCGTCGCCCTGCGCGTTCGCATGCGACAGCGCGCCTGACACTGTCACCGTGCCGTCGCGCGGCGCGACCCAGCGGCGGATGACGGCGCGCGCTTGGGTCTGCCCAGGATGCCCGCCCTCGGCACGGAGAAGCAGGTGGCCAAATTCCTTGTCCGGAAAATCCTTCCAGACCTGCCATTGCCCGCCGGTGAAGAACGCGAACGGGGTGAAGCTCTTCACGCCCTTCGTCGCTTCATCGAACTCGCCGTAGCCGTAGTGCCAGCCCGCGTTCGGCGCGGACGCGGCGGTGGCTTCCGTCGGCGCGGCCAGGAAGGTTTTCGCCATCGCCAGATCGTCAGCGGCGGGGCGGCGCTGGTAAATCGCTGCGTAGAGAAACGCGACGCGTCCCTCGACGCTGGCAAATTCCTTGAACTCCTCTCGGGCCACGAGCGCCTGCGCCTGTTGCAGCACGAACGGCGAGTTCATCAGGAAGAGCGCCTGCTGCGGCACGGTGGTGTGGAAGCGCTGCGATGCGCTCACGTCGGGACTGGCGAAGTCGAAGGTGCGGAACATCGGCGGGAGATTCTGCCGGTCAATGAAGCCGTAGGCCGTGCGGCGCGTGGCGAAGGGCTGCGCGGTCAGATCCACGGGCAGGCCGCCGGGCGTGAGGTCGAGCTTGCCGGCCGCGAGGAGGAGCGAGTCGCGGAGCTGCTCGAAGTCGAGACGCTGGCGGTTGAACTTCCAGAGCAGCAGGTTCGACGGGTCGGCCTTCACGCACTCAGCGCGGTCGTCGCTGGCCTGCTGGTAGGTCGCGGAGAGCATGATGACCTTGTGCAGCTTCTTGATGCTCGAGCCATCGGCGACGAAGCGCGTCGCCAGCCAGTCGAGCAACTCGGGATGCGTCGGCGGGTCCGCGCGCAAGCCGAAGTCGCTGGGCGTGCGGACCAACCCCTGGCCGAAATGCCAGCCCCAGACGCGGTTCACAAGCACGCGCGGGGTGAGTGGGTTGTCCTTGCTCGTGATGGCGCGGGCGAGTTCGAGCCGGCCGCTGGACTTCGCCGGGAATGGCTCGGTCTTTGCAAGCGACGCGACCTGAGGGAAGCCGCGCTCGACCTCGGGACCACGATTGCCGGGGTTGCCGCGCACAAAGACGTAGGGGCGCGTGGGCGAATCGCGGTCCACGAGCGCCATCGCGCGCGGCGGAGCACCGGGATGCGTGGCGTCCACTTCGTCGACCTTGGCTTTGAGCTGGCGCAGGCGCGGGCGCGCGTCTTCGAGCAG
This sequence comes from Verrucomicrobiales bacterium, assembly GCA_005791875.1. Lineage (GTDB taxonomy): Bacteria > Verrucomicrobiota > Verrucomicrobiia > Limisphaerales > SXTU01 > SXTU01. The sequence continues at coordinate 19,759 of SXTU01000312.1, forward strand.
AGTGTCGTTCTCTGGTGCGGGCAGGTTCGGCGGTGCGTCGTCAGCGCGCAGCGCGAGGCGGAAGGCTTCCTTGTCCTTGTCCGCGTGTGGCGTGGCGGAGTCGGCGTCGGTGAGCAGCTTGCCGTAGCGATCGGCAACTTCCTTCATGGACTTGGCCGGCGTGGCGAAGGAATTGCGAATGGCGAGCGGCGATTGACGAGTGTCCAGCTTCGCAGCCTCCTCGACGAAGGTGGCGTCGGGCAACTCCGCGTAGGCGTGCCAGAGGGACCAGACGGAGGCGGGCGAATTGGACTTGGCGTCCTTCGCGAGATAATCCTGCCAGCGCTGCACGACGGCGGGGACGAGTTTCCGCTCCTGAAAATACTTGTCGCGGTTCTGTCGGCTGGCACCGGACGAGGCGCGGGCGACCTTCGGGTCCACCTCGTCGGCGGCAAGCAAATAGTCGGCGGTGCGTTTGCGGAGCGCGGCGAGCTGCTTGTCGAGCTGCTCGGCGCGATATTTCTCCATCTCCTCCTCGCGCTTCTTCTTCTCCGCGAGGTAAGCGGCGTGCTGGGTCGCGTCGGGCTTAATGCCCAGCAGCGGCTGCTCCGCCGGCTCCTGGCTGGAGGCGAAGACTCCGTGGAGGCTGTAATACTCTGCCGTCGAGACCGGGTCGTATTTGTGGTCGTGGCAGCGGGCGCACTGGACGGTCAGGCCCATCGTTCCGCGCGTCACCACGTCAATGCGGTCGTCAATGATGTCGTTCACGTTGTTCAGAAACCGGCGGCCCAGCGTGAGGAAGCCAAGCCCGGCGAGCGCGCGCTTGTCCTCGCCGAGTTGCAGTTGGTCGGCGGCGATCTGTTCGGTGAGAAAGCGGTCGTAAGGCGTGTCTTCGTTCAAGCTGCGGATGACGTAATCGCGGTAGGTGTAGCTGAAGGCGAAGCGCCGCTGTTCGTCGCCGGCGAGATAACCCTTCGTGTCCGCGTAACGCGCCACGTCCAGCCAGTGCCGGCCCCAACGCTCACCGTAGCGCGGTGAGGCGAGCAGCTTGTCCACCAGCTTCGCGAAGGCATCGGGTGACTTGTCCGCGACAAACGCCTCAACCTCAGCCATCGAGGGCGGCAGGCCGTGGAGGTCGAAGTAGGCGCGGCGGATGAGCGTGCGCTTGTCCGCAGGCGCAGAAGGGAGCCACTTCTTCTCCGCGAGCTTGGCAGCGACGAAGGCATCAATCGGACTTTGAACTTTGAACTTGGAACCTTGAACTTCGGGAATCTTCGGCTCCTTCACCGGCTGGAACGCCCAATGATTCTTCACCACGTTCGGGTCGGACAGCGGCGGGCCGGAGGCCTTGCCGGTGCGCGGGTCGGGCGCGCCGAGGCGAACCCACTCCTCAAAGAGCGCGATTTGCTGCGCCGTGAGCTTTTTCCCCTTCGGCGGCATCTGGAGGTCTTTGTCCGTGTAGCGAAGGGCGCGGATGAGGAGCGACTTGTCCGGCTGGCCGGGGACGATTGCGGGGCCGTGCTCGCCGCCCTTGGCCCAGCCGTCGCGCGTGTTGAGAGCGAGGCCACCCTTGGGCTTTTCACTCGCCGCGCCGTCGTGGCACTTGAGGCAATGCTCGATGAGCAGCGGGCGGATCTTGTTCTCGAAAAAGTCGTGACCAGCCGGCGAGTCAGCAGCGTGTGAGCGGAGGGCGAGCAGGCTGGCGAGCAGAGCGAAGCGAACGACTGAAAGCATTTTGGTCATGTGACTGGGCCAGCGTATCGGACAGCGGAGAAAAGCCAATCGCGGCGCTGGCTAGTGGGCGACGCGGCGACGTGGAGGGCTATTCGGAGGAAGGCGTCTGCCCGCGGATTACACGGATCGAAAACAAACGCGGGTGTCAGCGAGTTTCATCCGCGTTATCCGCGTTATCCGTGGGCACATCTTCCTCGCCGCTGACCAGCACCACGAACTCCCCCTTCAGCGAGCGCTTCGCCACGAGGGCGATCAACTCGCCGGGTGTGCCGCGCAGGAACTCTTCGAACTTCTTCGTCAATTCGCGGGCGAGAACGATGGTGCGGTCGGGGAAGACTTCGTAGAGCTCGCCGAGCAGTTTCTCGATGCGATAGGGCGACTCGTAGAGCGCGAGGGTGCCGGCAAATTCTTTCAAGGCTTCGAGCTGCTTGCGCCGCTGGCCGGACTTGTGCGGCAGGAAGCCGATGAAGTGAAACTCGCCCGTCGGCAGACCGCTCGCTGTCAGCGCCGCGACGAGCGCGCACGGGCCGGGCACGGACTCGACGCGCAGGCCCGCCGCCACCGCCGCGCGCACAACGCGCTCCCCGGGGTCACTGATACCGGGCGTGCCGGCGTCCGTGACGAGCGCGACTTTCTCGCCGTGCTTGAGACGTTCCAAGATTTCCTCGGAACGCTTCGCCTCGTTGAACTGGAAGTAGCTCAACATCGGCTTGGAGATCTCGAAGTGCTTCAGCAATTGCCCCGTGCGCCGCGTGTCCTCCGCCGCCACCACGTCGCACTCGCGCAGCACGCGGAGCGCTCGCAGCGAAATATCCTCCAAGTTGCCGATGGGCGTGGCGACGAGGTAGAGCGTGCCAGGCGTGAGCGGCGGCAGGGTTTTCGCGGTGGGGAGATCCGCGCTCACAGCAGGTGGCCGAGCTTGTCGCGCTTCGTTTTCAGGTAGCGCTCGTTGTGCGGGTTGGGCTTCACGCGGATGGGCAACTGCTCGGCGATCTTCAAACCGTAGCCTTCGAGGCCGACGATCTTCTTCGGGTTGTTCGTGAGCAGGCGAATGGTCTTCAGCCCGAGGTCGCAGAGAATTTGCGCACCGAGACCGTATTCGCGGAGGTCCATGCCGAAGCCGAGCTTCTGGTTCGCCTCAACCGTATCGAGACCTTTCTCCTGAAGCTTGTAGGCCTGGATCTTCGCGCCCAACCCGATCCCGCGCCCCTCCTGTCTCATGTAGAGAATCACACCGTGGCCCGCATCGCTGACCTGCTTCATCGCCTGCTGGAGCTGCGGACCGCAATCGCACCGGCGCGAGCCGAAGACATCGCCGGTGAGGCATTCGCTGTGGACACGCACGAGCACGTTCTTCTGGCCGGTGATGTCGCCCTTCACAAGCGCGACGTGGTGCTGGCCGTCCGTGTGCGAGCGGTAGAGATGCAAGGCGAAGTCGCCGTAATCCGTCGGCATCTTCACGACCTCGATGCGCTCAACAAGCTTCTCGCGCGACCGCCGGTGGCTGATGAGGTCGGCGATGGAACAAATCTTGAGCTTGTGCTTGCGGGCGAACTTCCGCAGTTGCGGCAGCCGCGCCATCGTGCCGTCGTCGGACATGATCTCGCAGATGACACCGATGGGTCGCGCACCCGCGAGGCGCACGAGGTCCACGGCCGCCTCGGTGTGACCAGCGCGCTGGAGGACGCCGCCGGGTTTGGCGCGCAATGGGAAGACGTGGCCGGGTTGCACGAGATCCTCAGGCAGCGCCGTCGGCTCGGCCATGATTTGAATCGTCTTCGCGCGGTCGGCGGCGCTGATGCCGGTGGTGATGCCGCGCGCGGCGTCCACGCTGACTTGGAAATCCGTTTTGAAGGTCTCGCGGTTCTGCACAACCATGCGCTCGACCCCGAGCTGCTTGAGCCGCTCACCCGTCGTGGGAACACAGATGAGGCCGCGACCGAAGCGCGCCATGAAGTTCACGGCCTTGGGCGTGGCGTGCTCGGCGGCCATGACGAGGTCGCCCTCGTTCTCGCGGTCGGCGTCGTCCACGACAATGACCATGCGCCCGCGCCGCAGATCGGCCAGCGCGGCCTCGATGGAATCAAACTCCGCTTTCATCATCGCGGTGGACTCTAGGGGCGCACCGCTCCGTTGCAAATGCGGAAACAGAAGCGGGGCATGGAAATGGGGGCAGAGGAATGGGGGGGAATAATTTCTTTCGGGGCAGATTCCATTGCCCCATTTTTCTGCCGACAATTCGGCTGCGATCTCCTTGCCTCACTTCGGCCACGCGCCGTCAACCATCGCCTTCAGCTCCAGCTTCGCGGGGTCGAGGACGACGTGCCGCACGCGCTGCCGCTTCCAAGTGTAGGTCGCGTGGACGAGGCCGTCGGCGGTCTGGATGACGGCGGGGTAGCTGTATTCGCCGGGCTCGCTCTCCAGCACGAGCGCGGCCTGCCAGTCCTTGCCGTCGCGTGACACGGCGACGTTCAACGGGCTGCGGCCTTTCGCCGTGTGGTTATAGACCAGCAAGTGCCGACCGTCCTTAAGCGTCACGGCGTCCGTGCCGGAGTTGGGATTTGGCAAGGAAGTCGCGCCGAGCTTGCCCCAGGACTTGCCGCCGTCCTCGGACCAGACTTGGAAGACCTTGCCCTGACGCGTGCGGCCCACAGCTCCAAGCCGGTCAGCGCCGTGGAACAAGATGCTCGGCTGAATCGCGCCGAACTCCTTGCCATCGTTCACCGGGGCGGTCTTCTCCCACGTCTTGCCGAGGTCGTGCGAGCGCTCGAAGTGGACGCGCCAGCCGTCGTGCTCGCTGCTCGTGGGGCTCAGGATGTCGCCGTTGGCGAGCTGCACCGGCTTGTTCTTGATGGGGCCGAGGATGCCGTCGGGCAGACGCGTCGCGCTGCTCCAGGTTTTGCCCGCGTCAGCGGAAGTGCGCAGCATTCCCCACCAAGTGCTCGGGCTGGGGCCGACCTTGTAGAAGAGCAGCAACGGCCCGGTCTTGGGCTGGAAGAGCACCGGGTTCCAGCACGGATGACGCTTACCGTCGCCCTGCACACCGTTGGCGACTTCCACCGGTGGCGTCCACTTCCCGCCCTGACGCCGCGCGACCCAGATGCCCACGTCTGGGTCCTTCTCCTTGGTGCCGCCGAACCACGCGGCGATCAGGCTGCCCTTGCTTTCCACGATGGTCGAGGCGTGGCACTGCGGGAACGGCGCGGTCTCGTAAATGAACTCGGTGGTGACAACTCCCGGAGAAGCGGCGAACGCGAGCATGGGCAACAGGGCGATGGCCAGCAGGCTGGCGCGATGAATGAGGCGACGTGTCATGTGATGATGTTGAGGCGAACGCGGACGCGGCGCAAGCGGGCAACCAGCGCTTGACTGACGGCGGGTGCGGCGTTCTGTTTCCAGCGTGAACCCGTCGGTCAAACATGCGGCGCTCGGCATCGCGCTGGGATCATCATCAGTCTGACGCCGCTGCCCTTCAACTACCCGGCGTTTGCGGCCGCGTGCGGCATGGCGTTTGTCGCGTTCTTTCGCCGTCGTGATTCCCTTCTGTGGCAACGGCGGTTCGTGGTGTTCCTCGTGGCGGCTGCGGTGGTGACCGTTTCAATCTGGCTTCCGGTCAAACACCTTGACCGAAAGGTGGGGCCGATGAGATACGAGCGGATGCCTCTCGAAACTCTAGCGCGCTCTCTTCACCACGACTGGCGCGTGCCGGTGCGAGTGCGTGACGCCCAGTCGAAGAGCGTGGTCGTGTCCTTTCGGACTGCGGAGGCCATGACACGCCGGGAAGTGCTGGAGCTGCTCGCAAGGGAAAGTTCATTGGACCTGCGAATCCGGTATTGCGGCACCGGCGCGACATTTCTCTTTGGCGCGCATCCAAGCTTCACGACATTGAGCCCGAAGTCGGAGCAGCCGGTAGTCGGCAAGTAGGCGTGCGAGCGGCGGTGGTTGCAGACGGCTGCTACATCAGGCTCACCGGGTCAATGTCCACGGTCAGCGTGACATCGTCGGGCAGCTCGATCTGTTCGAGCAGCGTCGCCAGCATCTTGCTCACGCGCGGCATCTGCTTGGTGCGCAGCATGAGCTGGTAGCGGTAGAAGGTCTCGGCACGCAGCAGCGGCGCGGGCGCGGGGCCGGCGAGGACGAGGTCGCGGAGCGGTGCGCTCGGAGCGGGAGCAGGTGAGAGGGTGGGAGAGTGAGAAAGTGGGAGCAGCTCCAGCGTGTCCGTGCTCGCCGTCTCGCTTTCCCGGTTTCCCACTTTCCCACCGGCCAAAGCCTCCAGTTCGCGCGTCACGTGCTCCGCCATGAGCTTCACCTTCTCCTCGTTGCGGCCTTTGAACGTGAGCATCGCGAGGCGCGAGGCAGGCGGGTAATTGAGCTCTTCGCGGAACTCGATCTCCTGCTCGTAGAAGCCGGTGAAGTCGTGGCGTCGGGCGTATTGGATCGCCGGGTGAAACGGCGTGAAGCTCTGCACGAAGACCTCGCCCTCGACCTCGCCGCGGCCGGCGCGACCGGAGACTTGGGTGAGGAGTTGGAAGGTGCGCTCGCCCGCGCGGAAGTCCGGGATGTGCAGGCTGAGGTCCGCGTGGATGACGCCGACGAGCGTGACGTTCTCGAAGTGCAGGCCCTTTGCGATCATCTGCGTGCCGACGAGGATATCGGTCTTGCCGGCTTTGAAATCGCCGAGCACGCGGCGGTAGTCCTCCTTGCGCTTCATCAGGTCGCTGTCCATCCGCGCGATGCGGGCGTGGGGGAAGAGTTTCGTCAGCGTCTCCTCGACGCGCTCGGTGCCGAGGCCGGCGTAGCGGATGGCGGCGCTGCGACACTTCGGCTCGGGGCAAGCGGTGGGCGCGGGGGCTTCGTGGCCGCAGATGTGGCAGCAAATCTTCTGCGCCTTGCGATGGTAGGTGAGGGCGACGCTGCAATTCGGGCACTCGGCCACGAAGCCGCACTGCGGGCACTGGAGCGAGCTGGAGTAGCCACGCCGGTTGAGGAAAAGCATCGTCTGCTCCTTGCGCTCCAGGCGCTTGGTGATGGCCTCCTTGAGTTCCTCCGAAAAGATGGGCGTGCCCTTGTCCTTGCGCGCCGCCTGCCTCATGTCCACGACACGGACGATGGGCATCTTCTTGTCGTCGGCGCGCGTGGGGAGTTCGAGCAGGGCGTATTTGCCGCGCTGGACGTTGTAGAAGCTCTCCATCGAGGGCGTCGCCGAACCGAGGACGACGACAGCGTTATCCATCTGGCCGCGCACGACGGCGACATCGCGCGCGTGGTAGCGCGGGGCTTCTTCTTGCTTGTAGGAATGCTCGTGCTCCTCGTCCACGATGATGAGCCCGAGTGGTTCGACGGGCGCGAAGATGGCGGAGCGTGCGCCGATAACGATCCGAGCACGGCCCTGCCGAATCTTGTGCCACTCGTCGTGCCGCTCGCCCGCGCTCAGGTGCGAGTGCAGCACTGCGACTTGCGTCTGGAGCGGCCCGTGGCTGAAGCGGGCCTTGAAGCGCTCGACGGTCTGCGGCGTGAGCGCGATCTCCGGCACCAGGACGATGGCGCCCCTGCCCTGTGTGAGCGCGTGGGCGATGGCCTGCAAGTAAACTTCCGTCTTGCCCGATCCGGTGACGCCGTGAAGAAGGAAGGTTGCAGGTGAGAAAGTGGGAGAGTGGGAAAGTGAGCTGGTGCGCTCGGACGCCATCTCACTTTCTCGCATTCCCACTTTCTCACCCGCCCCGCCCCCCTCGTCCATTCGCTTGCAAATCACCGCCAGCGCCTTCGCCTGCTCCGCGTTCATCGTCAGCGACTCGGTGCGGCTGATGACATCCTTCGCATACGGGTCGCGCTCGGAGACTTGGTTGGTGATGAGGACGAGGTGCTTGTCTTCGAGGCGGCGGACGGTCTCGGAGGTGGTCTCGGCGAGTTCGAGGAGTTCCTGCAAAGGCATTTCCCGACGCTCTTCAAGGAGGTTGAGAATTTCCTGCTGTCGCTTGGTGAGCTTGGGCGTTTCGCTGGTGGCAGGCAGCAGACGAACGATGAGGCGTTCACGCCAGCCGTCCTTTTCGCGGCGCACGACCTCGGGCAGCACGCTCTTCAAGGCGAGCTCTGGCGCGCAGCAGTAGTAGTCAGCAATCCACCGCGCGAGCTGGAGCACGCGGGCGGTGACGAGGGATTGTTTGCCGACGACGCCGGTGAGGTGACGGAGGTTCGTGTGCGTGGACTGCTCGGTGAGTGCAGTGACGCAGCCCATGACCTGCCGGTGGCCGAAGGGGACCTTGACGCGCGTGCCGACCTCCACCCGCCCGGCCAGTTCCGGCGGGATGGCGTAATCGAACTCCCGGCGAAGTGCGATCTCAAGGGTGACGCGGGCGATCATGAACAAGTTGAGAGTTGGGGAGTTGAGAGTTGAGAGTCAAGGGAGGGAGAGTTAGGAGTTGGAGGTTGAAAGTTGAAAGCGAAGGCAACCAAACCCCTCCCCTGCCACCCGAAGGAGCGGGATTAGGATCAGGATGCGAGCAGGAGGGGAAACCGGCCGGGGCCTACTTGCCGGGCGGGTTGATGATGTCGCTCAACTTGAAGATCGGAAGGAACATCGCGATCACGATGCCGCCGACGACAACGCCGAGGAATACGATGAGCAACGGCTCGATCAGGGAGGTGAGGCCGTTGAGGATGGTCTCGATCTCGTCGTCGAGGAAGTTCGCCACGCGCTCGAGCATGGCGTCAATCTTGCCCGTCTGCTCGCCAGCCGAGAGCATGCGGATGATCATCACCGGGAAGACCGGGTGCCGGCCCAGCGCGGCCGAGATGCCGTCGCCCTTCTCGATGTCGGCGGCGGCGGCGCGGATGGCCTTCTCCATGACGACGTTGCCGACGCAATTGGCAGTGATGTTCAGCACCTCGAGGATCGGCACGCCGGAGCGGATGAGCGAGGACAGCGTGCGGGCGAAACGCGCGAGGCAGATCTTGTGTGCGATGTGGCCGAAGACCGGCAGGCGGATGCGGTTGCGATCCCAGAACTCCAGGCCGACGCCGGTCTTGATGAATGACAACCAGCCGTAAATGATCGCGCCCGACGCGCCGCCGACCGCCCACCACCACTTTTGCATCCACGCGGAAAGGTCTATCAGGAACTGCGTGGGCGCTGGCAGCTTGGAGCCGAAACCGGAGAAGATCTCACCAAATGTGGGCACGACCTTGATCAGGAGGAAGCAGGTGATCGTGATGGCGACGAGCGTCACGATGGTGGGATACATCATCGCGGACTTCACCTTCTTGTGCAGACGGAGGGTGTTCTCCAGATAGGTCGCGAGGCGGGCGAGAATCTCCGCGAGCAAGCCGCCCTTCTCGCCGGCGTCCACCATGCAGCAGTAGAGGCGCTCAAAGGTCTTGGGATGCTTCATCAGCGCCGCAGAGAAGTTGTCGCCGCTCTCGACCCTCGCGCAGATGTCGCGAATGACATCGCGCATGATCTTGTTGTCAGTCTGCTCGGCGAGTGCCTGGAGTGCCCCAACGATGGCGATGCCCGCGTCAATGAGCGTGGCGAGCTGCCGGGTGAACATGACCAAGTCCTGCAACGGGACGGCACCGCTGGTGGCCTTGCCCTTCTTGCCGCTGGCCTCCTGGATGGAGACAACGAGCATGTTGCGTCCGAGCAGATTGGCGATGGCCTCCTGCTCGGTGTTCGCATCCATGACGTTGCGGATTTCCCGACCGGAGGCGGCTTCACGGGCGACGTAAGTGAAGGACGGCATAACGTTGGAGTTTTAATAACCGGTGGGCTGGGGGTTTCAAGCCAAAGGTTGCCGTGCGCGATGCTGCCGTTGGGACGGAACGCCAGCGAATCCCCGCGTCGCTCGGTTGCGTCAGCTTGTCCGCGCGCGCCAAGAAACAGTCATCGGGCGGGTTCGCGCAGTGCGGTGCAAACTCACTTCGCCCCCGGCAGGACGCGGATCTTGATGTTGCGGAACTCAGCGCGGTCGGAGTGGTCTTGGAGACAGATGGGGCCGCGCTTGATGGTGCCGAACTTGGGTTTGTCCTTGAACTTGCTCTTCGCGACGCGCACGTTCCAATCCTCGCTCCACAGTTCGTAGGTGACGATCTTCTCGCCATTGAGCCAATGCTCGACGTGCGCGCCGTTGACGAGGATGCGGAAGTGGTTCCACTCGCCGACGGGTTTGGTCACGTCCTTCGTGGGCGCGTAGAGGTCGTAGCAGGCGCCCGCGAGCTGGCGCTTGTCGCGAGTCGGGTGAGTGGTGTTGTCGAGAATCTGAACCTCGGGCGAGAAATGCCACGAGGTCGTCGGCTCCTCGGAGACGTGGTAGAGCACGCCCGCGTTGCCGTTGCGGACAGTTTTCCACTCAAGGGTCAGCTCGAAGCTCTCGAACTCCTCAGTGGTCACGATGTCGTCACCACCGCCAGCGCCCTTGCCGCCAGCGCCGCCCTTGACCTTGACGAGCGTGCCGTCAATGACCGACCAGCCGGGCGGCATTTCCTTCTTCTGATAGCCGCGCCAGCCAGTGGTGGTCTTGCCATCGAAGAGGAGTTTCCAGCCGGCGGTTTTCTCGGCGGCGGTCAGGCTGTTCTCCGCCGCGCGCGCGTCGAGGGGCAGGAGGATGGCGGCCATGAGGCTGAGAGTGAACAGCGCGACGAGGGACAGTTGTTTCATGGCAGCATTGAAGTCGAAGAGAGCTGAAATGCCAGCGGAAACTCTCGGCCCAGCCAGGGGGTGCGAGCCTCACAGGGAGGTCGCAAAGGACGCAAAGGCTAGGCAGGACGGCACCTTCTCGTCAGGCATCCCATTGCGCCCTTCGCGGCCTTTGCTTGAGGAAGCGGTCTTCGCGCCTGTGAATAACTTACCCCTATATATGGTGGCTTTCCGCTTTACACCCCACCGGATATTGGGCTTACACTCCGCCCATCATGTATCTGAAGAACCTCACCGTTCTCGGTTTCAAGTCCTTCGCGGACAAGACCTCGCTCAACTTCCAGCCCGGCATCACTGCCGTCGTCGGACCCCACGGCTGCGGCAAGTCCAACGTCGCCGACGCCATCCGCTGGGTGCTCGGCGAGCAGTCGGCCCGGGCGCTGCGCGGCGGCGAGATGGCGGACGTGATTTTTAACGGCACGGATGGTCGCCGGCCCCTCGGCATGGCGGAGGTTTCCCTCACCATCGGCGACGTGGACGCGGAGCAGCTCAAGGCAGCGGGCGTCGAGATGGCCTTCAACGAAATCACCATCACGCGGCGCATCTTCCGCGACGGCGGCTCGGAGTATTACATCAACAAGGTGCCGTGTCGGCTGCGGGACATTCAGCAGTTCTTCATGGGCACGGGGATGGGGAAGACGAGCTACTCCATCATGGCGCAGGGCCACATCACGCAAATCATCCAGAGCAAACCCGAAGACCGGCGCATGGTCTTCGAGGAGGCGGCGGGCATCACCAAGTTCAAGGCGCAGAAGAAGGAGTCGCTCCGCAAGCTCGAGCACACGGACCAAAACCTCCTGCGGGTCGAAGACCTCATCCGCGAGGTGAAGCGGCAGATCGGCTCGCTGCAGCGCCAGGCCGGCAAGGCGCGTCGCTACAAGCAGGTCGCGATGGAGTTGCAGCACCTCGACACGCAGCTCTCGCGGCATCAGTTTGACACGCTGCAAGGCGAGATTTCCCAGCGCACGCACGAGGGCGAGCAGCTTCGCGCGGCGATGGAAGACCTTTCGCAGAGTGTCCTGACGAGCGAGGACGAGCTTCAGCAACTCCGCCATCGCCTCTCCGACCTCGATGCGGAAATCAACGCGTCACGCCAGCAGGGCCTCGAGCTCAAGGGCCAGAGTGAGCACCACGAGCATCGCATCCAGTTCAACGACGAGCGCCTGCGCGAACTCGAAGCGCAGAACACGAAAGCCTTCCGTGACATCAACGAGTCCGAGGAGCGCATCGGCTACGCGCGGCAGGAACACGTCGCCGTCACGCAGCGCCTCGCCGAGTCGCAGTCGAAGCTCGAAGCCTTGCGCGGCGAGCTCAGTGCGAAGCAACAGGCCGTCCAGACGGTCGAGCGCGAACTCATCACCCGGCAGGAGGAACTTCGCCGTGCGCAGACGGAGGCCTTCAACTCCTCCCAGCAACTCAGCCGTGTCCGCAACGAGATCAACGCGCTCGACCTGCAGAAACAGGGCAATGTCGTGCGACTCGAGAAGCTTTCCTCGGAGAAAATCCAGCTCGAAGAGGAGCGCGGTCGTCTCGACTCGCGGCTCTCAGAGTTCGCCGCCAACGTCGAGTCGGAGAAACTCAGCGTCGTCGCGCAGCGCGGCACGGTCGAGGAGCGCCAGCAGCGGCTTCGCGACATTCAGGGCGAGATCAACGCCGTCAGCCACGAGCTGGACACGGTTCTCCGCACGCAAGCCGGCGTGAAGTCGCGCCTCAACGTGCTCGAGCAGTTGCAGGGCAGCCACGAGGGCTTCAGCGCGGGCGCGCAGGCCGCACTCAAGCAGTCCAAGCTCGCGCTCGGCACGCTTGCCGACCGCATCCGCGTGCCCGACCAGTATGTCGTCGCCGTCGAGACCGCGCTCGGCCACCACCTCCAGCTCGTCCTCACGGAGCAGCCCGAGGCCGCGCAGCAAATCTTCGCGGACTTGATCGCGAACAAGAAAGGCCGTGCCAACATCGGCTGCCTCGACTTGAAGAATCCCGACTTCAAACCGGCCGAAGCCACGGCAGACGCCCCCGGCGAGCCGGCCTTGAAGGTCATCGAGGCGGATGAATCCATCGCCTACCTCATCAACGGCCTGCTCGGCAACACCCGCATCGTCGCGGACCTGGCTGCGGCCACCGCCGCGTGGCAGCAGACCAACGGCGCTTACAACTTCGCCACGCTCACGGGCGATTTGCTTAATCGCCAGGGCATTTTCACCGGCGGCTACTTGAACGGCGCGGCCAACGGCAAGGCTCCTTCCTCCATCCTCGGCCGCAAGAATCAGATCACCGGCCTCAAGGCCGAGATTGACGCAGCCCAAACGCAGAGCGACGAGATCAGCCGCAAGAAGGGCGCGCTCCAAAGCGAGCAGACCGCCCTGCAAGCCAGCCTCCAGCAGGCCCAGACCGACCTGCGCGCGCAGGAGGTCGCCATCGCCACGCGCGAGGGCGAGTTCAAGGCGCTCAGGCTCTCGCTCCAAAATCTCCACCTCCGAATCGACACGGTCGTTTACGAAATCCAGTCGCTCGCATCGCAGGAGCAGGCGGGCAACGCCAAGCGTGAGCGGCTTGCGACGCAGATGGCCGAGCTGGAGACCCGCGAGAAGTCCCTCACTGACCGCGTTGCGGAACTCGGCTCGAGCATTGACTCGCTCCGGCAGCAACGTGACTCCGCCTTGTGCGCGCTGAACGACACCAAAGTTGCCACCGCCACGGAAGAGCAACTCGTCCGCTCGTTCGCCGGCCAGAAGGCCCCGCTCGAAGCCCGCATCCGCGAGCTGGAGCAGTTGATCCAGATGCGCCAGAACGAGATCGGCGCGTTTGCGCAGCGCAAGACGCAGGCCGAGGGCGAGATCGCCGACTCCCGCCACCAGATCGAGCGGCTCCGCCACGAGCGCGAGCAGGTGGGCCAGCGCGTCACCGAGTTGGGCACGCAAAAGACCGCGCAAGAAGGCGACATCGAGCTGCGCGAGCAAGGCTTGCGCGAGCGTCGCAAGCAACTCGGCGAACTTCAGGGCCGGCGCGGTTCGATTGACATCGAGCTGACGCAGAAAACGATGCAGGTCCAGAACCTCCGCCAGCGCATCCACGAGAAATACCAGGTCAACCTCGACGACATCCGCAGCGAGTGCATCACCATCACCTACGCCGACGAGGGTGCGCCGAAGGTCGAGACAGTTTCCCCCGATGAGATGGCGACCCGCGGCATGGCCACGGACTGGGACAAAGTCGGCGAGCAAGTCGCCGCGCTCCAGCAGAAGCTCGACGACCTCGGGCCCGTCAACCACGCCTCCATCGAGGAATACGAGGAGGCCGAGACCCGCCACGCGTTCCTCACGCAGCAGCACGGCGATCTCGTCGCGGCGAAGGCGCAGCTCCTGGAGATCATCAACAAGATCAACAACCAGACCAAGGTCATGTTCGCCGAGACCTTCGCCAAGATCCGCGACAACTTCCGCGTGCTCTTCACGGAAATCTTTGGCGGCGGCAAGGCTGACCTCGTGCTCGTGGACGAAAACGACCTGCTGGAGTCAGGCGTCGAGATCGTCGCGAAGCCGCCCGGCAAGCAGCTTCAGAGCATCTCCCTCCTCTCCGGCGGCGAGCAGACCATGACGGCCGTCGCGCTGCTCTTCTCGATCTACCAGGTGAAGCCCGCGCCGTTCTGCGTGCTCGACGAGCTGGACGCGCCGCTCGACGAGTCGAACATCAACCGCTTCATCCGGGTCTTGCAGCGCTTCCTCGTTCACTCGCAGTTCGTCATCATCACGCACAACAAGCGCACCATCGGCATCGCGGACATCCTCTACGGCGTGACGATGCAGGAGCACGGCGTGAGCAAGATCGTGAGCGTGAAGTTCCACAAGCAGGACGAACCCGCTGCCGAACGGACCTCTGGGACACCGCTCGTCCCGCCCGCGTCCATGCCCGATGTGGAAGTGGAGGAAGACGCGCCGCACAAGCGCGAGGAGACGCTGGAGATCGTGATGGCCAAGTAGGCCTGCGAAGGCTCGCGTCTCTACACCCGCACCCAGCGCTTCGTCCGACTGCTCTTCAGCACGGCTTCGCACAGCCTCACCTCGTGGTGTCCATCCGCCGCTGTGGCGAAGAGCACAGGCGTCTTGCGGCCGCTGGCGATGTGTTCATAGACGGCGCGGTAGTGCATCTTGTGGCTGTCGGGAAAGCCCTCGGGATGGCCGCCTGGATAATCCGTGAAACCCGCGACATCCTCGTTAAAGCCGGCGGTGGCGCGCTGGAGAATCTGGTTCGGCTCGTCGCGGCGGCCTACGAGAATTTCGTTAGGCTGCTGGAGGTCCCAACGCACGCTGCCCTTCGTGCCGTAGATACCGAGCGCTAGGCTGCATTTCCAGCCGGCGGCGACCTGTGAGATGGAGGCGTTCGCGTGTGTGCTGTTCACGAAGCCGTGCACGCCCTTGCCGAACTTGAGCAGCACCGTGCCAAAGTCCTCGGTGTCGCACTTGTAGGGGATCCCGGTAGGGACGCGCTGCTGCGCTTCCGTCGCATCGAAGCCGCGCGGCGGCCCGGCCCTACCAGATTTTGGTGCCACCTTGGCGAAGGTCTGCACCTCACTCGTGGGCCGATAGCGCGTCTTGTGAAACGTCTCCAAGTGCGCGAACACCGTCTCGGCCTTCGCGCCCAAGATGAAGCTCACCGCGTCAATCCAGTGCGTGCCGATGTCGCCAACGGCGCGGAGCTTGCCGCCCTCGCTGGCTAGAAGACGCCAATTGTAGTCAGTCGCGTGCAGCAGCCAGTCCTGAAAGAAGTGACCTTGGACGTGGATGATCTGCCCGAGGTCGCCGCGCTGGACCATCGCGCGCATCTGAAGCAGGGCGGGGAAGAAGCGGCACATGTAGTTCACCGCGAAGACGGGCGCGCCTTTCCGCTTCACGGCGGCAACGACCTTCGCCGTTTCCTTCGCCGTCATTCCCAGCGGCTTTTCGCAGACGACGTGCTTGCCCGCTGCGAGCGCGGC
>SXTU01000313.1 GCA_005791875.1 Verrucomicrobiales bacterium
GACACGGCCAGCGGCGTGGCGGTGGCGGCGGATGGCAGCGCGTATCTCGTCGGCGCGCTCGGCGGCAACGCGAACTTCTCCGGGAGCAACGTGACCAGCCTCGCCGGCGCGACCTCGGATGGCTTCGTCGCCAAGTTCGCCCCCGGCGGCACCGTGACGTGGGTGCGCCAGATGGGCGGCGGCGGCCTCTCCGCCGCGCGCGCGGTGGCGGTGGACGCGGCAGGCGCGGTGCATGTGACCGGCTATTTCTCCGGCGGGGTGACGTTCGGCACGAACACGCTCAGTGGCATCTCCGGGAGCTACGATGCGTTCCTGACGCGGCTGGACCCGAGCGGCGTGTTCGCCTTTGCCCAGCAGGCGGGAGGGGCGGATCTGAGCGGCGACTTCGGCTTGGGCGTCGGAGCGGACGCGGCGGGGAACAGCTTCATCACCGGCTATTTCAGCGGCACCAGTTCCATTGGTGGCGGCTCGCTGCCGAGCCGGGGCGGGGAGGACGTGCTGGTGACGCGCTTCAACCAGTTCACCGGCGGCGGCCAGCCGCAACTGGGCCTCCTGCGCAACGGGCCGCAGTTCCGGATGCGTTGGCCGCTGGCGTCGTCGAGCTACATCCTGCAAAGCACGACGAACCTGCTCGCGCCCGTCTGGCGGGATGAGGCCAACGCGCTGACCCTCAACGGCACGGAGCTGGAGACGGATGTCACGCCGGGCAGCGCGGTGAAGTTCTACCGGCTGCGCAAGCCGTGATGCTGTAGCGGCGGTCTATGACCGCCGTTTCCCGTCGCGATCCATACAGTCGGGCGGTGCTCACAGAGCGCCGCTACCGCTTTTGTGGGGTTTGTTTGACTTCGGAAGTGGGTGGCTCGGCGGCATCTGGCGGGAGAAATTTTTTCCAAGGCACTTCCCAGATGCGGACGGCGTTGGCGAAGCCCTTTGGTGTCACCGGCTCCTGCTCGACGCAGAGCGCGCCCAGCTCCATGTCGAACTTCTCGAGTTCGCGGAAGGTCGCCTCGCCGATGATGATGCGGCTGTGGCCGGAGACACCCTCGAGGCGGCTGGCGAGGTTCACCTCGCGGCCGAAGACGGTGTAATTGATGATGTGCGCCTCGGAGCCCATCATGCCCACGATGGCGGTGCCGCTGTTGATGCCGGTGCCGAGGTCCAGCAGGGCCAGCGCGTCCAGCGGGTCCTGTCCTGCGGCGACGCGCCGGGCGCTCTCGGTCGCGCGGCGCTGGTTCTCCGCCTTGCGCCGGACGTTGATGGCGTGCATCGCGATCTGCGCGTCAATCGCCGCGCGGACACAGGCGAGGGCGTGCTGCTTGTCCGGCGAGGGCGCGCCCCAGAAGGCCATGACGCAGTCACCGATGTATTTGTCCAGCGTGCCGTTGTGCTTCTTGACCTGGTCGGCGATGGCGGCGAGGTAGCGGTTCACGGTGTCGAGCGTGTCCTTGGCGTTCTTGTCGAAGTGGGCCTCCGCCGCCGCACCGGTGAGTCTGTGGTCGCGGACGAATTTCTCGGCGCGGGTCTGGTTTTCGTCAGTGAGCTTGGTGAAGCCACGCACGTCGGCGAAGAAGACGGTGATGTGCTCGCGCTTGCCCTCGAGGCGGATGTCGTCTTGCCCAAGGAGCTGGCTGACGACGTTGGGGGAGACGAGCTTGGCGAAGACGCCCGTGACGCGGCGCTTCTCCCGCTGCTCGAAGACGATGTTGTAGGTGAGCAACGCGCCGTGGTTCGCCAGCAGCGCGCCCAGCACGGGGAGCACCACGGGAATCCAGTAGCGGTGTTCGACAAACAAATATCGTGCGAGGAAAAGGTAGCCGGGGATGACGCACAGAACCACCAGCGTCCCCCAAGGCGCATGCAGTCTCCGGGTAAGACTGATCGCCAGCACGCCCATGACGACGACCGCCACCAGCTCGAGCCAGAGCGGGCTGCGCGTGATGAAGCGGTTCATGATGACGGAGCTGGCGACGTTCCAGTGCTTGCCGACGAGGAAGGCGTCGCTCTGGATGGGGGTGGCTCCCTTGTCGGTAAGGTCGTTGCCAGTGGCGGTGGAGCCGACGATCAGAATTTTCCCTTTCCACTGGCCGTCGTCCTCCTTGGGTTTGCCGAGTCGCCGCAACCGCTCCTTGGCAAGAATGCCTGTGAAGTTTTCCACCGTCAGGCGCGGGTCGTCGTGCTTGATGCCCCAGTCCACGTAGAAGAATCGGTCTTTGTCCACGGGGATGGCGCGGTCCACTCCGTTCGTGCCGGGGATCAGGATGAGTCCGCGGGCGACATCGGTCTTCGCCCGTTCGAGATCCAGCCCGAGTTGGGCGGCGGCCATCACGATGCCCATGTGCCATGCGGTGACTTCACGAAATGCCTTGCCGATGTTGTCCCCCGGGTCTTCGCCTCGCTCGCCGGGCAGTCGTGACTTGAAGACTCCCACGTCGTAAGTGTTGTTCGTCTGGAGCGGGATCTCCATCAGCTTCGGATTCTTCTTCCCGTCTGAGAGGGTGATGCTCTTCCCAGGCCGGACGATCGTGTGGTTCAGGTCGTAGTCGTGCTTTTCGGCCAGCCGCTCCATGGGTCCGTGCAGGGTGTAAAATGTCCGAAACGCATGGGCACGGCGCAGCACTCCGTCGGCATCCTTGTCCGTCGAGATGTCGCCCAGACGCCGGACACTGTCCCGGAAGTAGCGGTGAGGCAGAAGGTCCTTGCTGGTGGCGATCACCACGTTGTTCGCCGCCCGCAGCTGGTCGGCGAGGAACTCGTCGGAGGCGACCAGCTCGGCGTTCGTGCCGACCTTCACGGGGGCATGGTCCATCCGCAGGCCGCTGAACAACACGTCGAACGCGACCAGGCGCGCGCCTTCCGCCTTCAGTTCGCTGACGAGTCGGCCGTAAACTTGGCGCGGCCAGTATAGCCCGAACTGGTAATCCAAGGCCCCGCCCATGCCGTCTTCGAGCCTGCGGATGTCGTCGTCCGAGATGGAGATGAATCCGAGATTCGTCGCGCAGGGTGGCTTCTGCTTGAGGGCTTCTTTCTGTCGCCAGTCGTAGGTGATTCCCTCCAGCCTTTCAAGACTGGCTCCGCGCGAGGACCAATGCCGGAGGGATTGCAGGAAGCTGACGAAGGCGATGACGCCGATGGCTATGGCGTATGGGATCAGCTTGGCCTTCGAGACAGTCACGCGTGTGCGGAGCTAAACAAAAAACCCAGAGCAACACAAGGTCGCTCTGGGTTTTGAAAGACTTCACCAAAGTTATTGGTTCGGCGGCGTAGGAGTCGTAGGAGTCGTGTTCCCACCATTTTGGCTCGTTGTTGCGGTCGAGCTGGCCGCGCTGGTCGCGCCCGCTGTTGTTGAAACGAAGGGATCCGGCGGCTGGATCACGGGCGGTTTGGTCCCAGTGCCAGTGCCAGTGCCGGCTATGGGTCCGGTATTAGCCGGCCGCGTTCCTTCTGTGATAACCTCGACAATGGAAGGGGTTCCCCCACCTTGATTCCGGATCTGAACGGCGTTGTTGATCGTGTTCGGAGTCACCTTGGCGGCTGCCGCGTTGGCAATAGCCTGGTTGCTGGTGGATTGGTTTGCCGCTCCCTGGGCGGCTGCTAGGGCCTGCTGCGTTGTGCCACCGTTGGCCACCGTGGCCGACGCAGCAGCACTGGCGGCTGCCGTGGCCTGCACGGCTTCGCTTGTCCTGACGAGGTTCGCGGCGGCAGCCTGGGCTTGCGCGCGGATTGCCGGAGGTGCCTGCGCGGCTGCTTCTTGAACCGCCTGGACCAGGTCCGCCATGATCGCCTTCGCGGCTTGGGCGGCGGTCGTCGTGGAGTTGCCGCCGGCCTTGCCAGCTTCGGTGGCGGCCTCAGCAGCGAGCGCGGAGGTGAACTGCTGGACGACGTTGGCCACCATGTTCGCGTTGGCCACGGTGTTTGCCGTCAGAGAGGTCGCAGAGCGGGCCAGGCCAGCCGTTTCAACAGTCGCGGCCTTTACGACGCCGCCGCCAATGGTGACCGCCGTGCCGCCGATGACCAACTGCATGCCGCCACCGGCGATCGGACGGAACTCAACCTTGCCGATCAAGCATACGATGCGGGTCGCGCCCGCGCGCAGCACCGTGCCGCGGATACCGGCGACGCCTGCCGGGGTCTTGATCTCATACTTCGACGCCTTGGAGAGTTTGTTGACGACGTTAGCGATGGTCGCGCCCTTCTTGACTTCGAGTTCGGTGTTGACCACGACCTCGGCGGCCCTGGTGTATTCGAGCTTGTTCAGCGCGAGCGTGCTGTCTGCCTCGACGCGCAGGGAGTCGCCGTTCACGCCGAGGAACAAGTCCGCATAGGAGCCCGCACCCGTGGTGATGGTGGCGCCTTGGAAGAGTATCTGGCCCTCGGTCAGCGGCCCGCCGCCCTTGGCGTCGGTGTAGGTGACGCTGCCGACGACTTTCTTGACCTGCGCCGCGCCGGGGCTGGCGGCGTGCGCATCGGCTGCGAACAGCCAGAGGGCGGCCAGCAGGAGGCTGACGAGAGAAGCGATGCGATTGCGGCCGAGGTTTTTCATAAGGGCAATGGCGGTTACTTAAGTTATTCAATACCCACGCTAGCTTCAGCGTATCGGCCACCCTCTCGAAGTCAATCCAAGATTTCCTGTAGGCAGGACAATAAAGCCCCATTTACAACGGTTTTACAAACCGGGGTTTGGCCCTTAATCTGGCCACTATGCGAACAACCCCGCCGGATTCGCCTCGCACGGCAGATTCTTCCCGCCCTCAAACGCCTTTCCCAGCTCCCGCCCGTTCCAACGCCGCAGCCTGTAAAGTGTGGCGAAAGTAAAATCCGGCACCGCGCCGCCCTGCCCTCCCACGAGTTCGCCGCCGCGCCGCACGTTGTCCATCATCCACGCCGGGCACGTGAGGTGATACGGGTTGCGCTGCACCTCGCCGACATGGAAGGTCAGCGCCGTGATGAGGTCCGCGAGGTCGTGCGTGCTGATTTCGACCATCAGGTTCGGCGACGCCATCGCGCCCCAGAACTCCGTCTCGACTGCTGTGGTGCAAAAATCCGCCGGCAGCGAGTGCAGCGCGTCCATCACGAGATGATGTGTGCCGATGTGGGAACTGTTCCAGTCAGAGTCGTGGGGAAAGAGAATCACCTTGGGCCGATGCTTCGCCAGAATGTCCGCGATGACCTTAACGGACGCGGCCCAATGAGCTGGGTCCTTCTCCTGCGTGGCGACGTTCACTTTCTCCAAGCCGCCCGGCACGGTCTGCACCAGCCCGAAGCCGATGCAGTCGCAGCAGGCCTGAAGTTCCTCCCAGCGCCCCGCCTGCCGCACCTTGTTGCTGCCCTGGGTGACGGCGACGTTGATGACATTCCACTTCGCCTCGCGCAGCAGCCGCAGCGCCAGCCCGCCGATGATGACCTCGTCATCCGGGTGCGGCGAAAAGATTAGCGCGACTGGCGCATCCGCCGGAACCTCCGGCCGAGGGCAGCGCGGAAATCCACCGAGCGGCCAGGCTTTGCCCTCCTTCGCGAAGCGCGCGTATTCGGAGACGAAATGCAGATAAGGATTCATGTCGTGCCGGGATTTAAGCGCGCGCCCTGCCAGCGTCGCAATCTCGGAGATGGCTCGTGCCGTAGATTTGCAATCGCCGCCGGTGAAAATCTCGCGCATCAGACTGCGATTACAAATCGCCGGCACGGGTTCTGCCCGGCTTTCTCCTTGCCGCATCTCTCCCGCTCCGAACACTTCCGCCATGACCTCGCGCCGCACGTTCCTCGCCTCCGCCACCGCGTCCGCCGCGCTCGCCGGCTGCGCCACGCTCCGCGCCGATTGCGACCTGCTCATCCGCAACGGCAAGCTTTACGACGGCAGCGGCGGCGCGCCGTTCACCGGCGACATCGCGGTGCGCGGCGGCCAAATCGTCGGCGTCGGCAGCGTGACGGGCGTCACCGCGCGGCACACGGTGGATGCGCGCGGCCTCACCGTTGCACCGGGCTTCATCAACATGTTGAGCTGGGCCACCGAGTCGCTCATCCAAGATGGCCGTTCGCAGAGTGAGATTCGGCAAGGCGTCACGCTCGAAGTCATGGGCGAAGGCTGGTCCATGGGGCCGTTGAACCCGGCGATGAAGGCGGGCAACCTAAAAGATCAAGGCGACATCAAGTATCCCGTCGAATGGACCACGCTCGACGAATACCTGCGCTTCCTCGTGCGGCGGAAGATTTCCTGCAACGTCGCGTCCTTCATCGGCCCCGAGACCGTCCGCATCCACGAGCTGGGCTACGAAGACCGCGCGCCCGACGCCGCCGAGCTGACGCGGATGCAGGCGCTCGTGCGTGACGCCATGCGCGACGGCGCGCTGGGCGTGGCGTCATCGCTCATCTACGCGCCCGGCTTCTACGCGAAGACTGCCGAGCTCATCGCGCTCTGCAAGGTCGCGGCGGAATACGACGGCCTCTACATCTCGCACCTGCGCAGCGAGGGCAACCATTTCGTCGAGGCGCTGGACGAGCTGCTCACTATCGCGCGCGAGGCGAAGATCCGCGCCGAGGTCTATCACCTCAAGGCCCCGGTCAGGCGAACTGGCCCAAGCTCGACACGGTCATCGCGAAGATTGAAGCCGCGCGCGCCAGCGGCCTTTCCATCACGGCGGACGTGCATACCTACACCGCCGGCCAGACCGGCCTCGACGCCGCGATGCCGCCGTGGGTGCAGGAGGGCGGCTACCCCGAGTGGGCCAAGCGCCTCCAAGACCCCGCCATCCGCGAGGGCGTGCGCCGCGAGATGTCCACGCCCACGGACAAATGGGAAAACCTCTACCTCGCCGCCGGCAGCGCGGACCGCGTCATCCTCGTGGGCTTCAAGAACGACAAGCTCAAGCCGCTCACCGGCAAGACGCTCGCCGAGGTTTCCAAGCTGCGCGGCCAGTCGCCGGAGGAAACCGCGATGGACCTCGTCGTCGAGGACGGCAGCCGTGTGGGCGCGGTGTATTTCCTGATGAGCGAGGAGAACGTGCGGAAGCAAATCAAGCTGCCGTGGGTGAGCTTTTGCAGTGACTCGCCGTCGCTCGCGCCCGAGGGCGTCTTCCTCAAGTCCAGCACGCACGCTCGCGCCTACGGGAGCTTCGCCCGCCTGCTGGGCCGCTACGTGCGCGATGAGAAGCTCATCCCGCTCGCGGACGCCATCCGCCGACTGACGAGTTTCCCGGCGGAGAACCTCCGCCTCAAGCAGCGCGGCTGGTTGCGCCCCGGTTACTTCGCCGACGTAGTCGCCTTCGACCCCGCGCGCGTGCAGGACCCCGCGACCTTCGAGAAGCCGCACCAGTATTCCACCGGCGTCGTCCACGTCTGGGTCAACGGCCAGCAAGTCCTGCTTGATGGCGAGCACACCGGTGCGAAGCCGGGGCAGGTTGTGCGTGGGCCGGGGTGGAAGAGAAAATAACAGCCAGTCCACTCTTGCCAAAGACAGGGTCGCTCGGCAATTTACGCCCCGCTTTGCGCGGTTAGCTCAGTGGTAGAGCATTACCTTGACACGGTAGGGGTCGCAGGTTCGAACCCTGCACCGCGCACCATCCGCCCCGCCGCCCCCGCCGCCATCAGTCCGAATTGTGGCGAATCTCCTTTGGGGCCGGTTCAAGCTCTGATAGGCTCTGCGGCCTGATGCCTACTCAGAAAGCAGACAAGTCTATCGTGCCCGAACTGGAAACCGGCCAAATCTGGGAGATGGCGAACTCCAATCTCCGCATCGGCCTGATCGGCAAGACGCTGGTCCACTACAAGCATTACAAGGGCACGTGCCCGCGCGCCTCCGTGTCGCTCACTGGCAAGGCCGCGCTGAAGGAATACCTCGTGAAGCACAAGGCCGTGCTCTCCAAGGAAAGGGTCGTCTCCTCCAAGACCGCCACCGGGCGGCGCTCTCCGGTCAGTGCTTGAGCAGCGCCTCGACGCGCTGGTTAAACTTCTCCTGCAACTGCGTCTGCACTTCGTTGTTCTTCTTCGCCTCGAACGCCGCGGCGGCTGTCTCGAACGCGCCACCGGGTTTGATCAAGGCCTTGACCTCTTCCGCGTAGGCCGCTGACAGGACGGCATCGAGGGTCTTGCCGTCTTTGGAAACTTGCGTGGTGAGCTGTGCGCGCTGACGCAAGGTCAGTCTGGCCGTCGCTTGAAAGGATTTTCCCTGACCAGCATCGAAGCGCACGCGGGCGCTGCCGGCCCCGGGAATCTCCTGCCACGCCGATTCCGCCCTCTTCAACTGCGCCGCATCCAGACCGAACGCCTGCAACACACCGCGCGCCATGAGCTGATCGCCAGCCGGGGCCATGTGGACACCGTCGACGGAGGTCAACTGTCGCCCGGGCTTGCCGGTGGTGTTCGGGTGCGCCTTGAGCGCGGTGGCGAACT
The DNA here is from genome assembly GCA_005791875.1 of Verrucomicrobiales bacterium. Taxonomy (GTDB): domain Bacteria; phylum Verrucomicrobiota; class Verrucomicrobiia; order Limisphaerales; family SXTU01; genus SXTU01. The sequence goes on from SXTU01000313.1 coordinate 8,383, forward strand.
GCGTGTAGAGGTCCGCCAGCGGAGCCTTGCGTTCCTTCGCGAGAGCGCGGAGGAAGTCGTTGTAAGTCTCCAGCTTCTTGTTGTTGTCGCCGTCCAACTCCTCGGAGATGACGGTGGCGGTGAGGACGACGACCTTCGTGCCGGCCGTGGCGCATTGATCCAGAATGGCAGTGATGTTGGTCTTGTATTGGTCGAGTGGGATGCCTCGTGCGCCGTGCCAGACATCGTTGACGCCGCAGCTCAGGGTCATCCAGTCGGGTTTCTTGTCGAGCGCGTCTTTCTGGAGTCGTGCCAGCATTTGGTCGGACTTGTGGCCGCTGATGCCGGCGGGGACGGGCGTGACTTTGACGCCGTTGGCTTCGAGTCCGGCAACGATCAGTCGCACGTAACCGCCCGGGCTGCCCCAGCCGCCAGCGGTGATCGAGTCGCCCATGAAGGCGACCTTCTGCCCGTCCTTGACGAGGATCTCCGCCTGCGAGGGAAGCACACTTCCGCCCAGCAGCGCGGCACCGGCCAGAGCGGCGAGAAGGGTGCGTGAGAATGAAGTCGAAGAACGGGAGCAGTCAGTTTTCATCCGCGGGATTACCGCCGCTCCTCGAAGCGGATGCAAGCCAAAGCCTCGCCGCTTCTCCGTCCCGCATCACTGCCCCAACGCCCGCTGATACACGCGCGTGTATTCCTCAGTCGTGCGGCTCCACGAGAAGTCCGCCGTCATCGCGTTCTTGCGCATGTGCGTGAGCAACTCCGGCGTCCGGTAGAGCACAAGCGCTTTGCGGATGGCCCCGGTGAGCGCACGCGATGTGAACTCTGTGAACTTTATCCCGTCTGCCCGATCCGCGTCCTCCGTCAGGTCCACCACCGAGTCATCCAAGCCGCCCGTGCGTCGCACGATGGGAATCGCGCCGTAGCGCAGCGAATACATCTGGTTCAGCCCGCACGGCTCGACGCGCGAGGGCCTCAGGAAGAAGGCGCAGCCCGCCACGATACGCTGAGATAGCGCGGGGTCGTAACCGAGGCGCGCAACAACCTTCGTCGGGTGACGCCGCGCGAGGTTCTGATAGCCACGTTGCAACGCCGGATCTCCGCTTCCCAGCAGGACGAACTGCATCTCCTTCGCCAGCATCTCCTCCAGCCCCGCGAGCAGAATATCCATGCC
>SXTU01000314.1 GCA_005791875.1 Verrucomicrobiales bacterium
AGACCGGTGCGCTGGACACGACCTTCGCCACGGCGGGCACGGACGGCTCGGTGAACGCCATCGCGCTCCAGCCGACCTCAAGTGCGTGATTGGCGGCGACTTCTTCGGCGTGGGCAACGTCAACAGCCGGCGGCTGGCGCGCATCAACGACGACGGTTCGCTGGACACCGCCTTCACCACCGCGCTGGGCACCGCCGCAGACGGCGGCGTGGACGCGCTGGCGTTGCAGGTGGAGGGGAAGACTCTGCTGGGCGGGCGCTTCCAGAACTTCAACGGCGTGGCGCGCAACCGCCTCATGCCTGTGAACGTGGACGGCTCGGGAGCCCGTGTCCCTCTCCGCGCTCGCGGGCGAGACAGTCGCGTTCACCGTGGTCGCCATCGGGCGGCCCACGCTGATCTATCAATGGTGCAAGAACGGCGTGGATATCGCCGGTGCGTCGAACGCCACACTGGTGACCCTCGCCAGCATCTCGATCGCCGACGTGGCGATCTATGCCAGCACCACCTACACCTACAGCGAGCCCGTTGTGGTGCCGGGCGTCGTGACCGCGTAGCGCTCCGGCCGCGTCTCGGCGGACGACTGGCTCTTCAGCGGCATCGCGCGTGCGAATCTCTACATGGCCTCAGGCTCGAATCGGTGTTGTTCTCTCTCGCATCGATCCATTCGGACAAGCGAAGTCCTCCATGCTGCGGCTCCTTCGGGACGATTGCGTGAGCGGCCGCCCAAACGGCCAGCGCAACCAGCCCCCGCTAATCCCTAATGCCCAAGCCTTTGTGGCCTTGTCGGCCCGTATGGCGAGGTCGCAAAAAATATTTTCGAGGAACGATATGGCCCGAGTGTTTGGATGCAACCTTCCGCGGATGACCGGGAAGCTGTGGCAACCGACAATGTGATGGAGCAAATGCGCTCGGCGAGGGGGGAGCCAAGCAGAACAATTCCTTCTGGTCGGCACTTACCGCTTGCCAGCCGCGCGCTCGGCGGGCATTTACTGGCATGGCAAATTCCAACGCCGAAAACGCCCTCGACGCCGAGTTCTATCAGACGGCGGAAGGCTTTTTTCCGAACCAAGCCGGCACCGCGCTGACTTACGATGACGTCACGCTCGCCACGCTCTACTCCGAGATCCTCCCGCGCGACACGCAACTCGACACCACCCTGGCGGAGAGCCTTCAGCTCAACATCCCTGTCGTCTCGTCGGACATGGACACGGTGACGGAGGCGCGCATGGCCATCGCGATGGCACTCAACGGCGGGTTGGGCCTGATCCATTACAACATGCCGGAGAAGCAGCAACTCTCGGAGGTGAGCCGCGTGAAGAACCACGTCCACGGCCTGATTCAGGAGCCGATTAAGGTCTCGCCCGACCAGTTCATCGGCGACGTGCTGGCACGCATTGAGGAGAAGCGGTTTGCGTTTAGCACGTTCCCGGTCGTGGATGAACAAGGGAAATTGCTCGGTCTCCTGTCGGGCAGCGTGGTGAAGCCGCGCTACGCGAAACGCAAGGTTTCCGATGCGCTCACGCCGCGCGACCAGGTCTTCACGCTCACGGAGAAGAAGCTCGGCAAGAATCCCATCGCGGCGGCGGACAAGTTCTTCAACGACCATCCCGGCATCCACAAGCTGCTCGTGGTGGACGACGACGACCGGTTGCGCGGTCTCTTCACGATGAGCGACATCGAGCGCATCACGTCGGAGCGCGCGGCGCAGTTCAAGCCGGCACGCGACGCGCAGTTCCGCCTCGTCTGCGGCGCGGCGGTGAGCGCGACGCGCAATGCCTTCGGCGAGCTGGACCGCGACCGAATCCTCGCGCACGTCGGCGGGTTGGTGGAACGCGGGCTGGACGCGGTGGCGGTCTCGACCGCACACGGGCACACCAAGGGCGTGGGCGACACCGTGCGGATGTTGCGCGACGCGTTTCCAAACCTGCCCATCATCGCCGGAAACGTGACCAGCGCGGCGGGCGTGGGCTTCCTTGCGGACAGCGGCGCGAACATCATCAAGGTCGGACAGGGGCCGGGCTCCATCTGCACCACGCGCGTCGTGGCGGGCGTGGGCATCCCGCAGATGACTGCGCTCTATGTCTGTTCGCGCGCGGCGGCGGAAAAGAAGGTCACGATTCTTGCCGACGGCGGCATCACCAAGTCCGGCGACATCGTGAAGGCGCTGACGCTCGCGCAGGCGGTGATTTGCGGCGGCGTGCTGGCGGGTTGCGCGGAAGCGCCGGGCGAGATCCTCGAAATCGGCGGCAAGCTCTTCAAGCAATACCGTGGCATGGGCAGTCTCGCCGCGATGAAGGCTGGCTCTGCCGCCCGTTACGGCCACTCGACCACCGATGCCACGCGCAAGGTCGCGGCGGAAGGCGTTGAGGCGCTGAAGGAAGTCGCGGGCCCGTTGGAACGCACGCTAGCACAGCTCATCGGTGGCATTCAGTCCGGCATGGGTTATCTCGGTGCGGCGAACTTGTCAGAGCTTCGCAAGCGCGCCCGCTACATCCGCGTCACCGCCGCCGGCGTGAAGGAAGCGGGGGCGCATGATGTGGTCGAGGTGAAGACGGGGAACTGAAGGGGGAAGTGTTCAGTAATCAATGTTCAGTTTTCAGGCGGGGAGCGGACAAACCTGCGCCACTGAACACTGAATACTGATTACTTCCCCGTCCCGCTAAAACTCCACCACCTCGTTCGACGTCCCACAGTGCGGGCAGCGCGAAAGCTCCACGTCAGAGTCGTCGGTGTAAACATAGCTGCACTTGCGGCAGAGAAAGAGATGGTCCTCCGTCGGCTCCGGCTCGAAGCGCCGCCGTCGCCGTTCGTAGAGCACGCCGATGACGGTGATGGCTCCCACCAGCACGGCCACGTAGGTGAAGATGATTCCGTCGAGTGCCATGTCACGGCTTGGCCGGGGGCGCTGGTGGCTCGGTGGTGTGCCACTCGAAGACAAGCGTTGCCTCGACACGCACGCCAGAGCGGCTGCCCGTGGACTTGGGCAGCGGCTCGAAGCGAATGGCGCGTGACAGGTCGAGGGCGTCTTGGTCAGCGGCGCGCTGCGCCAGACTCTTCACGCCGCCGCCAGCGAGGCGCGGAGAGAAGAGCAGGCCCTCGTCGGTCACGAACACTTGCACGCGCGAGTCGGCCAGCACGTCGGCATGAGGCCACGAACGCAACGACGGCGGCTGTATGAGCGGGCGTCGGCTGGCTGGCCCCTCGACGCGCAGCCGGGACGCGTTGCGCAAGGCCGGTTGCGCCGCCGCCACTGCGGCCGCAGGAGCGATGGGCTTGCGGGCCGGATCGAAGAGCGGCGGCTGACTGGCGGCGGCGAACTGCTGGAACGCATCGCCGAGTGAGTGGGTGGGCTGCGCCAGCGAGCGCTCCGTGTCGGTCCATTCGCTGGCGCGGTATTCGGGCGAATGGGGCCGCATCCACGCCGCTCCGGAGAATCCGCGCGCGCTGGCCATGGCGAGGAGTGTCGGGTCGTTGAGCAGGAGCACGTCGAGCGTCTTGCGCGCGCTGGCTGGATCAGTCAGCCAGCGGACGGAGGCGCGTGAGTCTGTGCGTCGCTGAAATTTTTCCTGCCGGGACGAGAGGAGGAACAGCGCGCCGAGGTGCAGGACGAAGACGGCGAGCACCAGGGCAACCCAGCGCTGCCGGGACCACGGCGGGGATTCTGGGGCATCGCCGTTCATGGGCCGGGAGGTCGGACGGGAGCAGGCGCGGTGTGAGGCCGGACGGCCTGGAGCATTTCGCGGATGCCCGACTCGCGGGCGAGCTCGCCGAGATCGAAGAGCTTTCCGTTGGGCGTGTCCTTATGGGCGAGGACGACGAGTGTGAGCTGCGAGCCACGGGCTTTGGCTTTGTCAGCGGCGGCCCGCAGCCGTTGCTTCAGCTCGGCCTCGGCGATGACCTGTTGCGCGAAATAGAATTGCCCGCTGCGGTCCACTGCCACCTCGATGGTCGGGTTGGTCGTGCCGGGCAGGCCGTCCGCCTCTGGCAGCTCGATGCGCACGCCGGGGGTGAAGACGAGCTGCGAGTTGAACGTGATGAAGATCAGGACAAGGAAGAACACGCCCGCGAACGGCGCAGCGTCGAGCTGGCCGCGGAAGATTCGAGCGTGGCGGGGGAATCGCATGGGAATGGCGAATGATGAACGGCCTGCGCAGTTAGTTGCTGACCGTTGACCGCTGACCGCTGTTCGCTGCTTTCCCATTCTCTCCCGTCACGAGGTTCAGGATTTCGTTCGAGGACTTCTCCATGTCGAGGACGATCTGGTTCACGCGGCTGACGAGGTAGTTGTAGCCGACGTAGCAGGGAATCGCGACGGCCAGGCCCATCGCCGTGCAGACCAGCGCCTGCCAAACGCCGCCGGTGAGCAGCGCCGCGTGAGCAAACTGCCCTTCCTTCTCCATCACGCCGAACATCTTGATGAAGCCCAGCGCCGTGCCGAGCAGCCCGAGCAACGGCGCGATCTGCGCGATGGTGGCGATGAGGTTCAACTTCTCCTCCAGCCGGGGAACTTCCTGAAGCCCCGTGTCCTCCAACGCCTCACGCACGCCCTCACGCCCCCGCTCGCGGCTGAGGATGGCGTTCTTCACCAGGCGCGCGACCGGGCCGGGCGTGGCGTCGCAGATGGAGAGCGCCTCGACCACGTTGTCGCGCTTGAGCACGGTGCGCACGCCGGCTAGGAACTCGGCGGAGTTGATTTGCGCGCGGTGAAAGTGCAGCACCCGCTCGACGAACACGGCGATGGCCACCGCGCTCAGCAGCAGCAGCAGCCACACAACCGGCCCGCCCGCAGAAAGTAACGTCGGCAGCATGGGTTTCTTATAGGGAGCGGGCGGGATGGTTCAAAGTTCAATCTTCTCCGGAATTCGGCCAGAAATCCTAATGCTGGCCGGCTCACCTGGATAAGCAGCCTTTGAGCAGAGGCACATTCAGATTAGGTGGATTTCCTTTTTACGAGCACCCATCCGTTTGCTAATCAAGGACTGTTTGCGATTTGTCGAAACTGACACGAAGGGCCACGCAGCCGGCAGATCCGGAATTGACCGGGTGCACTCTCGCGTCACGACCGCGCGAGCCCGAGCCACTCCCCAAATCGTAAAAACCCATTGCGCCCACGAAGTGGTTTGTTACCGTCGCGCCGCTTTTTTCGGCGCGAACAGATTGAACCAGCTCTTCTGACAGCGAGGCAGCTTTCCAAGCCGGGACAATTCCCGGCCAGCCAGTGACGATGAACGACCAACAAATGAGCACGCAAGCGCGGTGGCAGGGATTGCCGCCCAAGCAGGGACTTTACGACCCTCAGTTCGAGCACGATGCCTGCGGCGTCGGCTTCATCGTGAACATGAAGGGCAAGAAGTCCCACGAGGTCGTCCAGCAGGGCATCCAGATTCTCGTCAACCTCGACCATCGCGGCGCGTGCGGCTGCGAGCCGAACACGGGCGACGGCGCGGGCATCCTGATTCAGCTCCCGCACAAGTTCTTCACCAAGGCGGCGAAGGAGAACGGCTTCGTGCTTCCCGCGCCCGGACGCTACGGAGTGGCCATGATTTACATGGCGAAGGACGAGACCGATCGGCACCACTGCGAGCGCGTCTTCGAACGCGTGGTGCGGGAGGAGGGCCACTCGGTGCTCGGTTGGCGCACGGTGCCCACGGATAATTCTTCGCTCGGCCCCACGGCGGTCGCGACCGAGCCGGCGATTCGCCAGTGCTTCATCGAGCGCAATGTGCGGAAGGCGAAGGACGAACTCGCCTTCGAGCGGAAGCTCTACGTCATCCGCAAGCGCGCGCTGACCGAAATCCGCAACTCCGGCGAACGCGGCACGCAGGAGTGGTATATGCCGAGCGTGTCCTGCCGGACCATCGTTTACAAAGGCATGCTCATGCCCGCGCAGGTGGATGCGTATTACCCCGAGCTGCGCGACCCGGACATGGAGTCGGCGCTGGCGCTCGTTCACTCGCGCTTCTCGACGAACACCGTCCCGAGCTGGGAGCGGTCGCACCCCTCCCGCTACATCG
>SXTU01000048.1 GCA_005791875.1 Verrucomicrobiales bacterium
CGCCGGAGAGCACCGCATTGGGCTGGGTCTCATCCGCACCCAAGCCGACCACGAACGAGTTGGCCGAGTCTTTGCCCTGACCAGCCGCGTAGCCGATGGCCGCCGTGCGAAGGGTGTCGTCACCAGTGCCGGCGGGGACGTTGAAGCCAGTAAGTGCTGTCGTGCTGAAGTCAGCCTTCTGGTTGTTCAGCTTGTTGCGGTCACCCGGGCAGACGAGGATCTTCGCGGAAGCCAGCTCGTTGGACATGGTAATCATGTGCGCCCATGACCGTTGAGCCGTAGTGGTCGTGGAGTTGGGGGCGTTGCCCGCCGCCGCCGTGTTGAAATAGCCGGCCATGTTCGCGTAGTTGGCCACGCGGTAAGGGAAGCGGTCGTCGTTGTCGTTGGCGAACACCTTGAAGGCGAGGCCGACCTGTTTGAGGTTGCTGGCGCACTTGATGCGCGACGCCTTGGCCTTGGCCTTGGCGAGGGCGGGCAGGAGCATGCCGGCCAGAATGGCGATAATCGCGATGACGACCAGTAGCTCAATGAGCGTAAAGGCCCCGATCTTTTTGCTGCGTAGGCGTTTCATGTGTTTGTTCTGTTAGCTGCGTTTGCTTTCCAGTCGGTCAGCCCCGAGAACCGCTCTCGAAGTTCCAACATAGGCAGATCGGCTCATAGCAGTGCCGGTGCCAGACCGGAGGAAACTTCCAATTCTTTCCAATGTAGTTTTGGAAGGCTCCTATCGGAATGTTTTAACTACACTAAATGCAAAGTGTTACATTCCTAAACCTGCATTCAAGAGCGACCCAGTGTTCCAGCCCGCTTGATCCCCAAAACGCCTACTATCGGCGATAATAGCAAGTCACAGGACCACCAGCGATGGTTTTCACGCTGAACGCGTGAAAATGACGCAAAGCTTTGGCGCTTCCACAGCCCCGTGGGACGGTCACGCCTAGTTCATCACCATCCCACGGCGCACGAACGTCGGCACGTCGAGGTTCACTCCGTTGTGGCGCGTCGGCTCGCTTTGCTGGAACGGGTCCGTCGTCACTGTCTCCAAGCCAAGTTCCGGATGAACGGCCTTGGCCTTCTTGCGCGAGCGCCAGGAGCGGGAGGTGGCGACGGGAGCGGGAGCCATAGCCTCCATCCCGGTTTCGGCCACAGCCACGGCAACTCGCTCCGACTCAGGCTTGGCGACTGCGGTTCGTGTGACCGGCTTGCTGGCAATCGCCGAGCCGAGCAGGTCGAAGTCCTCTCCGCCACGCGATGCAGGCTGTGGCTCGGGCTGCCCCGGCTCCACGCCCTTCGGCAAGTCAGCGGCGTGCGAACACTGCCGGGAGGCGACGAGCGTCACCGTCAACCTATCGCCCAGCCCCTCCTCGATGGCCGCGCCCATCATCAAGTGCGCATTTTCGGTCTGACGGTTGATTTGCTCCATCACGCGGTTGACCTCGGCCATCGTCAGGCCGGGGCCGCCCATGAGGCTCACGAGCAATGCGTCCGCCTCGCCGAGCGCCGCACCGCCGTCCAGCAGCGGGTTGGTCAGAAGTTTCTCCACGACTTCCTTCGCGCGGTGCGGGCCGGTCGCCTCGGCGGTGGCGAAGGAGCTCTCCGAGTGCCGGTTGCGCACCACGGCGCAGAGGTCGGCGAAGTCGAGGTTGATGAAGCCGGGCCGCGTCACGAGCTGCCAGATGCCGCGCACGCCTTGCGCGAGCAGCTCGTTCGTCGTGGAGAAGGTCTCGATGACGCTGGTGTTCTCGTCAATCAGCTTGAAGACCTTCTGGTTCGGCAGGCAGATGACGCCGTCGGCTGCGGACTTGAACTCCTCCAAGCCCCGCCGCGCCTGCCGCATCCGCTTCGGTCCCTCGCACTCAAACGGCAGCGTGACGAACGCCAGCGACAACGCGCCGCACTCCTTCGCCACTCGCGCCAGCACCGGACCCGCGCCCGTGCCCGTGCCGCCGCCGAGTCCCGCGCAGATGAAGACCATGTCCACGCCCGTGCAAAGCTCGCGCAGCCGCACCTCGTCCTCCTCCGCCGCCGCGCGACCACGCTCCGGATCACCGCCCGCGCCGAGGCCGCCGTTGAGCTTGAGGCCGAGGTTGAACTTGTAGGGCAATGCGCATTGCGCGAGCGCCTGCGAGTCCGTGTTCAGCACGATCAACTGCGCGCCGCCAAAGTCCGCGCCGTGAATCTGCGACACGACGTTGCCGCCGCAGCCGCCGACGCCAAACACTTTGATGGTGAGCTGCTTTTTGGCCGGAGCCGTGGTGGGCGTGGTTTCAGTCGAGGTCATGGCTGATGGGAAGTTGAGTTCCCGACATTTGAATCAAAACAGTCCGAGCGAGCCGGCGAGATTCTTGAGCTTGCCGACGAGGCCGACGCGCCGCTGGCTCTTCTGGCGGATCGCACCGTATTTCACGAGGCCGACAGCGGTGGCGAGTTCAGGATCATCCGTCGCGGAGCGCAGGCCGCCGACGGCGTTCGCACGACCCAACGTCGCCGGCAGGCCGAAGACTTCCTCCGCCAGCTTCTCGATGTCCCGGATGCGCGCGCCACCGCCGCAGAGACACACGCCCGCGCGAAGCTGCTCGTGGAAGCCCTGCTCGCCGATGTCCTCGTCAATGAGCTGAAATGTCTCGTCCAGCCGCGCGACCATGATACGGCGGAGATGCTCCAGGTTCACACGACGGTCGGGGAAACCGTTCTCGTTCGTCAGCGTCAGAGTCTGGCCCGCCGCGCCCTCGATGGTCGCCGCGCCGTGCTCGCGCTTGAGCAGGCCCGCGCGCGCCGGGGCCATCCGCAAGCCGTGGGACAAGTCATTCGTCACATGGTCGCCGCCCACGGCGAGGATGCCGGTGTGCTTGATGACGCCGTCGGCATAGACCACGTATTCCGTCGTGCCCGCGCCGAGGTCCACCACCAGCACGCCCATCTGCTTCTGCTCGTTGTCGAGCAACGCAAGCGACGAGGCGAGGCCGCTGAACACAAATTCCTCGACCTCCAAATTCAAGCCCTTCACCACACGCACGGGGTTCTGCAACCGCGTCGTGACGCCGTGGACGACATGCATGTCCAGCTCCAGCTTGCCACCGAGCATCCCGATGGGATCGGTGATGCCGGCCTGGCCGTTCAAGGTGAAGTGCTGCCGGATGGCGTGCAGCACGTGGTTCTCAGACGGACGGCTGAAAACTTTCGCGTTCGCCAGCACCTCGTTCACATCCGGTTGGGAAATCTCGTGGTCGTCGGACGCGGCGGTGAAAACGCCGTGCGTGTTGAGGCTCGTGAGATGCCCGCCGGTCACGCCCAGATACACGCTGGCGATCTCCACGTCGGCGGACTTCTCGGCCTCGACGATCGCGTTGCGCACGTCCTCGGCGGCGAGGTCGGCGTTGACCACCTCGCCCTTGCGCACGCCGCGCGACGGGCACTGGCCGATGCCGATGACGTTCACACCGCCGGCGTCGGTGACTTCGCCCACGACGGCGGCGACCTTCGCGGTGCCGATCTCGAGGCCGACGATGACGGTGGTTTTTTCTGGGAAGAAGAGGTTAAGCATTTTTCCTCCGATAGGGTGCGGGTTTGGCAGGCTTGGCGGGCGGGGCTGGAAGGGAACTCGCCTCGACCCACCGCGCCGGCAGGTTCTGCGAGATGGAAACGTCGAGCGTGGAAAGCACCTTGCCCCGCTGCGTGGCGATGTCCTGCACCGCGCGCCAGCGGCGGAGCTGCGCGTCGAAATCGCGGTTCGAGCCGAACGCGACTTCACCGCCGGTGGAAGTCGTCACGGCCAGCACTTCCAGCCCGGAAACATCCACGCGCCGGATGTCCGCGCGACCAAACATCGCCGAGCGCTCGAAGTGCGTGAGCAGCCGCAGCGCAGCGCGCACCTGCGGGGACTCGACCTGCCGGCCCAGCTTGAGGTCCACGTCGTTGACGCCGCGCAGCTCCGGGAGCCAGTCAATCTGCAACGCCGTCGGGTCGGCGACCATCGTCCGGTCCGGCGGCAGCATCACGAAGCCCGTGGCGTCCAGCAGATGGATGACCGTCGTGTAGCGGCCGCCCGCGCTCGGACGCAGCACCGCGACCTGCGCCACGGGCACGCGCTCCGTCACCCGGATGCGCAGCGTGTCCGGCAGCACGCGCTCGACGGCGGCGGACTGGATGAGCGGCACCAGTTCGAGGTCGCGCTTGATGCGCGCGAGGTCGAGGCTCATCAGGTTTTCGCCCACGCGCACAACCGCCCACTTGCGCAACGCCTCGACCGTCAGCACGCCTTCTGTCTGCAAATCGATCGTCTTCGTCGCGAACGCCGGGTTCTCCGTCACGAACTCGCGCACAGCCCAATCAACGCCGCGCCAGCCGAGGAACAGCACCACCGCCGCGCCGAAAAGCACCGTGAGCACCTGCATCGCAAAGCGCGTGCGCGCGGCGTGCAGTTGATCCGTGCGCAGCTTCACGCGCAGCACGTTCTCGTTCTCACGACGGAGGCGGCGGTTGATTTTGAAGAGGCGGGCAAGTCTTCGGAACATGGCGGTGAATGTTGGTTCAACTGGTCGTCGTCCCTCGCCGCAGCGCGAGGTCCACCATCATCTGGCAAAGCTCCGCGTAGCTCAGCCCGGCGGCAGCAGCCGCCTTCGGCAGCAGGCTCGTCGCGGTCATGCCGGGCAGCGTGTTGACTTCGAGCACCACCGGGTCGCCGTTCGCGCGCACCATCACGTCCACGCGCGCATAGTCGCGCCCGCCGATGGCGTTGAACGCCGCGTGCGCCGCGTCCTGGATGCGCGCCGTCGTCATCGGATCGAAATCTGCCGGACAGAAGTATTCCGTCGCACCGGCGGTGTATTTGTTTGCGTAGTCGTAGGTGCCCTGCTTCGGACGCACCTCCACGACCGGCAACGCGCGTCCCGCGAGGATGCCCACCGTCGTCTCGCGCCCGACGATGCGCTCCTCCATGAGCACCTCGCTGTCGAACTTCAGCGACTCTGCGAGCTTCGCGGGGAACTCAGCCGGCGAATCCACAAACTGCAAACCCACGCTGCTCCCTTGGCGCACGGGCTTGAGCACCACGGGCGTCTGCCAACCCTCCGGCCACTTCGCATCCACGGACTTGAACGTCATGAACTTCGCCGTCGGGACGCCGCACGCCACGCACTTTTGCTTCGTGAGCACCTTGTCGAAAGCCAGCCAGCTCGCCTCCGGGTCGCAGCCGGTGTAGGGCAGCTTCATCGCCTCCAGTTCGCGCTGCACCGTGCCGTCCTCGCCGTAAGTGCCGTGCAAGGCGAGGAACACAACTTCCGTCCCAGCGGGCAACGTCCACTGCCCCGGTCCCTTGGGGTCAAGTTCGTGAACGGTGTGGCCGCACGAACGCAGCGCAGCCGCCACTGCCGCGCCGGTGCGGAGCGAGACTTCGCGTTCAGCGGACGGGCCGCCGAGCATGACGGTGATGGAGAGAGAAGTGCTCATGCCGAGGGGAGTGAATGACCAATGCCCAACGGCCAGTTCCCAATGAATGCCCAATGACGAATGCCAAGCGGGCTACGGCGACGACCCGGGACTCGGGCATTGGGCATTGAACATTCTTTGGTCATCGAGAATTGGTCATTGGTCATTCTTCTTCGCCGACGATTTCCACCTCGGTATCCAGTTCGATGCCTCGCTCCGCGCGGGCGGCAGTCCGGATGACCTCGATGAGCGCCAGCACGTCGCGCGCGGTGGCCGTGCCGTCGTTGATGATGAAATTGCCATGCACATCCGAGACGACCGCGCCGCCGACGCGCGTGCCCTTGAGGCCGAGTTCGTCCACGAGTCTCCCGGCGGGAACGGTCTTCGTGTTCTTGAAGATGCAGCCAGCGCTCGGCTCCTTGGGCTGCGAGGTCCAGCGCTTCTGCTGACACTCGGCGAGCTTCGCCTCGATCTGCTCACGCGGCGCGGGCCGGCCCTTTAACACGGCACCGAGCGCAACGGCGGACTTGAGCAGCGGGCAGCTCCGATAGGTCGTCTCCACCTCGCGCGCGGCGCGGTCGTGGGCGACGCCGTTGTAGTCCATGAAGCGGAGCGAGGCGACGCCCTCGAACGTCCACGCGTTCATCGCCCCAGCGTTCATACGGAGCGCGCCGCCGAGGTTTCCGGGAATGCCTTCGAGAAATTCCAAGCCGCCGAGGCCGTGACGCTTCGCCGTGAGCGCGATGTCCTTCAACTTCGCGCCCGCTCCGCAGCGGAATTGCTCGCCCTCCACTGCGATGCGCGAGAAGGCGGGCGCACCGAGGTGGATGACCACGCCGCGAATGCCGCCGTCACGGATGAGCAGGTTCGAGCCGCGCCCGAGCAGGAAGAACGGCACGTCGTGGTCGCGACAGAAGCGCAGCGCCTTCGCCAGCTCTGACTCGTCCGCTGGCTCGACGTAAATTTCCGCCGGGCCGCCGACACGCAGCGTCGTGCGCCTGGCCAGCGGCTCGTTGCGCCGCAGCGCCGAGCCGGGTGCAAGCAGCGCAGCGAGTTCCGCCGCGACGTCGGCGGGGCGTGTGATGGGTTCTGGCGCGAGGGCGGTCATGGGATCGCCGATTGAAGAGGGGTGGGGGTGTCGTGGCGGGCCTCGTGGGTTCGTGGCTTCACGGACTTTCCGAAGCGCGCGGGCGGCTGCCAATCGACTTCGATCGTGTCGGTCGCGATGATGGGCAAGCCGCACGTGCAAAGGATACGCTCGGCGATGTCGGCGGCGGCAGTGGGCTGGTGCCACTGGGCGAGCGCGGCCTGCATCTGCGCGCGGGCAGCGGCTTTGGCGAGCAGTTCGCTGACGAGCGCGGCGAACTGCGTGGGTGAAATTGTGCGCTGGTTCAGCATCCGGGCCGCACCAGTGTCGGCGCAGGCGCGGGCGTTGTGGAGTTGATGGTCGTCCGCAGAAGTCGGCAGCGGAACAAGGACGGACGGCACGCGCATCGCGGCGAGTTCAGCAAGCGATGATGCCCCTGCCCTACTCACGACGAGTGTGGCCGCACCGAGCGCAAGTTCCATCTCGGTCAGGAACGGCTGCGTTACAGCGCGCGTTTTGAGTTTCGGGTTTTGAGTTTCGAGTTGAGCGTAGGCCGCCCGCGCCTTGTCCACGTCGTTCGCGCCTGTGAGATGGAGGAATTGAAGCTCCGGGTGACGCGCGACCATCTCAGGCAGCGCGGCGATGACGAGATCGTTCAGGCCCGTCGCACCCTGGCTGCCGCCAGTGATGACGAGCGTGGGACGCTTCGGGTCGAGGCCCAGCGCCATGCGGCAGCTCGCGGCATCGGCAGGCGTGAACTGCTCGCGCACCGGAGTGCCGGTGACGGCGTGGCGTTGAATCCACAGTCGGCTCGCCGCCTGGGGAAAGCCGACGAACGCCTCGTCCACGAAATGCGCGAGCCAGCGGTTGGCTCGGCCGGGAATCGTGTTCGACTCGTGGAGAAAAGTCTTCGCACCGAACTTCTTTCCTGCCAGCACGGGAGGCGCGCTGGTGAAGCCGCCCATCGCGAGCACGGCGCACGGCGGGCGCGAGGCGAAGAGTTTCTTCGCGGCTTGATACGAGGCGAGTGAGGCGCGGGCGAAGGCGAGCAAGTTGCCCTGCAGCGCCACGGCGGGGAGCGTGGCGACCTGCACGTCACGCGCAGCACGGACGGCTTGTTGATCCACTTCCTTCGGCGACACGAGCAGGAGCACGTCGCAATCGTGGCGCTGCAATTCTCCCGCAACGGCCAGCCCCGGGAAGAGATGTCCTCCCGTGCCACCGCAGGCGATGGCGACGAGTGGTTTCTCCGGGGCGGATTGCATCAGGTGTGGCGCGGGATGGCGGTGAAGGGGTTGTCGTCGAGCGGCGCGGCGACGACGAGCGGCTTGTCAGTGGCGCGCCGCGCGACGCTGAGGATGAGGCCGACGGAGGCCAGAAGCATGACGAGGTTCGAGCCGCCGTAGCTGATGAACGGCAGCGGCAGGCCTTTGTTCGGCAGCACCATTGTGACGACGCCGATGTTGATGAAAACCTGCACGCCGATGAGGAAAGTGAGACCGATCACGAGCAACTGGCCGAAGATGTCGCTCGCGCGCCACGCGATGCTCAGGCCGCACCAGCAGAGCAGGCCGTAGGCGAACAGCAGGCCGAGCGAGGCGCGCAGCCCCAACTCCTCACCGATGATGGAGAAGATGAAATCGGTGTGATGTTCAGGGACGAATCCGGTCTTCTGGCGGCTGTTCCCGAGGCCAGCCCCGGTCCACCCACCCACGCCGATGGCGAGCTTGGCCTGAAGTTGCTGATAGGAAATTGTCTTCTCGTATTTCTCCGGGTGCAGCCATGCATCAATGCGCGCACGACGGACCTCGTTGCCCATCAGCAGCCCGCAGATGAGGGCGAAGGCGGCGAGGCCGAGCGGAACGAGAAACATCGGGCGCGCGCCGGCAATCAGCAGCACAAGCCAGACGACCAAACCGAGCAGCATGGTCGTGCCGTAGTCCTTGCCGGCGAGCACAAGCAGCAGGGCACAGGCCGCGAGCGCGCCGGGAATCACGATGCCGCCCGTGAACTCTTTCATGCGGTCGCGGTAAAGGGAGGCGTAGTGAGCGAGCATCACGATGACGACGACTTTCGCGAGTTCTGACGGCTGGAAGGTGAAGCTGCCAAACTCGATCCACCGCCGCGCGCCATTGATTTCGCGGCCTTTCACGGCGGCGTAGGCGAGCAGCAGGCAGGAGATGACGAGGCCGGGCCAGACGAGCTTGCGCAGCCAGCGGTAGTCCATCGCCATCGCGGCAATGAAGACCACAAGGCCGAGAGCGGCGAAGATGGACTGCTTGATGAGAAACTTTTCGCCCTCCTGCGTCATGCTTGCGCTGTAGAGCATCACCAGGCCGAGCGCGAGCAGGACCGCGACACAGCAGGCAAAGAGAGTGGCGATGCGGCGCATGGTCATGGGAGAAGGGGGACGGGCGCAGGATTACGAGCAGGAGAAAAGGGTTCGCAACGAGTCCTGCTCGTGATCCTGATCTTGATCCTGCTCCGCCGTGCGACACCAGCCACCGACGGGACGGAGCGCGGCGGCAATGCCTGCCTCGCTCTCGTCCCATCGTCGCCAGTCAGCCGGTGCATCGGTGATTGGGGTGGTCGGTTGGTTGAACCGAAGGATTCGTTTACAGTCCCGGCGGCTTGGGAGCCGGTTCGGTCAGCGGAGGAAGCAACGGCGGCGTGAACGGCACCGGCTCGGTCCTTGCAGCGGGCGCAGCGGCCGGCTCGCTGGATTTCTTCGCGCCACCAGCGGGAACCTTTAGCTTCTGGCCGACCTTGATCTGGTCGGTCTTGAGGCCGTTCGCGTCGCGCAGCTTGGCGACCGTGGTGCCGTGGCGCTTGGCGATGCTGCCGAGGTTGTCGCCGGACTTCACGGTGTAAGAGCCTTCGGCCTCGGGCGCGGCAGCTGCTCCGCCAATGCCAGCCGAGCTCTTCACCGGCTTCGGCGCGGCGGCGGGAATGTTGACCTTCTGGCCGAGCTTGAGTTTTGTGGAATCCACGCCGGGGTTCGCGGCCTCGATGGCCTTTACACCGACACCATATTTCTTGGACATCGTGGAGAAGGAATCATTTTTTACGACGACGTGGACCTTCGCCTCGCCAGCGGGAGCGGCGGGCGGAGGCTCAGGCGCGGGCGGCGTCACCACCGGTGGCGCCACAGGCACAGGCGCAACGGGCGGCGGAGTTGGCGTGGCCGGCAACGGGGCCAGGCCCGGGGTTCCAAATCCCGGCGCGGCCGGCGGGGGGCTGCCAATAGGCGGCAACGTCCCGACTGCGCCCGGCGTGCCCGGCGCGGGCGCGACCGGCGAGCCAAGATCGGCGGGGGGCGTCATGACCGGCAAGACCGGCTCCGGTGCTTTCTTCGCCTCGGGCTTGGGCTTGTCGCATCCGGCCATCATGATGCCGCCAAAGACGACGGCATGGATGCCGACGAAGACGGCGACGATGACGGGGAGGTTTGTCTTCCGCTTGGCTTTCTGCTCAAGGAGCGAGCCGTGCGGGCTTAACGGATTCTGAGTGCTCATGGTGGTGCGTGGATGATGCTTTGGTGGCTGCGTTGTTCGGCTCGCCAGAGCTGGCCAGTTTCCGGCGAAATTTTATTGGCTCGGTCAAAAATATTTTTCTCGGACGCTTGCTGACAAAAACTTGGTTCACGCGGCACGCCGGATGCCACCACCAATGGTGCTGCCTTCGGACCTGCCGCAATTACTGGTGCGCTGCAACTGCCCGACCGCCTCTCGAAACACTTCTCCCCGGTGGCAGTAGTCACGGAACAAGTCGAAGCTTGAACAGGCCGGCGAAAGCAAAACCACGTCGCCCGGCACTGCGTTTCTGACCGCTTCGTTGACCGCTTCTAACAATGAATCCACGAGGGTGCAAGGGGTAAAGAGGCTCCACGACGCGCGCAGCTTTTCGCGTGTCTCGCCGAGCAGGAAGGCGTGCTTGACGCGCTGCGCCAGCACGGGGCCGAGGTCGTGGTAATCGAGGCCCTTGTCGCGTCCGCCGGCGATCAGCAGGACGTTCGGCTCGCCGGGGTGCGACGCGGGCATTGCTTGAAGAGCCTTTGACACCGCGTCGAGGTTTGTGGCCTTTGAGTCGTTGACGAATTTCACGCGGTTGATTTCGGCGATGGGTTCGCAACGATGCGCGCCGGGCTTGAAGCTCGCGATGGCAGCGACCATTTCCTCGAGCGGCAGCCGCAGCACACGACCGACCGCGAGCGCGGCCATGACGTTCTCCGCGTTGTGCGCGCCGCGGAGCTGCGTCTTCTCCATGTCAATCAGCGGCCCCACCCATCCTTCCATGCTGCTGATGACGAGCGAACGGTCGAGGTGGATGTCCGCGCGGCGGTTCTGCGCGCTGAAGGTGATGAGCTTGGAAGGCACCTTCACGCCGAGCGTCCGGAGCATTGCCAGCGCCTCGGTCTGCACGATGGCCCAGTCGAACGGCTGCTGGTTCTCGAAGATGCGCGCCTTGGCCCGCGCGTATTCGGCCATCGTGTGATGCCGGTCCAGGTGGTCGGGAGTGATGTTCATCAGCACCGCGACGGCGGGACGGAAGAAGCGAATCGTCTCCAACTGGAACGAGCTGACTTCGAGCGTGAGATAGTCGAGCTGCTTCGACTCGGCGGCGGCGGAGCAGAGCGGCTTGCCAATGTTGCCGACGGCGAGCGTGCGCTTGTGGCAGTGCGTGAGAACGTGCTCGATGAGCTCGGTCGTCGTGGTCTTCCCGTTCGTGCCGGTGACCGAAACGTTCAGGCAGACAGCCTGCTGCCAGCCAAGTTCCAATTCGCCGATGACCGGGATTTCCCGCTGGCGCAGCTCCTTCACCAGCGGTGAATCCATCGCCACACCTGGACTCACGACCGCGAAGTCGAACTGCCCGGCGGGCGGCAACCGCAGGTCGAGTTCCACGCGCACTCCGAGGTCGCGCAACTCCTCCGCCTCGCTTCGCAGCGCGGGCGTGTCTGAGTTGTCCATCGCCGTCACACGCGCCCCGCGCGCCCCGAGCAGGCGCGCCGCAGCCGCCCCGCTCAGGCCGAGGCCGATGACCAGCACAACTTTGTCTTGGAGACGGAACATGTTAACGCAACTTCAGCGTCGCCAGCGCCAGCACCGCGCAGACGATGCACAGGATGTAAAACCGCGTGACGATCTTGGACTCATAAGCGCCGAGCTTCTGGTAATGGTGATGCAACGGGGCCATCTGGAAATAGCGCTGCCCAACGCCGTATTTCAGCCGCGTGTATTTGAACCAGTTGCGCTGGATGATCACCGAGATGATCTCCACCACGAACACGCCGCCCGCGATCACCAGCACGAACGGCTGGTGAATTAGCACCGCCATGATCCCCAGCACGCCACCCAGCGCGAGCGATCCCGTGTCGCCCATGAAGACCTCCGCCGGATGGCAGTTGAACCAGAGAAACCCCAAGCTCGCGCCGATCATCGCCGCGCAGAACACCGTGAGTTCTCCCGCGCCCGGCACGAATGGCACGAACAGGTAGCGCGAGATGATCGCGTTGCCCGCGATGTAGGTGAAGATGAGGAACACCGTCGTCACGATGAGCGTGCAGCCAATCGCCAGGCCATCCAACCCGTCCGTGATGTTCACCGCGTTGCTGCTGCCCACGATCGCACAGACCGTGATCAGTCCGCCCAGCCACGCGGCGTCCGTCAGCACCGCGTTCTTGAAGAACGGCACTTGGATGTCGCTGATGAGCTTGGTCGTCTCCGGCATCAACCAAAGCGTCCACGCGATAAAACCCGCCAGCACGAACTGCACGACCAGCTTCAAGCCCTCCGTCGCCCCCGCGCTCTTCTGCTGCGTGAGCTTCTTGTAGTCGTCGTAAAACCCCAGCGCCCCGAGCACGAGCAGCGACACCAGCGTCAGCACGATGAACTCGTTCCACTGCGCCCAAATCAGCGCGGTCAGGTCCACCACCAGCACGATCAAGATGCCACCCATGCCCGGCACACCTTTCTTCGTGAACTTCTCGTTCACTGTCGTGCCGGCCTCCTGCGCCTTGTCGAGATACTCTTGGCCTAACTTCATTTCCTTCAGCCACGCGATGACCAGCGGTCCCAGCCACAGACTCAGCAGCAGCGCCGAGATCGCCGCGCCCGCGCTGCGCACGGTGATGTAGCGGAACACCCGCAGCGCCGACAGCGGGTCGGCCCAGGCGGTCCCGGCGGCTTGCTCTTGGAGCCATTGGCTGAGATAGAAAAGCATCGGTCAGCATGGGGGTGAAACCCTGGGGGAAGGCCCATTGTCTAATGTCCAATGTCCAATGACCGCGCCTCCGGGTGTTCCTGCCGACGGCGCACTCGCTTCATTGGGCATTGGGCTTTGGTCATTCATTGGTCATTGCGTCATCGAGAATTGGTCATTCAGTCATGCCTGTGCTGAAGCGTGAACAGCCCGTGGCGCTGGCGCATCTTTTCCCAGCGGCACAGCCGGACCAGAAATCCCGGCATCCGCGAGTTCTGCTTCAGCTCGCGCGCCAGCTTCTTCACCACGCGCTGTTGTTGTCGGTCCATCTTCGCGTTCATCACTTGTCAGTTCACGTGGTGCTTCTATTCGCCGGTCTGGCCTGCCGTTTCGCATTCGAAACCTGCCGGTTGCGACCACGGAGCGCGTCGCCGATCCGCTCCAGCCGCGCGGACCGCGAAGCCTTCAGGAGCACCAGATCGCCGGGGAGCAGCCCGCTGCGCACGGTCTCGCCCGCGCCCTCGACCTCGGCGATTTCCGTGACCGCGCTCAAGCCGGCGGCCCGCGCAGCACCGGCGACATGGCCAGCCATCTTGCCCACGGCGAAGAGCAGGTTCACGCCCAACTCCGCCGCGCGCTTTCCGACCTCGGCGTGCGCCGCAACGCTGTGCGCGCCCAGTTCCGCCATGTCGCCGAGCACCGCCACGCGGCGGCCCGCGCATGGCAGGTCGTGCAGCGTTTGCAGCGCGGCAATCATGGAGTCCTCGTTGGCGTTGTAAGCGTCGTCGAGCACGCGCACGCCGTTGGCCTCCCAAAGTTGCAGGCGCATCTTTGGCGGGGTGCATCCCGCCAAAGCGCGCCTGACTTGCTCGCTGGCCAGACCGACCTCGGCTCCCACAGCCCCTGCAAGCAGAGCGTTCGAAACTTGATGCCGTCCCAGCAGGCCGACGCGATATGCGCCATCGAAATCAGCGGACGGGCTGTCGACCTGAAACGTCTGTCCGCGCTCGTCGCAACGCACGTCGCTCGCGCGCCAGTCGTTCTGCGGCCCGAAGCCCACGCGCACCACGCGCGCCCGCGTGCGGGCCGCGATGCCTTCCGTCGCAGGGCAATCCCCGTTCACGAAGAGAATCCCATTGGCAGGGAGCAACTGGGCCAGCCAGCCTTCCTCCTGCGCGACTCCCTTCACGTCACCGAAGAACTCCAGATGCTCACGCCCGATGCTGGTGATGACGCCGAATCTCGGCTGGATGAGCTTCACCAAGGGCGCGAGTTCGCCGGGATGATTCGTGCCGACCTCGAACACCGCGCTCGTGTGCTGCTTGTCCAAGCACAGCAAGGTGTGCGGCACGCCAATGTCATTGTTGAAGCTGGCCTTGCTCCACAACGCCGGGCCGCGCTCACGAAGCAGCGCAGCGATGAGTTCCTTCGTGGTCGTCTTCCCGTTTGAACCGCCGACGGCGATGATGGGAATGTCGAAGTCCTGCCGATAGCGCGCGGCGAGTTGGGCGTAGGCTATGCGAGTGTCGGCGACGACGACCTGTGCCGGCGACTTGCAGTCGCCGTCGGACGTGCTGGCCGGCGACTGTAAATCGCCGGCACGGGCTTTCTCCACCATCACGGCCGCAACTTTCTTCGCCGCGACTTCGGCGATGAACTGATGCCCGTCGAAGACTTCGCCCGCGATGGCGACGAAAAGGTCGCCTGGCTCCACTTGCCGCGAATCAGTGCAGACTCCACGGACAGGCGTGTCCGGACTGCCACAGAGAATTTCTCCGCCAGTTGCCTCGGCGACGAATTTGAGGGTGCGCGGGTCCATTATTCAGCGAGTGAACGAAACGCATCACAGTTGGCCAGCCACGGCACGGTCACAGGATGGCGAAACAACTGGCGCAGGCCGGCGTCCGCGTTGAGCGCGGCGGGCACGGCATCGGCGTCCGGAAAGATGGGCTGCGCGGAGGCAGGCTGGGCGTGGCGCAACGCGTTGATTTGCTTGCACAGGTCCACGTTGCGGAGCGGACGAGGCTGAATCTGCTTGGTGGCGGTGGGGTTCATAGCAGGTGCGGATTTCAGTTCATCGAGAAAGTCGCGTTCACCACGGCCATGATGTTCTTGTCCAGCGAGCTCATGTCATTCTCACCCTCCCAATTGGAATTCCCGCGCGTCGAGTAGAGGGGCGTGATTTGGAAGACTCCCATCCGCGCCGCGCGCAGTTCCTTCACCGTGCGCCCACCTTGGGAGGCGATTTGCTCGGCCCGCGCCCGTGCGTCCTTGGTGGCCTCGGCGAGCATCTCAATCTTCGCCTCGCCCGACTTGGTGTAGATGTAGAGCGGTGCGCTCGCGGTGAATTGCACGCCCTGCTCGACAAGCTTCGCCGTCTGCTGGTCCAAGGCTGCAATGCGCTCCACCTCGGGCGAAGTCACAGTCACATTCTGGCTCAGGCTGTAGCCGACGAGCCGCACGCCTTCGTCGCCGTTTCCCCGCTGGCGCAGCTCCTGAATCCCAATCGGGCCGACCTGATAGTTGGTCACCGCCTGTGCTTTCAAGAACGCCTCGACTTTGGCCAAGTCCGCCTTCAGCGACTGCTGGGCAGCCAGCAGCGTCTTGGCTTCGGTGGAAAAACTTCCCGTCCACACGATCAAGTCCGACTTCACGAGCCGCCGGGCGGAACCGGTGACGGAGATGGCCTGCGACTCGGCCACCCGCTGCCATGTGCGCGCTACCACGAGCGACGCGAACACCAGACCGGCCGCAAGAGCCAGTCCGGCCAACACTCCGAGCAGATGTGGGCGAGTTTCCATTTAGCGGCTGGTCCCGTCACCGCGCGGCTCCCAGAGCAGCACGGCGAACTTGGATTTCTTGGGCAAGCTGACCGGTTCCGCTGGAACCGCCTCCACGCGGCTCTCGTCGCCCGCAAACACGTCGCGCACGACGGATGGCAGGTTGCGTTGCAAGTGCGCCACGCGCGCCACAATGTCCTGCTTGCGGAGGCGGCGCGGCTTCCAGGCCATCTCTTCTTTAGCTTTGCGGGTCATGCTTAGGCGGCTTTCGCCAACGGGGTTTCAGTCCAGCCGAGTTCTTCCAGCGCTTCCTGCGCGTGCACGCGGTCGTCGAACGGGACGACGGTGTCCTCAAATTCCTGATAGGCCTCGTGGCCCTTGCCGGCGATGAGCACGGTGTCGCCGGGGCGCGCGAGGCGGAGCAACTCGCGGATGGCGAGGGCACGGTCGAGTTCCACGGTGAACTGGTCTGCGCGAATCGAACGGAAGCCGGACTCGATCTGCGCGGCGATGGACACGGGCGATTCGCGGCGCGGGTTGTCGCTGGTGATGATGGTCTGGTCCGCGAGCAGCGCGGCGACCTTGCCCATCTTCGCGCGCTTGTCGGTGTCACGCGCGCCGCCGCAGCCGAAGGCGAGCAGCACGCGGCCCGGAGTGATTTCGCGGACGGTGCGGAGGACGTGCTGGAGCGCATCATCCGTGTGCGCGTAGTCCACGAACACGCTGAAGGGCTGGCCGGCTTCGACACGCTCCAAGCGGCCCGGCACCGAGGGCATGGTGCGCAGCGCGGCCTGAATCTTCGCGAGAGGCACGCGCAGCGCGATGCCTGCGCCGATGGCGGCAAGGGCGTTGTAAATGTTGTGCTGGCCGATGAGCGGCATCGTCACGGGAAAGCGGCCTGCGGGCGTCTCGGCTGTGAAGCTCGTCTCGCCGTGGCCGAGGTGGAACTCCGTGGCGCGCAGCTTCGCGGCTTCGTCGAAGCCGTAGGTGAGCTGCACTTCCGCACTCGTCTCGCGTGCGAGGCGGGAGCCGAAAGAGTCGTCAATGTTCAGCACCGCCGCGCCGGGCTTGGTGCCGGACTGAATCGAGGTGAAGAGCTGTTGCTTCGCCTCGTAGTAGCTCTCCATGTCGCCGTGGAAGTCGAGATGGTCCTGCGTCAGGTTCGTGAAGATGCCGAGGTCAAAGTCAACGGCGTGGACGCGCTTCTGCTCCAGAGCGTGCGAGCTGACTTCCATCACGCAAGCCTCGCAGCCGGCGCGGATCATCTGCGCCATGAACGCCTGAATCTCGGACGACTCCGGCGTGGTGCGCTGCGCTGGCAGCACGCGGTCGCCAATCTCGTAGCGGATGGTTCCGAGCAATCCGGCGTGGATGCCGGCCGCTTCAAGGATGTGCTTCACCATGAAGCTCACGGTGGTCTTGCCGTTCGTGCCGGTGACGCCGATGACCTTCAGTTTGCGGCTGGGATGGCCGTGGAAATTCGCGGCAGCAATCGCGAGTGCGACGCGGGCGTCAGTGACTTTTACCTTCGTCGCGCGAGCGGAGGAAAAGCCGTTGCGCTCGCAGATGATCGCGGCCGCGCCTCGGTCAATGGCCGTGCTGATGAAGTCGTGGCCGTCGTGGTTCTCGCCCGGCACGGCGACGAAGACCATGCCCGGCGAAAGGCGGCGGGAGTCAGCGGTTACTCCCGCCACCGATCGCTCGAGCGGGCCTTCCGAACGCAACATCGGCAGGCCATCGAGAAGTTCTTTGAGTTGCATCATGTCAGGCGGCTGGTGGTTTGGTTTCGCCACGACGGGTGGCAAGCTCGCTCGACAAAAGGGAGAAGGCCTCGGCGACCTTGAGTGTGCTCTGCCGCATCGCCGAGCGCTCGCGCGGGGACACGGAGTAGGGAACCCAGCTTTGAGAGAGGACGAGCGAACGGGAGGGAGGCCGGCGGAGCTTGGTGGACTCCACGCGCCCTGACAAACGCGCCCCCTCACCCCTGCCCTCACCCCCGGTGGGGGCGAGGGAGGAGAGTGTGGCGGTCGTCGTCAGTTGCTCGTTTGTCGTCACTCAGTTCGTTCTGTTCGTGGCCTGCGGAGCTTGGGCGAGGCCGGTGACGGGTTCACCCACGGCGGTTTCGGGACGGATGTTCAGGTAGTTCGCCGAGCGCAGCGCGATGTTCTTGAAGGCGGGCGCGGCGACCAGCCCTCCGTAGTAACCCTTTCCCTTTTCCGGCTCGTCCACGCACACGTATATGAGCAGCTCCGGGTTGTCGGCGGGGAAGAAGCCGATGAAGGAGGAGAAGTATTTGTCGTGGCTGTATTGCCCGTTCACAATTTTTTGCGCGGTTCCGGTTTTGCCCGCAGCTGTGTAGTAACCGAGCCGCGCGCCGGCTGCGGTGCCATCGGTGGAGACGACGCGCTTGAGCGTCTCGACAACCTGCTTCGAGATCTCGGGCTTGAAGACTTGGCGGACGATTTGGGGGTGGTTCTTCACCAGCACTTTGCCGTCGGCGTCTTCGAGGCGGTCCACGAGCAGCGGGCGCATGAGCTTGCCGCCATTGGCAATCGCCGCCATCGCCATCGCCATCTGGAGCGGCGTCGCGGCGGCGGAGTGGCCGATGGACACGCGCGAGCCGGTGATGCCGTCCCACTTCTTGACGGGAATCAAAATGCCGCGTGCCTCGCCTGGCAGAAGGACGCCGGTGCGCTCGCCGAAGCCGAAGGCCGTGAGATAGTTGAACAGCCCTTGATCACCGAGGCGCAGGCCGATCTTCGCCGAGCCGATATTGGACGACTTCATCATGACTTCCTCGACCGAGAGGACGCCGAGCGGGTCGTGGTCATGGAGCACCTTGCCTTTGTAGAGCCACCTGCCGCGCTCGCAGTCCACGCGCTCGCCGAGTGTCGCAAGCCCCTCGTTCAACGCGGCACCGATGGAAACGATCTTGAAGGTCGAACCTGGCTCGTAACTGTCCACCGTCATGCGGTTCTTGAGCGCGGCGATGGGAGACTGGCCCGGTTGGTTCGGGTCATAGGTCGGGCGCGAACCCATCGCGAGGATTTCGCCGGTGCGCGGACGCAGCACGATGGCGGAAGCGCCGGCTGGGTTATACCTGGCCATGATTTCTGCGAGCTCCGTCTCAATTATGTGCTGCATCGCGGCGTCGAGAGTGAGCACGGCGTTGAGTCCATCTTGCGCCTCGACTTGCTGCTGGCGGTTCATCACCAGCTCGGCGCGGTTGCCGCCCACTTCCATCTCGCGCCAGCCGCGCACGCCGTTGAGCTTCGCGTCGAGCTGCCGCTCGATGCCGTCGAGTCCGGCAGACTCGGTGCGAACCACGCCACTGAAGTTCGTGCGTGTGACCGGCCCCATGAAGCCGAGCACGTGCGCGGCCAGGGACTGGTTCGGGTAGATGCGAATCTGGTCATCCACGGGGTCGGAGTTGATGGCCTTGGCGCGAAGCTCGCGGTAGAAGGCCTTTTCCTTGCGCGGCAGTTTCTTCTCGTCCACGCCGGCGAAGGTGAGCTTCGTCATCGCGGCGGTGATTTGCGCCCACTGCTCCATCGAGACCTTGTGCGCGAGGACGACGTGGCGGTTGGTGGCGACGACGAGCTGGTTGGTGATGACGACGTAGCTGTTCGACAGGACGAGCGGCGAGTTGGTGGCGACGAAGCTGTAGTTGGTCGTGACAACGCCTTTGTGAATCGCGGTGAACCGGTTCGTGTGCAGGACCCCGCGCGGCGCGAGCACATAGCCGTCCACGAGGACGATGTTGCGGTTGGTGAGCAGCGCGCCATCGAGCGAGGCGACGGGGTTGGTGCGGACGGTGATTTGCGGGAGGAGGCGCTTGTGCAGTTCAGCCTCGGGGACTTGGAAGATGGGCGCGAGTGCGCGGGCGATTTCAGCCTGGCGGTCGCCGATGAGCACGGGATCGGCGAAGACGGTCTTCACCGGGCGGCTGGTGGCGAGGAGATTGCCGCGCGCGTCGCGAATGTCGCCGCGGCGGGGTTCGAGCAGGCGGGTCTGGCGGACTTGGGCGTTGGCCTTGGCCTTGAGGGCCTCGTGCTGCATGACCTGCAAGTCCACGAGCCGGTAGCCGAGGCCGCAGAAGGCGACAAACAAGAAGAATGCCATCAGCACCAGCCGTTTGTTTTGAAACGGCTGGAGCGTGGCGTCTTGTGCTGTCACTCGGGCGGGCATCAGGCGGCGAAGCTCATCTCGAAGTCGGACTCTTCGTCGTCGTGGCGGATGGTGGTGGTGTTCATGGTGTGTTTTTGTTTCAGCGTTTTCTGCTGGGCGGAGGCAAAGGCTTCGTGGCGTAGGCGAGGTATTTTGTGTCGGTCGGGAAGGCCATCGCCGAGACGGACGGCAGCGGGGCGTTGCGAGGCGCGACGCGCGTGACCGAGCCTTCGACGAGCGTGAGAATCTGGTCGGGCGTGGGCACGCCAAGGCCGAGCTTGAGCTCCTTCACGCGCGAGTCGAGGTAGGGCAGCGAGTGCAGCATCGCCATCTGCTGGCGGCGCATTTCATTCTCGCGCTTGAGGTTAACGAGCTTCTTCTCGAGCTGGTCGGTCTTCACGCCAAGCGAGTAGATCAGCCGCTTCTGCCACACGTAGCAGACTGCCAGCGACGCGATGAGGAGGACGATGAAGGACACCTTCACCGCCGGCCCGAACCGGACGCCGCCGCCCGCGCTGTTCTTTCGATTCTTCGCCATGACCGTCGTCGTTAAACTTTTTCCATCACCCGCAATTGCGCGCTGCGCGCCCGCGGGTTCGCCGCGACTTCCGCGTCGCTGGCGCAAACCGCCTTGCGCGTCACCAACCGCACCACCGGCGCTCGCGGTCGTCGCAACTCCGGCACGTCCACTTCGCCTGGCACCACGTAATCCCGCGCCTGCTCGCGCCCGAATTCCTTCACCACGCGATCCTCGATCGAGTGAAAGGTGATCACCGCGAGTCGCCCGCCTGGCTTGAGCAATCGCACCGCGCCCGCCAGCCCGCGCCGCAGCGAGCCGATCTCGTCATTCACCGCGATGCGCAACGCTTGGAACACGCGCGTCGCCGGATGCGTCTTGCGCCCGTGTCGCGGAGAGATTCTTTCCATCAGCTCCGCGAGCTGCCGCGTCGTCTCGAACCGCTGCACCTGCCGGTCGTGCTCAATCGCCCGCGCCATTCGCCGTGCGTCCGGCTCGTCACCGTAGTCCCAGAAAATTCTCATCAACTCTTCGGCGCTCGCGGAGTTGACCAGCTCCGCCGCCGTCAGCGCCTGCCGCGCGTCCATCCGCATGTCCAGCGGGCCGTCCTGCTGGAAGCTGAACCCGCGTTCGGCCCGGTCCAGTTGCGGCGAACTCACGCCTAGATCCAGCAGCACCCCGTCGCAACCGCCCGCCGGAAGCCAGTCCGGCAGCTCCGCAAAATTTCCGCGCCGCAACTCGAATCGGCCCGCGAACTCCGCCGCCAGCCGCGCGCGCGCCGCCTCAAGGGCGTCGCCATCGCGATCGCAACCAAAGAGCAATCCAGTCGGTGCGCTGGCCCGGAGCATCGCCGCCGCGTGCCCACCCGAACCCAGCGTCCCGTCGGCGAACGTCCCGCCGGGTTTCGGTCCGAGCGCGGCCAGCACTTCCTCCACCATCACTGGGTTGTGGATGAAGCTGGTCACGTTTCATGCGCCGGTCATGCCACCGCGAGTTGCTGCCGTGCCGCGAGCGGGCCGCGCGGCACGCGCCGCCGCACCGCCGCCGCCTGTCCACCGAAAGCTTTTGCCAAACGCGCCGGCACCTTGAGCCTGCGCGCAATCGGACGTTTCACGTTGTCGCGCACGGAACGCAGCCGCGTCGCCCAACTCTTCCCGGCGGAGGGCGGCACGAAGTTCGGCGCGAGCACGTGAACAACCGGCATCGCCTCCTGGACTTCTAGCGACTCGTCGGTCTTGGGCTTGCGGCGCTTGATCGCTGGCTTGGCAAAAGGGTTTTTGGGGAGCTTCGGATCGGGCGCGACCGTGCTGCGAATCTTCGGCCCGCCCAGCCGCGCCGCTGGCCGTCCCTCGCCTGCGAACGATTCGCGCTTGCGTCCGCGCGAAGGCGACGCCCCGCGGCTCATCGCGCCGGGTTTCGTGTTGAAGTTAGGCACGACCTCACCCAGCGGAACCTTCGTGACGAGCTTGCTCGTCAGTCCTACGAGGCTTTTGCCGGTGTTAAGCAGTTTGAGCAGACCCATGACTAGATCAATTTGATGGCATCGGGACGCGCCACTTCGTCGGTGACTTGGGTGTCCGCGTAGAACTCCGGATGCCAAATTTGGAATCGGTCGAACAGGCCGACCAAAATCACCTTCTTGCCAATGCCCGCCTTCGAAGCCAGTTTCTCCGGCAGACAGATGCGGCCCGCCGAATCCAACGTCAGGTCATCGCAATCCGCGCCCAGCAGGCGACGGAGCGTTTCTGCCTTGGGGTCGCTGAAGGACATACCTTCCATCTTCTCCTCAAGTTTTCTCGCGGTCGCAGGGGGCAGAACCAGCAAGCAAGGGTGGCGCTGGCCCTCCGCCTTCCAGAAATGCACGGACAACGCGACTTCCTCCGCCGGACGCCACTTCGCCGGGATTTGCACCCGCCGCTTGTCGTCCACGCCAAAGTCGTATTCACCCTTGAAGGTGATACGAGCGTCGCCAGTGGTTGTAGACATATGCCGCACTCGAAAGCATCAACGTAACCCACAATGCCCCAGAGCGGCCCATTTTTACCCATTAAGCCCCACAACGGTCAACTCATAACACAAATATTTTCTATTTTGTTGTTACTGGTTTATTTTCAACAGCTTAAGAAGCATTCGGCTCGGCAATATTCTCTGAGTTGCAAAGGATTCTCTTCCTTTGGCTGGCTTGAATCTTCCAACTGTAACGAAACCCCCCTCGGGAAACCTCCCGTTCGAGTAGATTACCACCTGTCCAAAGGTTCAAGGTGAAGAATTACTGCTTGTCCCACTTCCACCCCACTTTCACCTTCGGCTCCAACTCCAAGCCCCACTTCGCATCTTGCGCACCGCTGACTTCGACTACCCGCTCCCGCCGGAACTAATCGCGCAGGACCCCACCCCCGCGCGCGATGGCTCTCGCCTCCTCCTCCAGCACAGGACCGGGCCGCGAACCGAGCATCGGCAGTTCCGCGACTTGCCCGAATATCTCCGCGCGGGCGACGTGGTGGTGTTCAACAACTCCCGCGTCATCCGCGCGCGTCTGCACGGGCATAAGCCCGCCAGCGGCGGGCAAGTCGAATTGCTGCTCGTGGAGGAGGTCGCGACGAACGAGTGGTGGACCCTGCTCCGCCCCGGCAAACGCGTTCGCATCGGAACTGAAATTCAACTACGCACCAATAACGGTGTTGCGTCGCTCGTGCGTGCTGTCGTGTCGGAGAAAAATGACGAGGGGCACTGCCGCGTGCGCTTCACCGGCACGCCGAACATCCTCGACGAACTCGAAACGCACGGCGAAATCCCGCTGCCACCCTACATCGAGCGCGCGGCCGGAACCGAGGACGACACGCGCTATCAAACCGTCTTCGCGCAGCCCGCTGGCTCCGTCGCCGCGCCGACGGCAGGGCTGCACTTCACTCCGCCGCTGCTCGACGAACTCCGCGCACGCGGCGTGCAAGTCCACTTCGTCACGCTGCACGTCGGCTTGGGCACCTTCGCGCCAGTGAAGGCGGAGAGCCTCGCCGACCATGTGATGCACGAAGAGCGCTTCGAGTTGCCTGCCGAGACCGCCGACGCCATCAACGCCGCGAAGCGCGAAGGCCGCCGCGTCATCGCCGTCGGCACCACCACCGTGCGCGTCCTTGAGAGCGCCGCCGCTCTCTCAACTCCCAACGCTCAACTCTCAACTTTTCGCAGCCGCACCCGCATCTTCATCCACCCGCCGTATCAATTCCGCATCGTGAACGCGCTGCTCACCAACTTCCATCTGCCACAATCCACGCTCCTCATGCTCGTGAGCGCTTTCGCTGCGCCCGGCGAGTTGCGCGGCCGCGAACTCATGCTCGCCACCTACGCCGAGGCCGTGCGCGAGCGTTACCGCTTCTTCAGCTACGGCGATGCGATGCTCATCTTGTGAACGCGAAACTCGGAACTCGGAACTCGGAACGGCCCTTCACCATCGTGAACATGGCGATCTCTGCCGATGGCAAAATCGCCACGGCCAACCGAGCTGTGTCGACCTTCAGTAGCGCGCGCGACCACGATCATCTCTACGAACTCCGTGCGACCGCCGATGCCGTGATGAGCGGCGCGCGCACGGTGGACTTGCACAGCTACACGCTCGGCCCCGGCGCGGAACGCTTCAGGAAACTCCGCCTTGGTCGCGGCCTCGCGGAATATAACCTCCGCGTCATCGTCTCCGGCTCTGGCTCCGTCAATCCCACCGCGGAAATCTTCCAGCATCGCTTCTCGCCCATCATTGTCCTGAGCAGCGAACGTGCACACGCAACAGCATTGAAGAAGCTCCGCACCGTGGCAGACGCGCTGAAAGTGGTGGGCGCGAGCGAAGTAGATTTCCGCACCGCGCTGCGTTGGCTCCGGTCCGAGTGGAAAGTGCAACGTCTCCTCTGCGAAGGCGGCGGCGAACTGAACGACGCCCTCCTCCGCGCCGGCCTCGTGGACGAATTGCACCTCACCATCTGCCCCCGCATCATCGGTGGACGGCACGCGCCCACCATCGCGGACGGCCTCGGCTTCTCAAAGCTTGCCGATGCATTTCAACTCCGTCTCGATTCCACGAAACGCGTCGGCGACGAACTGTTTTGCGTTTTCCGCCGTGCCCTGTAGCGGCGGTCTGCGACCGCCGAGTTGGTCCCACTTTTGACTGCTGCTCCTAAGCCATGAACCTACCGCAACTCGGCGCCCACAGAGCGCCGCTAAAGTTGGGACTGATTCAGCCGGGTCGCGTGATGCGCTCGCGGACCACGCGCACCAGTTCCTCCTGCCCAATGTCGAAGAAGTGGCCCGCACCCGCTACCGGCGCGTAATCCACCGGGACGCCCGGCGCGCAGGGCCGTGACGCCAGCTCCTTCACCACAGCTTCCGGCACGAGCAAATCAGCCGTGCCATGCACGATCAGCCCTGACGTGCGCCACTGGCTCACGAAACTGAAGTCCAAGTTGTTCGCCGGCGGCGCGACCGCGACGAAGCCGTCGAAGCCACCTTCTTTCGCCACCAGTTGCAGCCCAATCCACGAGCCGAAGGAAAAGCCCGCGACCCAGTTCGCCTTCGCCTGCGGACACTCCGCGCGCAGCCAAGCCCACGCGGCTTGCGCATCGGTCAGCTCCCCTGCCCCGCCGGTGAACTCGCCGGCGCTTCGCCCCACCCCACGGAAGTTGAATCGCAGCGCACTGAAGCCCGCGTCTTGAAACGCGGTGAACATCGAATACACCACCATCGTATTCATCGTCCCGCCGAACTTGGGATTCGGGTGGAGCACGAGCGCGATCGGAGCATCCGGCGACGCCGCGCGATGGAATCGTCCTTCAAGCGAACCGGCGGGACCAGCAATGGTGACGGATGGCATGGCACGAGTTTAACCACAGCCTGTCCGCGACTGAATACTGAACACTGAAAACTGCTTACTGGATTCCCGCCTTCGTCTCCACCCAGCGCGCGAAGAGCCAGAGCAAATCCGCGAGCCGGTTGAGGTAGATGACGATCTCCGGGTTCTGCAACTGCCCCGCCTCATGAAGCGCGCACACGCGCCGCTCCGCGCGTCGGCACACCGTGCGCGCCACGTCGAGCGCCGCGCTGTTCAACGTTGCGCCCGGCGTGGCCCAGCCTTTGAACGTGATGCTCTGCGCCTCGATTTCTGCGACGAGCTTGTCGAGCTTCGCCGTGAGTTCAGCGCCCACGAGCGTAAATCCGTCCTTCGCGTAGCGGGGCAAATCCTCCGTTCCCGTCGCCAATTCGCCCATGAGCGTGACGAGGTCTTGCTGGATGACGAGCAGGTTGGCGCTGACAAACTCCTGCTGCGCCGATGCCCGCGCGAGGCCGAGCGCCGCGTTCAACTCGTCCACCGTGCCGTAAGCCTCCACGCGCGGGTGGCACTTGGACACGCGGCGGTTATACATCAGGCCTGTCGTGCCATTGTCTCCCGTCCTGGTTGCGATGCTCATTGGCGGAGGAGGTTAAGGCGGGGCGAACGAACCGCAAGCGCGCTCCGCCAACTGGCTGCTGACAACACGCCGTCTCATTGCTAGCGTCCGGCCCGGACTGACTATGAATGCGAAGCTGCTCCTCAAAACAATTTTTCTCCTCGTCGTGCTTTTCTTCCTCGTGCTGATGGGCCGGGAGAACCGCGGCACGGTGGACTTTTCGTTGCCGCCCGTGCTGCCCAACAAGATCACCCTGCCCTCCGCCATGATGTATTACGCGTTCTTCGCGGTCGGGGTTGTCACCGGCACGGTGCTCACCGCCGGCGGCGGCAAGGGCGGCGGCGGCGGCAACAAGTCTGGGAAGTAATCCGTGAAGGCCCGGCTCGCCATCGCAGCAATGCTGCTGCTCTGCGCGGCCAGCGTGTTCGCGCAACCCAGGGCGGCCGCAGACGCGTGGGTTGCTGGTGCGGTCCTTTTCCCACACGGGCTCGCCACGAACGCGCTTCAACCAGACGCCTTCGCCGGGCTGGGTGCTGAGCATCTCGCGGAACAGCTCAAGGTGCGTTGGCAGCCGGCCACTCCACCGACGCAGCCGCGTCTCACAATCCACTACAGCACCGACTTCCCCGGCCACTGGCGGGCGCGTGACTGGCGCACACTGCCCCTGACGCAGCGCGGCAAGGTCTGGGAAGCCACGCTGCCTGTGGAGGAACTCGATGTGCCGCTGGTTTATTTTGTGAGCGACGGTTCACCCACGCCCGCGCTGCTTTCCTCAATGCGCGTCGTCTCGCCGCGACTGGCGGGGATGGAAAAGCCCTCGCGTGTCTTCTGGCCGTTCTTGGATGGCTTCGAGGAAGGAGTCACCGGCTGGGCACTCGCCTCTGCTCCCACGACAACTCCGCAGCTCAAGACCTCGCCGGGCGCGCACGACGGCAACGCGGCGTTGTCCGTGCCGCTTCCCGCCGGCCAGCGCTCCGTGACCGTGAGCACAACGCGCGTGCGTGGCTGGCACTACTCGCTTCAGCTCGCCACCGGCTTGCGCGTGTGGCTCCGCGCGCCGGGCGGCAGCGGGCGCGCGCGCTTCACCCTGCACGCAAACGCCGGCACGACGAACGCGATCACAGCCATCTCCACCGTCGAGGCCGTGCTGGAGGACAAGTGGCGCAAGGTGGACTTGTCGTTCAGTTCGTTTCCCAACCTTCCCGTGGTTGGCACAGACTTGTTCAGCATCGAGTTCATCGGCGAAGGGCCGCGTGAGTTCCTCGTGGATGACCTGCGGCTGCTGGGCCGCTGGAAACTGCCCGGAGACTAAAACCACTTCGACACATCCGGCGCGGGGCGGGGATGGTCGAGGTGATGCAGCACATCAGCGGGCGCGGCGGCGACGCTGTAGCCGTGGCGGTGGTCAGCCTTGGTGAAGCGCTGCTCGTAGAGTTGCTCGAAGACGGCGAGGAGGCGGTCGTAGAAGCCGGCGGTGTTCAGGAAGACGACGGGCTTCTGATGCGTGCGGAGCTGCTTGAGCGTGAGGACTTCGAGAACTTCCTCCAGCGTGCCGAAGCCGCCGGGCAGCGCGACGAACGCATCCGCGCGCGATTCCATGATGGCCTTCCGCTCGCGCAGGTCGCGCGTGACGATGAGTTCGTCCGCAGCCTCATAGGCAATCTCGCGGTCACGGAGCGATTGCGGAATGACGCCGAGCACGCGTCCGCCGCCGCGATGCACCGCCGTCGCGATCTGTCCCATCAGCCCGACGCTTGCGCCGCCATAGACGAGTGTGAGTCCGCGCCGGCCGAGGAGCGTGCCGAACTCCACCGTGGCCTCGACGTAGTGCGGGTCAACGGCGCTGCTCGACGAGCAATAGACGCAGATGGATTTCACGTCGGAGGACAAACGCGCCAGAGCGAGCCAGCAGCGGCAACGGATCAGATGCCGTTGGGATCGCGCACCAGGCGGCGGCCCGGCGGATTGAAGGAAGGCCGCGTGTCGTAGGAAGGCTTCGGATCGTTCGGCGCGGTGGGGTTGAGCGGGTCGCGCAGGTCGAAGAGCGCGCGCGTGGTGTTGCGCGCCTTCGCCTCGTAATCGGACGAGCTGTCGTAGGCGGCGCGCGGGTTGTTGGGCGCCTCCACGGCATCCCAGAAGGACGCCGAGCGCAGCCGACGGACTGGCTTCGCAGCGGCAGCGGAGGCGGCGGTGGCGTCGCGTATGCCAGACTCGTTGGTTTTGACGAAGAGCCGCATGATGCTCGGGTCGTTCGCAATGAGCGGATTCTTCAGCAGCTCCGGCGGCGCGTTGAAAAGGAAAGGCGGGCCGGAGTAGTCGTATTGCGGACGCTCGTGGCGCGGCTCCTCGATGTGTGGTTTGTCGGGCCGCAGCCACGCGTAGCCGTCTATCAACAGCGAGGGCGGACGCGTGCCGGGACGAACGACATCGGGCGGGACGTTCTGCGGCCACTGGCGCTCCATGCGCTGGAACTTGGGCTTGATGATGTCCGGGTCCTGAACGGGCGGGAAGTAAGCGATGCGACGCGTGAGCGACTCGTTGGATTTGGAAGTCAGGCCCGGCAAGAGGCGGTTCAACATGGTGGCATCGTCGGGCTTGGCGACCATGCCCTTGGGGGTCCAACCCGGTTGGAGCGGCCATGAAGCGACGGTCATGGATTCCAGCGTCGCGGGGAAAGCCTTGTTGTCGGTCGTGGTGCGCTCGGCGCGCGGAGTCTTGTCCGTGTGGCCGAGCGCGGCGAGTCCTTGAAAGATTGTGCCTGCGGTGAAGGTCAACGGGTCTTCCAGCGCCACGCGCGAGCCGGTCTCGGTGAGAATCCGCAGCGACACGCTGTCCGGTGCCGGGCAGTCTGGCGCGGCGAGGCCTGCGGCCAGAAAGGCCAGAAGGAACTTGGCTGAACTCAGTCGCACGTTGATTGGATGCCGGAAAAATGGCGGGCTGGCAATGCTTAATCCCCCACGCTTTGCCCCGTGCCGCAGCCGTCCGGTTGGCGGAGAGGGGGGGGATTCGAACCCCCGGTACGTTTTAGCATCGGAATTACTCGCATTATCTGACGTTTATACAACCGTGAACATCATTGACGAGTAGCTGTGTTATGCCAATGTTATGCGAATTATGGCTAGCCTGCATCGTCAACCCGGCAAACCGAACTGGTTCTGCGCCTACACGGTGGCTGGCAACCGGCGCTTCAGATCCACCAAGACTACCGACAAGAAGCAGGCGTGGCAAATCTGCAACACTTGGGCCAAGGCGTCGGCCTTGGGCGGGAAGCTGACGCCGGAAGGAGCACGGAATGTGATCGCTGCGGGTGTCGCCGATGTGCTGATGGCTACTGGTCAAACCTTGCCCAGCGCTACCATCCGCGATTGGTGCAAGCGATGGCTGGAGTTCAAGGAAGTGGAAAGCGAGCCGCGCACTCATGAGCGCTACGAAATGTCGATCCGCCGCTTTCTGAATTACTTGGGCAGCAAGGCGGACCGCGACTTGACGGCCCTCACCACCGACGAGGTGATTCGCTTCCGGGATCAAACCGCCAAGACTCTTTCGACGAGTTCCTGCAATGTGGAGATAAAGATCCTTCGTGCTTGCCTGAGCACGGCTGTGAGGCAGGACCTGATTGAAAAGAATGTCGCCAAGAATGTGCCCGTTTTGAAACAGCGCGGGGAACAAAAGCGCAGAGCCTTCACCTTGGAAGAGATACAGAAGGTGCTGGAAGTTTGCGACGCACGAGGTGGCGAGTGGCGTGGGCTGGTCCTGACGGCGGT
This sequence comes from Verrucomicrobiales bacterium, assembly GCA_005791875.1. Classification (GTDB taxonomy): domain Bacteria; phylum Verrucomicrobiota; class Verrucomicrobiia; order Limisphaerales; family SXTU01; genus SXTU01. The sequence goes on from SXTU01000048.1 coordinate 29,373, forward strand.
TTACACGGGGCAACGTCTGGGTGACATCGCACGGCTCACTTGGCAGCAGGTGGACATGGACAAGCGGCAGATTTCGTTTGTGACAGAGAAGACGGGAAAACGCCTCTGTCTCTCCATGGCCAGCCCCCTGGCCGAGTTAATTGAATCGCTGCCGTCAGCGGATGATCCGAAGGAGTTCGTTTTTCCTCACACCGCCAGCGCTGCTGAGAAGCGCATCGGGACGATCTCGAACAAGTTTTACGACGAAATTTTGGCTCCGGCTGGCTTGGTGCCAGCGCGGTCCAAGAAGGCTGCTTCCACTGGGAAAGGTAGGAATGCCCAGCGAGCCCAGAGCGAAATCTCCTTCCACTCCTTCCGCCACACTCTGACCACGTGGCTGAAAAGCGCAGGA
>SXTU01000049.1 GCA_005791875.1 Verrucomicrobiales bacterium
CTTTGCGTTCTTTGCGCTCAAGCCTCCGCCGCGGACGCGCCACCCATCCGCGTGCTGGTTTGGGATGAGCAGCAGCCCGCGCAAAAGCAGGCTTACGACGGCGGTTTCCTCGGCGACACCATCGCGGCGCATCTCGCGAAGCAACCCGGCCTCAAGGTCACTTCCGTCAACTTCGCCTCGCCGAACCAAGGTCTCGCCGACGCCGAGCTGGACGCGGCGCAGGTGATCATCTGGTGGGGCCACGTGAAACACGCGCTGGTCGAGAAGCCGCGTGTCGAGGCCGTCGTGCAACGCGTGCGGGATGGCCGGTTGGCGCTCATCGCCCTGCACTCGGCGCACTGGGCGCGGCCCTTCGTGCGGCTCATGCAGGAACGGGCCAAGGATGATGCGCTCGCGCAAATACCCGTCGCCGAGCGCGCCACCGCGAAGTTCGAGTATTTCAACGACAACCCGCTCGGCCGAGTGCCGCGCCGGGACGCGCCGCTGACGCCCGCGCTCCGGCACGAGGATGGGGTGTGGAAGCTCACCTTGCCCGGCTGCATTTTCCCCGCCTACCGCAACGACGGCGCGCCGGGCCATCTGAAGACGTTGCTGCCGGACCATCCCATCGCAAAGGGCCTGCCCGCCGCGTGGGACATCCCGCGCACGGAGATGTATGACGAGCCGTTCCACGTGCCCAAGCCGGACGCGGTGGTCTTCGAGGAGCGCTGGGACAAGGGCGAGTGGTTCCGTAGCGGCTCGCATTGGAGGGTGGGCAAGGGCGGCGTGTTTTACTTCCGCCCGGGCCACGAGACGTTTCCCGTGTTCAAGCAGGCGGAGAACTTGCGCGTGGTCGAGAACGCGGCGCGCTACCTCGCCGCGCAACTGCCGGCCACCGCACCCGCCGCCCCGCCCGCGAAGGCCAAGGCTGCTGCGCCGTCGGGCCGGCTCGCGCTGCCGCACACGGAGAACTTCACCGTGGCCGGACGCCCGGCTTTCCTCTACCTGCCGCCGCCCGAGAAGCGCAGCACGCCGCAGCCGTGGATTTTCTACGGCCCCACGCTCGCGCCGTATCCCGACCAAGCCGAGCGCTGGATGCACGAGCAGTTCGTCGCGGCGGGCGTTGCCGTGGCGGGTGTGGACGTGGGCGAGGCTTACGGCAGCCCGAAGAGCCACGTGGCCTTCGATGCGCTCTATCGCGAGCTGACGGAGCAGCGCGGCTTTGGCAAGAAGCCGTGTCTCTTCGGTCGCAGTCGTGGCGGACTGTGGACGAGCAGTTGGGCCATCACGAACCCGGCGCGCGTCGCGGGTCTCATCGGCATTTACCCGGTCTATGACTTCCGCACTTTCCCCGGCATCGCCCGGGCCGCTGGAGCCTACGAGCTGACGCCCGAGCAACTCACCGCCCGCGCCGCCGAGTTCAACCCCATCGAACGCATCGCCGTGCTGGCGAAGGCGAAGGTGCCCGTCGCGATCATCCACGGCGACGTGGACAAGGTGGTGCCGCTCAAGGAGAACTCCGCCGAACTCGTCCGCCGCTATCAGGCCGAGGGCGCGGGCGACCTCGTGAAGCTCATCGTCCTCGAAGGCCAGGGGCACAACATGTTCGAGGGTTTCTTCCGCTCACAGCCGCTCGTGGACTTCGCCATCGCGCGGGCGAAAGAAGGGGCGAGACGTTGAACCTCCCTCTTGCCAAGAAGTGAAGCGCGGCTACTGTTCGTGGACTTCACCCAAAGCCACTCATGCCCATGCGCACATCAAGCACCTTCCGAGGTTCCGCCGCGCGGCGCGAGGAAAGCCTCGCCTTCACGCTCATCGAACTACTCGTCGTCATCGCGATCATCGCGATCCTGGCCGGGATGCTGTTGCCGGCGTTGAGCAAGGCGAAGATGAAGGCGACGGCCACGCTCACGCTGAACAACCTCAAGCAGCTTGGAACCGCGTGGCATCTTTACTCTGGCGACGCGGACGACCGCTTGGTTCAGGTGCACCTCTATTACAATCCGGGGGGTGGCACAGTGAAAAACACCAACGCCTGGGTGATCGGCGATATGCGAAATGTCGCCACCTATGAAATGCCTGGAGACGTAAATCCAAATTATCCGTCGAACACATACGGACTCACGCGGGTGGATTTCAACCGCTACATGGCGGGCAACACAAAGGCTTACAAGTGTCCGGCAGACAAGTTCAAGAATGACTCAACGGTGGCCACGGCTGGCGCAACTTTGGGACAAGACCGGGTGCGGAGCTACTCCGCAAACAACTTCATGGCTGGCAGGGATAATTTTGCCACCGGCGCACGCGTGTTCTTCCGCCAGCTTGAGATTGACAAGCCCTCCGACCGTTACGTCTTCATGGATGAAAACGAGCGCAGCATCAACGACGGGTTCTTTTTGACGCACATGACGACCCAGACGAGCCAACTTGACGTCCCCGCCTCGCATCACTCGGGCTCCTATCCGCTAAACTTCAGCGACGGCCATACTGAGATGGTCAAGGTGCAGGACTCACGCACCCGCGCTTTCAACGGCATCGGGACCGGCCCGTTTGCCAGCGCCGGCCTGAACCCGGACTGGCAATACCTAACCAACAAGGCGACCTCCTTCTAGTGTGGTTTAAGCATCGCGCTGTAGAGGTGCCAAATATGCTCATGAAGCTACTTCTGGTTTTGCTGATATGCGTCGTGTCGCTCGGCTGTCGGAAGAAGAAGGTTGAGTCACCCCCTCCCCAGCCGCCAGCGGCGGCGGAGGCGAGGCCCGCCGCTGCGCCATCATCACCCGCTCCTGCTGTTTCGGGCACAACACCGCAAGCCGCCCCCACGGGACCGCATCCGGGCGAGCCAGCAAATCCGAAGGAAGTGAAAGCGGCCTATCACCAATACTTCACCAAAATCGGCAGCTTCCCGAACGGCTGGCCGGACATGATCCGCCAAAAAATCATCCCCGCCGTGCCGCCGGGCAAGAACGGCCAGCCGCTGGACTTCGTTCAGTTCACGCTGTGGGAGGCCGGGCGTCCGCCCAAGTAGCGGCTGACTTCTTCACCCCGGCTGCGCCTCTTCGGCCCGGCTGCCCTCCACATCCACCCGCCGACTGACAGAAAGAAGGGGGCAGAAAAAAGCTCCTTTCTTCCTGTCCCCCTCTTTCTGTCAGCCCGTCTGCGTCCTCCGATAGTCTGCAAGAAACTGGGATGCGCCCGGCGCGCTTCTCCCGCCCGAGTTTGTTCTTGCGACACGCCCGCGTGATTGGTTCTGTCTTCCGCGTTCCCGGCCCAGCCTACGCGTTTGATTTCCGGTGCGCCTGCTTGCCGGGAGAAAACGGCTTCAACCGAGCCACCGATCACCGCGAATAAACTTTCCCAAATCAACTCCCGCCAAGCTCCCGCGCATCCATCTCCCGCGTGCCGCAGACCGCCGCGCCGCGCTCGCGCTGACGCTCGCCATTTGTGCGGGCCACGCCGCCGCGCAGACGACCAACAATGCGGCGGAGCCGAGCGCCGCCACGCGGCCCGCCTCAGCCACCGCGCTCAAGGACGAGCTTAAGTAGAAGATCACCGTCAGCACCGCGTCTCTCCGCGCCGAGTCGCTGGCCCGCGCGCCCGCCACGGTTCGAGTGATCACCCAGCGCCAGATGCAGGAGCGCGGCTATCGCACGATCGAGGACGTGCTCAAGGGCCTGCCCGGCGTGGACGTGCTCAACCACGTTCATCCCGACTCCAAGAACGTCGTCACGATCCGCGGCGTCACGGGCAACAACAAGTTTGTCATCCTTCAGGACGGCATCCGCATCAGCTCGCCGACGGGCGAGACGAACCTGCAAATCTCCGAGAACTACCCGCTCTACATGGCGCGGCAGGTGGAGATTCTCTCCGGCCCGGCCTCGGCGCTCTACGGGGCGGACGCGTTCACCGGCGTCATCAACATCATCACCGAGTCGCCGACGACCGAGGGCACGGTGCGCGGGAGCGTTGCGGGCGGGGACTTCCACACATGGCAGACGCGCTTCTTCACGTCGAAGCGCTTCTCGGACTCGGTGGCGTTGAGCATCGGTGGACATCATCAACAGTCGGACGGCGCGCCTTTGAGCAGGCTGTATCCGACCGACTTCGCAGGCCTCCCGGCGGGCAGCGCGCCATACGAGCCGGCCTTCCGGAGCTTCAGCACCTTCGCGCAGATCGAGCTGTGGGAGAACCTCACGCTGGGCTGGAACCAGTCGTTCATCGCCACGAGCCTCGCGGACGCGGAACTGCCCGGCGCAACGACCACGTATGAAGGCCCGCCAGAGAACCCGACCTCGCAGCTCACCGCCTACGCGAAATACAAGTTCACGCTCGATGAGCTCTTCACCACGCGCACGCTGGAAGCCGGGCGCGAACTCTTCCGCGAAGGCGACCACGCCGACGCGTTCTATGTGATCGTCCGCGGCCGCGTCGAGGCCTTCAAGGGCAACGGCAGCAGCGAGAAGCGCCTCGGTGTGATGGAGGTGGGCGACGCCTTGGGCGAGATCGCCCGGCTCATGGACTCGCCGCGCACCGCAACCGTCCGCGCCCTCACGCCCGCGACGTTGCTGTCCCTGAGCCGCGAGCATTTCCAAAATCTCCTCGCCGTCTCGCGCGAGCTGCGACTCGCACTCAACGAGATGGTAAAGTCGCGTCTCAAAGCAGATCGCGTGTCGGAGTCCGCCCAGAGTTTTGTCGTCCCGAAGGCGGTAGCTGTCGTTGCAACGCCTGCGGCCTTCGGTCACGCGACGCCGGAGCAATTATGCGGCGTGCCGATCCTGCACCAGTTGCCCGAGGAACTGCGGCGTGAGGCTGCGAGCCTCTTCAGCAGCGAAGACCTGACCGCGGGCCAGATCGTCTTCCGCGAAGGCCAGCCGGCGGACGCCTTCTAAGTCATCGTCAGCGGCAGTGTCGCCCTGGCCAAGCGCTTCCCCGACGGCCAGCGCGAGCTGGCCTGCCTGCGCGCGGGCGACGCGTTTGGCGAGATTGGGCTGCTGTCCGATTCCCCTCGCACCGCCACCCTGCGCGCCGTGGAGCCCACGATGCTGCTGCGTCTGGGCCGGGAAGAGTTCACGGAAATCGTGAGCCGCGCACCCGCCCTCCAGAAACAGCTCCGCGCGCTGGCCGCCGGGCGCGTGGCTGCGAAGCTCGCCTCCAAGTAGCGCGACGCGCTGACAGCGCTCACCGAATCTTCTGGTCTGGCAATTCCTTCTTGATGCCGGCGTCCAGCGGCATCTTATCCGTCGCGGCGGTGAGGCCGGTTTGTTGCAACTGCTTGGCTAGCTCGGTCTGAAGCTCCTTCACCACCCCGGCGTATTTCGGGTTGGCGATGAGGTTGTGCCGCTCCTCGGGGTCGAACTCCAAATTGTAAAGCTCGGCCAGGTGGCGGTCGGGGGAGCCGTCGCCGTGCGGGTAGCGGATGTATTTCCATTGGTCAGTGCGGACGCCGCGGACGTTGGGCGTGTAGGGGAACTGCTGCTCGTAGTTGTAATGGTAGAGCCAGGCCTTGCGCCACGCGGAGTCGCCCTTTTGCACGAGCTTCACCCAGGACTTGCCGTGCAGGTCTTTGAGCGGCGCGGCGCCGCAGAGTTCGAGGAGGCTGGGGGCCATGTCCACGGTGAGGATTTGCTGCTCGATGACCTTGGGCTGGGTCGCGGGCGTGAGGCCGGGGTAACGCACCACGAGCGGGATGCGGATGCTGGCTTCGTGCATCGTGCGCTTGTCCACCATGCCGTGCTCGCCGTTGAGCAGGCCGTTGTCGCCCATGTGGACGATGATGGTGTTGTCCAGCTCGCCGCGTTGCTTGAGGAGTTCGTAGAGGCGGCCCACGGAGTCGTCCACGCTGCGGATGGTGCCCCAGTAGGCGCGGGTCATGTTCGCGAAGTCCTTCACCGCCTCGGGTCGGCTGTCGGGGAAAACCTTCCGCCACTCGAAGAGCGGCCCGTAGATGCCGTGCCACGTGCTGATGCGGTCTTGGAGCCACTTGGGTTTGTCGTCGAGGCGGAACGCGGATTCGGGGTAAGGAATCCAAACGTTGTCGAAGCTGTTCGAGTATTTCGGCTCGGGGAAATAGAAGCTGTGCGGGGCCTTGTGGCCGACCATCAGGAGCCAAGGCTTCCCGCCGTGGTCGCGCTTGAGCCATTGCTCCGCCATCTCCGTGACGGTGTGCGTGTAGTAGCCGGGGATGACCTTGCCGCCCGCGCCGTTCACATTCCACTCGGTGTCGAAGTATTTGCCCTGGCCCTTGTGCGTGACGAACCAGTTGAAGCCGGGGCGCGGCTGGTCGTTGTTCTCGCCCATGTGCCACTTGCCGAAGTAAGCGGTGTCGTAGCCCGCCGACTGGAGCTGCATGGGGAAACTGCGGAAGTTCGCGGGATACTCGGTGAAGTTGTTCTGCACGCCGTGCGCGTGGGCGTATACGCCGCTGAGGATGCTCGCGCGGCTGGGCGAGCAGAGCGATGTGGTGCAGAAGGTGTTCTTGAAATACACGCCCTCCTTGCCGAGCCGGTCCATGTGCGGCGTCTTCAAGTGCGGATTGCCCGCGAGGCCGAGCGCGTCCCAACGCTGGTCGTCGGTGAGCATGAAGAGGATGTTGGGGCGCTTGGCGGCGGCGCTGGCGGCGAGCGTGGCGGCCGCGAGCAGGGCAATGGTCAGGAGGCGAACGGTCTTGAGCATTGGGCGAGTATGCGGGGAAAACCGGGCGGGTTCAACCAGCAAGCTGCGGTCAAAGCGCGCGCAAGCCGAAGTGGGTCAGTTCAAGTAGATGAACTCGTTCGCCGCGAGCAGTGACTGGCAGAGGACGGTCCACGCGCTCGGGCTGGCGGCGGAGTCGGGCTTGAAGTCGGTGAGGAATTTCTTCGCGCGCGTCAGCTCCTTCGCGCTGGGCGGGCGGGCGTAGGCTTTCAGGTAGGCCAGCTCGATGCGCCGGGCGTCGTCAGTGGCGGAGGCGAGCAACGCGGCGGCGAACTTCTCCGCCGCCTTCCCCACCAAGTCGCTGTTGAGCAGCAGCAGCGCCTGCGGGGCGACGACGGTGGCGTTGCGGTTGCCGTTGGGCACAGCGGGGTCGGGGAAGTCAAACTGCTCGAAGAGGTCATAGACGTTGTTGCGCACGACGGGCAGGTAGAGGGCGCGGCGCGGGCTGTCGTAGGTCGTCGCGTCCTTCGAGGTGTGGTTGAAGAAGAACTCGCGGTTCTTCACGGGGATGGTCTTGCCGCCCATCGCGCGATCCAGCGTGCCCGCGACAAAGTGGACCGCGTCGCGCACCTCCTCGGCTTCGAGCCGGCGGAGGGGGAAGTGGGCGAGTAGGCGGTTGTCAGGGTCGGCTTGGGACGAGGAGTGATTAGTGATTAGTGCTGAGTGTTGAGTCAGCAGCCGCGCGGGCTTCGTCTCCCCAGCCGACTGATTACTAATTGCTAAATACTTTTTGTCATCACCCGCCAGCTGCGCGGCCCGTTGGTAGGCCGCGCTCGACATGATGAGCCGGTGCATCGCCTTCACGCTCCAGCCCTCGGCGATGAAGCGGCGCGCGAGCCAGTCGAGCAGCTCCGGGTGCGAGGGCCGGTCGCCGAGGATGCCGAAGTTGTCCGTGCTCGCCACGAGGCCCTGGCCGAAATGCCAGCGCCAGATGCGGTTCACCATCACGCGTGCGGTGAGCGGGTGCTCCGCGCTGGCGAGCCAACGCGCGAGTTCGAGGCGGCCGCTCTGCTGCTCCGGCATCTCCGTGCGCAAACTGGCGACCTGCATCACCTGTGGAAAGCCGCGCGGGACGGGCTTGCCGAGCGTGAGGTGGCTGCCGCGAATGTGGACGGCCATCGTCTTAACCACGTTGGTCGAGTCCGTCACGCCCATCGTGCTGGGCAACTCGGGCGCGTCCTGCTCCAGCTTCGCGAGCGCCTCGCGGAGCTTCTTCAGCTCGACCACCGTGTTGGTCGGATAGTGCGTCTCGGGATTCTTCGGCGCTTCCTTCAAGCCCTTGTCCGTGACGAGCGACTTGTTCGCCGTCGTGACGAGGTTGGCGATGAGCGCCTTCTGTTCCACGACGCGCTTCTGGTGCGCCTCCACCACCGCGCGCTCGGCGGGCGTGGCGACTTCCGGCTCGTGCCACTTCGCGATGGTCTTGAGGTCGTCCATCGTGCGCGTGCTCTTGAAAATGGCGGCCAGCGCGTAGTAATCCCCCGTGGGGACGGGGTCGAACTTGTGGTCGTGGCAGCGCGCGCAGCCGAACGTCATGCCGAGGAAGGCGCGGCCGAGCGTCTCGATTTGCTCGTCAATCATGTCCATCTCGAGCTTCACCTTGTCCGGTTCGGCGAGCAGCTTCGGGCCGATGCTGAGAAAGCCGAGCGCGGTCAATTGCTCGTGGCGCTGCGCCGTGCCTTCGGCGGGCAGCAGGTCGCCGGCGATTTGCTCCTGCACCAAGCGGTTGTAGGGCTTGTCGGCGTTGAAGGAGTTCACCACGTAGTCGCGGTAGCGCCACGCGTTGCCGAAGGCGACGTTCTCATCGAGGCCGTTCGAGTCTGCGTAGCGCGCCACGTCCAGCCAATGCCGGCCCCAGCGCTCGCCGTAGGCGGTGGAGGCAAGGAGTCGGTCAACGACCTTTGCGAAGGCATCCGCTGACTTGTCCGTGAGGAATGCATCCACTTCCTCAGGAGTCGGCGGCAGACCGGTGAGATCGAAGGTCGCGCGGCGAAGGAGGGTGCGCTTGTCAGCGGGTGGAGCGGCAGTGAGCTTCTTCTCGGCGAGTTTGGCGTTGATGAAGGCATCGAGGAGGGAAGAGTGATTAGTAATTAGTAATTGAGTGCTTGGTCGCGAAGGTGCCGCTGCGCGCGAGGGCTTCGGACGAATTACTTCCTCACTAATCACTCTTTCCTCCCGCAGCGGCTGGAATGCCCAGAACTGCCGCCCCTCCTCCACGCTGAGGCCGCGTTTCGCGGTGGACTGCGCCACAGCCTCTGTGCGCGGGTCGGGCGCGCCGAGCTTCACCCACTGCTCAAGGTCGCGGACCTGCTCCGGGAAGAGAGCGCCTTTCGGTGGCATCTGGAGGTCGCGGTTCTTGTAGCGGACGGCCTCGATGAGCTTGGACTTCTCCGGGGCGCCGGGGACGAGCACAGGGCCGGTCTCGCCGCCCTTGAGCAAGCCCTCGCGCGTGTCGAGCGTGAGGCCGCCCTTGTTCTTCTTCGCCGACGCGCTGTGGCACTCGTAGCAGCGCTCGACCAGGACGGGGCGGATTTTCTTCTCGAAGAAATCGAGGTGCTCGCGGGGAAGTTCGGCTGCGTTGGCGAAGAGGCCTGAGCACCCGGCCAGGAGGGCTGGCAGGAGGCGTGCAAGCGCGTTTCGAATGTAGCGGATGGGGCTCATTGGGAGCGCCCTGTTTCTGACTTGGGCGTGCCGGAGGTCATTCACGCAGGGCTCTTTCTTTGGGCTTGGCGGCTGGCAGGACGCCTGCCATGTTCCGGAAAATGCCGGATTCCTTGGGCGAGTCCGCAGAATCAAAAATTCGTATGCCAAACCTTCCATTCGAAGAGCCTGAGCTGAAAGACCGGACGGGGGGCTGGACCTGGGTGCTGGTGGCAATCGGGGCGGCCGCGTTCATCGGTGTGTTCATCTTCTTCGGGACGCGCTGGTAAACAGCGCCGCAGCCCAGCGAAATTTCCGCGTCCGACGGCGCTGCCGCTCCGTCGACGTCCTGTCTTGCCTCAAATCTTCCGTGCCGGCGCCGTGCTGAAGGTGAACGCCTTTCCGCCAAGGATCTGGTCCGACGTGATGGTTGGGGAGACGTATTTCTCCAGGTGCTCGATGAACAGCTCCGTGCCGCGATAGTGGTCCACGAACGGCCAGCGGGCCGGGTTATACATCGAGTCCGTCATGTCACGCATGAGGACGACGCGCTTCCCGTTCTTGGCCATCTGCCGCAGGCCGAAGGGCCGGCCAGCCACGCACATGTTCACGTGGACGCCTAGGAGGATCACGTTCGAGATGCCGCGCTGCTCAAGCAGGTTCCAAATCTCCACGCCGGAATCGCTGATGGCGTCGTGGTCGTAGATCTTCAGCACGTCAATCTGCCGGGTCCACGGCGCGCGCGGGTTCAGGCCCTTCGCCTTCAGCTCCTCCGCCCAGGCGGCGTGTTCCTTCGGGTCGTCATCCTCGCCACCGTCGGTCTGGTCAATGGGATACTTGCCCGCTTCCTCCGCAGGAATCGAACGGCACCACGAGGCGATGTCAGCAGGGAGCGTCGCGGCCTTCGGCGCGGCCTTGGCACGCTCACGCGCGGGCTGGCCCTCGTAATACTTCATGCAACTGCTCGGCGCATGGATGATGAAGACGCCCTGCGCACGGGTCTTCTCCAGCAAGGCGTTCATGCGCGGGGCCATCTCGCGCTCGCGGGTGACGGCATTCTTGCAATCGTGCAGGTCCCACATGTCGCACACGATGATCGCGGTCTTCTTCGCGTCCCACGACTCGGCGGTGGTCGTGACGCGGAACTCGTTGGCACCGGGCTTGGTCTCCACGCGCTTCTGCAAGGTGAGCTGAAGTGAAGGCGCGGCGGCCGATGCGACCGTGGCAAACGCGGCGACGCCGATGAGACACGCCCAACGATGGAGCGGAGAATTGAGGCTGAACATGGCGCGAGCCTAGCACGACGCAGCGTGAGGTGAAGCACTATCCCGGCGACCATCGCGGGCTTTGACATTCGCGGCGGCGGCGGCAAGCTCCCGGATCGCCACCGGCATGGAACTCGCGCTCAAAATACTGGAATGGACCGCTGGGATGGCAGCGCTCGCGTGGTTCTGCTGGTGGCGCGTGCAGCGCTCTGATGCCAGTCCCGGGGCGATCATCACCAAGTCGCTGGTCACGGCGGCATTGGTCTATGCCCTGCTGGTCCATGTGGTTCCGATTGCGCTATCACCAGCGGCCATGGCAGGCGTGCCATTGCTCGCGGGGATTTTGCTGATCCTTTCCCGAATGTGGCGGCACGAGATTGTCGGCGTTTTCGCCGACCCGCTTGGGGACATGATAGACGGTGGTAAACAACAAATCGAAGCCAAGCCATACTACTCCAGTGCCGAAGCCAAGCGCATGGCTGGCAACATCCCCGGAGCCATCGCCGACGTGCGCGCGGAGCTGGAGAAGTTTCCCAACGACTACGACGGCCGGATGCGGCTCGCGACGCTGCTGGCCGAACACTCGGAGGATTTGCCGGGAGCCATTGCCGTCATCGAGGAAGCGCTTCAGTTAAAGGAGCTCACAGACGGGCAAATTTCCTACGCGCTCAAGACCGCCGCAGACTGGCATCTCAAGTTCGGACGCGACAGCGAGTCAGCCCGGCTCGCCATCGAGCGCATCACCACGCTGCTCCCCGGCACTCAAGCCGCACTCCACGCCCAGCAGCGCCTCGCCAACCACACATCCCAGGAGATGATCGCCTACGAGGACGACCACAGCCCCATTGCCATCCCGGAGTTCGAGCGCAAGCTCGGCGTGCGCCGCAAGAAGCCCGTCGCCCCTGTGAAGCCCGACATCAACGCCGCCGAACGCCTGTTGCGCGACCGCCTCGCGAAGAACAAGAACGACTGGACCGCACGCGAGGAGCTGGCCCGGCTTTACGTCGAGGAGTTCGAGTTCTTCGAGCGCGGATTGCAGGAGCTGGAAATCCTCATCAGCACCCCCGGCCAGCCGAAGGCGGAGGCCGTGCGCTGGCTGCACCAAAAAGCCGACTGGCAGGCCAAGCTGCTCGACGACGTGGAGGCCGGGCGCGCGACGCTCAAGCGCATCCAGGATATGTTCCCCAACAGTGCGGCCGCGCACCGCGCCGCCGTTGCGATCATGCACCTCCAGCCCGCCAGCAAGCCTCAAAAGAAACAAGCCGAGGAGTGACCCCCGGCTTGCGGCTCGGAAAGAAATTTATCGGTGGCCTACGGGCGCAGACGCAGGGCGATCTGCTTGTCTATCTCCGCCGCCCAGTCAATGTCCGACCATCCCGCGTCCGTGCGAACCTGCACGACGATCTCGGTGATGTTCGGCTCCACCTCGGTAACCTTCACATAGACCATGCGGGTGTTGACCTTGGCGACGAGCGAGTTGTTGACGCGGTTCTCAGACTGGAGCACGCCCAGCCCGCCCTTCTCGCTGGCGAGGACCTCTTTCGAGGCGGTGAAAACACTCTCCACCGGGAGCTGGTAGCGGCTCACGATGCGATCCTTGCGGAACGGCACGCCCGCAGACTTGTGCCCGTCCACAGTGCTGATGCATCCCGTGCCGGCGCCCGCGATCAACGCCGCGCTGAGAAAACCAAAAATCAATTTCTTCATGGGCGCTGATGCAATGCGGAAGGCCGCAGGGCGTCAAGCAATTGTTCGGGCCAAGGGCCGCTGTGGCGGCGGTCTGTGACCGCCGACCTCGCACTAACCGCGACAGAAACGGCGCTCGCAGAGCGCCGCTACAACGGGGCTATTCCAACTCAACCACCGCGACTGTGTAGACCAACATGCGCGGCACGGTGAAGGCGACTTCCTCGCTGCGCTGAACCAAGCCCGCCGGGCCGGTGCTGACCTCCGCGTCCGGGGAAAGCAGGCGGATGGATTTCACCCGCTCGCCGGGCGCGAGCGCGAGCCGGACGGTGGTGCCCTCGGCCGCGATGGGTTTTTCCTCATGTGGACCGGCACCCATGGTGCGCGCCTTGGGCGGCTCCTCGCGGTTGTAGTTCACCAGATGGACGAGACGCCGCTTCGGCTGGCTGAGGACGGAAGCCACGACAGTGGGCGCACCTTCACGGCGCGTGACGGCGCCAAGCTCCTTCCGCCACTTGGCAACCTGATCGTCGGCGGGCGGGACAGTGACTGCGAGCGGCTGCTTCGGCGCGCCGGCTGATGCCCGGCGGCCCGGGTCGCAATCCACCACAACGCGACGGCTACTCATCTGCGCCTCCGGCACGATGTCGTCCGGCACGATGTCGAAGACGTAGCCTTCCCGCGCGAGTTGCTTGCCGATGGCCTTGAAGCGCGCCACCGGCTCCACGCCGCCGCGCTGCACCGCGCTGCGCGGGTAGAGCAGCAATAGCTCCGCCGCTGGCTGCGCGCCGACGTAGAGGTCACGGTGCTTCGCCGCGAAGCCGAAGTAAGTCGTCATCGCCTCGCGGCCCGCCGGGTTCTTGAAGTTCGCGTAGAAGCCCAGCCCCGCCCCGCCATTCGCAATGCCCTCGGCGATGGTTGCGCGCGTGCGGGTCTGCTCATACTTGCCGAGCACGAACGGCTTCGGCCCGAACGCGCCGCGGATGTAGCGCAGTTGCAGCGTGCCGTCGCCGAAGTCGCCGTTCGCGAGGTCGGTCTGCGACGCGGCGTTGCCGGTGCTATACCAAAGGTAACTTTCGTCGCGGCCCCACACATCGCCTGGCAACAGGCAGCGTTCGTCGCCGTTGATTTGATTGAACCCGCCGAGGTGATTCCACTGCGCCACGATCAAGTCCGGCTTGAGCTTGCGCCCGTGCGTGATGAACACGTCGTCGAACGCGTCCTTCAGCGAGAGCTGCGTCCACTTCAGTGCGGCGAGCTTGTAGGGCGAAGTCATCTTCGGGTCGTGCCACGAGGGGATTTCCTTGAACGTGTGCGCCTTCAAGTCCGTGATGGCGAACTGCGCTTTCATCTGCGCCGCCGTGTAGTTCGTCCCCAGCCACGCGCGGAACCCGCCGACGCAGTGCGAGCACATGCAATCGCGGCGGTAGTAGTAGTTCGCGATGAGGCCGTCCACGCCGCGCGCGATGGCGTCAGTCATCATGGCCTTGAGGCACGCGCGCCAGAGCGGGTTGTTGAGGCAGCCGTGATACTCGGGCCAGCCGCCGATTTTGTAGCTCTCGGTCGTGATGAGCTTGCCCTCGGCGTTGACCGCCAGCATCTCGATGGGGTTGGCCGTCGGTTTCGGGCCGAGTGCCTTCGTGTCCCAGCCGTTGTGATACCAGTCGAAGAAACCCGCGCGCTTGTCCGGGTCGCCGAGGATGAAGGTGGTGTTGAAGTGGCCGACGACCTTGGAGCCGCGCGCGTGGATGTCGGCGTTCAGCTTGCGGAAGAACTCACCGCATTCCTTCGTGCCCTCCACCGGGAAGTGCGCCGGGTAGCCCTTGCCGAACTTCGTGTGCGCGACGCTGTAGAAGGTGACGCCGTAGAAGCCCACCTGCGCGACCTGTGGCTTGGCCTCGCCGACGAAATTGAGGTATTCTGGCGTGCCGTAGTCGGTCCAGTTGGCGATGAGGGTGTTGAACCAAAACGGCTCGGCGGCGCGGACGGCTAAGGGAAGGAAGGCCAGCGCACAAGCCAGCAGGAGGAGGGGCGTCTTTGGATTCATGTCCCAACTTGGAAGTCGCTCAAGCCCCAGTCATTCGCCATGAACTGCGGTTCGTCGGAATCCCCTTCGCGTTGAACTCCCGCTCGAAGTCCGTCGTCACGGCGGCAAGGTCGGCGGGTGTTTCCACCTCGGTGAACGCCGCGTCCGCGCGGAAGACGGCGAGCATCTGAGCGAAGTAATCCACATGGTCCGTGCGCAGGTGGACCACACCGCCGGGCTTGAGCGCGCGCCGGGCCAGCGCGGGGAAGCGCTCGTTGATGAGGCGGTGCCGCGCGTGCTTCACCTTCGGCCACGGGTCGGGGAAATAGACATGGATGGCATCGGTGCTCGCGGCCGGCAGGAGCTGTTCGAGGAAGTAGCTAATCTCGATGCGCACGAGGCTGAGGTTGGTTAACCCGGCCCGGCGGCCCCGCTTGTCCGGCTTGCGGATGCGGCCCAGCAGCCGCTCGACGCCCAGCAGGTTCCGCCCCGGATTGCGTTGGGCCCACTCGACGATGAACGAGCCGTCGCCGCAACCGAGTTCGACTTCAAGTGGTTGGGGCGTGGGGAAGTGGTCGGTGAGGGTGAGCGGCTGGAGGATGGTGCGGAATTCGTGCAGGAGGGTGCTGCGTGTAGTGTGTGGCGTGTTGCCCGGTGCGTCCGTGGCACCGGCTTCTGGCACGCCGCACGCCGCACGCCGCACGGTTTCTTTCTCCTCAGTCGCCATCGCGTTCCTTCATCACCACTTCACCGGCACCGACAGCTTCGCCCCAAACTTGTTCGTGTAGAAGAGCTGCTTGTTCGCCTGGCCGAACTCGTGGACCAGCTTCGTCACCTTCACGTCGTAGCAGCAATACTCGGCGATCTCCAACAGCTTGCCCTCCTTGAACCACCGCAATGCCTGCATTCCGTCGGCGGTCTTCTCAATGCCCAGCGACGCGGTGGCTATCGCGTCCAGCGACAGCCGGTGCGACAGCGTTTTTTTCAGGTCTTCGAGCAGGTCGAGCGTGGGCACTTGGGCGCCGTCGAAAAATTCGTTGTGGCCCTGGAGCACCGCGTAGTCGAAGTGCGCAATGTTAAAGCCCACCACGAGGTCCGCCCGGCGCAGCTCCTCGATGAGTTCGTTCACCTCGCGCTCGCCGTAGATGCGATACGCCCCCGCCGCCGTGCTGTAAGTCACGCCGACGCTCATGCCCATGAGGCGGCTGTTGCCCCAGCCGCCCACGTCGTCCGCAGACTTCTGCGTTTCGAGGTCGAAATAGACGATGTTCTTCATGCGGCCCGCGCAGCGTAGTCGGCGTGTCTGGTGGCGCAAAGAAAAGTTTGCCGGGCCCGTGGCGGTTCCGCACACTCCGGCACTTGTTGAATGAGCACTGCCGTCGCTGAAACACCCGTCGCCCCCGCCACTCCCGCGCCGAGGCCATCGCCTGCCGCTGACTTCTCGCAGCCCGTCGCGCGTCCGCAGACCTCCGGCTGGCAGCTCTTCAAAGACGTGCTGCACCACGGCGGCCCCGGCTACCTCCAGTTCGCCATCACGAACATCTGCAACGCCGACTGCGGCTTCTGCGGCTTCGCCCGCTCGCAGTTTGACCCCAAGGCCCGCAAGAGCGTCACGCTCCAGGAGGCGAAGGACGTGGTGGACATCGCCAAGCGCAACCACATCGGCTACCTGCTCTTCGTCGGCGGCGAGCCGATGGCGCACCGCGACCTGCGCGCGATGGTCCGTTACTCGGCGGAGCAAGGCATCCACCCGATGATTTGCACCAACGGCGGCCTGTGGAATGACGACAATCTCAAGGCCCTTGCCGGCGACGGACTCACGAGCGTCATTATGTCCATTGACGCGCACGACGTGGCCAAGCACGAGACCAACCGCGGCCTCCCGGACGTTTGCCGGAAGATCAAGAAGGCGAACGAGTATTTCCACAGCGTCGGCATCCAGACCACGGCGAGCATCACGGCCAGCCGGTTGATTGAGGACTACGAGAAGCTGCCCGCCTTCCTCGAAAGCCTCAGCTTCACGAGTTGCACGTTCAGCTACCCGCTCACGAATCTCGCCAGCAGCTACCTGAGCTTCAGCGACAGCGGCCTGGTGAACTTCAACAACACCGAACTCCTCGCGCTCTTCGAGAACATCAAGCGCATGAAGCGCAGCAGCGGCTACCCGGTGGTGAACCCCACCGAGTCGCTCGACGAGATGCAGCGCCACCTGCGCGGCGAGAAGGAGCAGTTCGGCTGCCTCGGCGGGCACAAGTATTTCTACCTCGACTGGAACCTCGACCTCTACCGCTGCCACGCGTGGGACAAGCCCATGTGCAAGGTCTATGAGTGGGACGACTCCAAGCTCATCCGCGACGGCTGCACCAAGTGCATGATTGACTGCTACCGCGACCCCAGCGTGCTCCAGCACGTCGCCATCAACGTCAGCGACGCCTGGCACGCGCTGAAGAAAGGCGACCTCGGCACCGCCGCGATGAAGGTGCTCGACTCGAAGAACGTGACCTCGCTCAAGGCCGTGTGGGAGGATCGCAAGTGGATTGGGAAGGTTTGAGCAGCGACGTGATGCGTGATGCGTAATCCGTGACCACTGCCGAATGCATCCTGATTAAATCACGCATCACCTCGCGATGTCCAAAGTCTATTTCTACTACTCGGCGATGAACGCGGGGAAGAGCACCTTGCTCCTCCAGTCCAGCTACAACTATCAGGAGCGCGGCATGAACACGCTCGTGCTCGCGCCGCAGTTCGACACTCGATCCGGCCCCGGCAAGGTCGCCTCCCGCATCGGCCTCTCGGCGGAGGCGAAGGGCTTTAAGCGCGACGAAAACCTCTACACTCTCGCCGAGGAAGACCACGAGAAGCGCATCCTCTCCTGCGTGCTCGTGGACGAGGCGCAGTTCCTCACCAAGGCCCAGGTCGAGCAACTCACCGACCTCGCCGACCGCCTGCGCATCCCAGTCCTCTGCTACGGCCTGCGCACCGACTTTCAGGGCAATCTCTTCGAGGGCAGCCAGTGGCTCCTCGCGTGGGCGGACAACCTGATTGAGCTGAAAACCATCTGCCACTGCGGTCGCAAAGCCACGATGGTCCTGCGTCTCGACGCCGGCGGCGCGCCCGTGAAGACCGGCGCGCAGATCGAAATCGGCGGCAACGAGCGCTACGTCTCCGTCTGCCGCCGCCACTACAAGGAAAGCCAGAACGCGTGGCTGCTCTGAACGCAAAACGCGACGGCTGAGGCCGTCGCGTTCGCGAGAAACAAATTGGCTGGTCGAGGTTACTTCGCGTTGTCCTTAACGAACTTGATCGCGCCGGCGACGAACTCGCTGGGCTCCTTCGCGAAGGTTCCGTTGTCGGTCTCGATGGCCAGCACGCCGGGCCACTTGGCTTTCTTCAGCTCGGCGAGCAGGCCTTTGTAATTCGCAGCGCCGGTGCCGACCATGACGTCGGTGATGACCTGCTTGCCGTCAATGGTGTCCACCTTCTTGTCCTTGAGGTGGATGTCATGCACGCGGCCCTTGTAGGCCACGAACTCCTTGCCGGCATCGAAGCCCGCGCCGGTGAGGTGGCCCACGTCCATGCACACGCCGATGCGCGCGTCGCGGTCCTTGAGCACGGACCAGACTTTCTCCGGCGTGCCATAGACGGAATCCTTGCCGTGGTTGTGGATGGCGAGCTTGATGTCGTATTCCTTCACCAGCTCCTCGAGGCCGTCCCACAGGGCCTTTTCGTTCTTCGGCTCGACGATGATGACCTTGATGCCCATCGCCTTGGCGAAGACGAAGAGCTTCCGGTTCACTTCCTTGTCCGACGAGGTGCCCGCCACGCCGAACGTGTAGAAGCTCATGCCCTTTGCCTCGAGCACGGCCTTCCGCTTCTTCGCCTCGTCGAGCGAGCCCATCGGGTCAATGTGCTTGCCGATGGCCTGGATGTGCTTCAGGCCCTGCTTCTCGGCGAAGGCGACCATCTCTTCGAAGGTCATGTTGCGGCAGGTCCAGGTCTGGAGGCCGACCTTGGGCGCATAGTCGGCGGCTTGAGTGGAGGTGAGTAGGAAGCTGGTCAAGGCCAGCGCGAGGAGGAGTTTAGCTTTCATATGATTTTGGAAAGGTTGCCCGCAGATGACGCGGATAACACGGATAAATTCGCCGACATCCGTGTCATCTGCGGGTAAAAATCACTTCGCTGGCGTCACGAGCAAGTCATCGAACTGTATCGGTGTGCCGGAGAATGGCAGGCCCCAGATGGACGGGCGGCCCGGAGTCGGCGCGGTGGTCTCAGCGAAGTTGATCTGCCACGCGGCTGGCTCGGGTGTGCCTTGCGCCCAGACCTTGCCCTCGGCCTTCCACTCGCCGTCCTTGACCATGCGGACTTGGAATTTCAGTTGCGCCCACTCGCCGGATTTCCAGTCGAACGGCACCGTCGCCTTCAGGTCCTCGCCCTTGTAGATCTCGAGCGCCTTCTTGGACGGCGTGACCTGGAGCTTGTAGCCGCCCACGCCGCTGAGGCCCACGGCGAGCACCGGGAAACGCCGGCCCTTGCCGGTGCCGAGGATGCGCGCCTGCACGCAGACGCCCTCCTTCTCCGTCGGGCCGAAGAGCACGCCGAAGGTGTCCAGCGGATCGCCGGGCAACTCCAGCACCTTGCCGCCGACGGCCTGCTTCACGGCGAAACCACCATCCAGCACGAGCATCCCATCCGGCACCTTGTCCACGTCAGTCTTCTCGAAGTCCTGGGAGTAAACTGCTTTCGCGGCGGGCGCGGGCTTGCCACCACTGGCTTGGGCGAGCTTGTCCTTCTCCAAGTTGGCGTTGATCCAGTTTCGCATCGTGGAGCTGCCTTTGCCGAAACTGCCGGGCAAGTCCACGTAGTCACGGGTCTCGATTCGCGGTGGCTGGCCCCAGTGCGCGGGGAAACCCTTCTTCTCCGCCGCGAGGACGAGCGTCACCCCGGCGAGCAAGGTCAGGAATACGTGTTTCATACGTGTGCTTACTTTCGTCGCCTGGCTAGACGGCTGCAATCCCGGATTTGTTTCGCCTCCCGAACGCCAACTGGCGCGTGACTCTCGCGCAAGGCTCTCGCCCGAATACCTTGTGCTGGCCCGCGTCCACCTTCCCTGTGTTTATGAGCCGATTCCACCTGGCCGCCCTGCTCCTCGCTGCCGCGCTGCCCGTGCTCGCGCAGAACAAGCCCGAGGATTTCCCCAAGCAGCCCGACGTGCCCGCGCTTTCGCCGGAGGAGCAGCTCAAGAAGTTCCAGCTCCCGCCCGGCTACAAGCTCGAGCTGGTCCTCGCCGAGCCAGACATCAAGGAGCCAGTCGTCGCCGTCTTCGACGGCAACGGCCGCATGTTCGTCGCCGAGATGCGGACTTACATGCAGGACATCAACGGCACCGGCGAGCTGACGAACAAGAGCCAAGTCTCCCTCCACTGGTCCAGCAAAGGCGATGGCAAGTTCGACCGGCACACCGTCTTCGCCGACCACCTCAAGCTCCCGCGCATGATTCTCCCGCTCGGCCCCGGCGAGCTGCTCATCAACGAGACCGACACGCAGGACATTTTCCTCTGGCGCGACACGAACGGCGACGGCGTGGCCGACGAGAAGAAGCTCTGGTATGCCGGCGGCCCGCGCGGCGGCAACATGGAACACCAGCAGTCCGGCCTCATCTGGGCCACGGATAACTGGCTTTACATGACCTACAACTCGTGGCGCCTGCGCTGGCAGGGTTACGACCAGCCGCCGCTCAAGGAAAGCACCCACGGCAACGGCGGTCAGTGGGGCCTCACGCAGGACGACTGGGGCAAGCCCTGGTATGTCAACGCCGGCGGCGAGCGCGGCCCACTCAACTTCCAGACGCACATCTACTACGCCGCGCTGAACGTGAAGGACCAATTCGTCGGCGACTACGCCATCGTCTGGCCGGACGTGCCGATTCCCGACGTGCAGGGCGGCGCGAATCGCTTCCGCCCCGTCGAGAAGACGCTCAACCACTTCACCGCCACTTGCGGCGCGGAAGTCTTCCGGGGCGACCGCCTGCCCGCCGACTTGCGCGGCGATCTCATCTTCTCCGAGCCAGTGGGCCGACTCATCCGCCGCACGAAGATTGAGGTGAAGGACGGCGTCACGCGCCTGAGCAATCCCTACGAGTCCGTGAAAGGCGAGTTCATCCGCAGCACCGACCCGAACTTCCGCGTCGTGAACATGAACACCGCGCCCGACGGCACGCTGTATCTCGTGGACATGTATCGCGGCATCATCCAGGAGGGCAACTGGACGCGCGAGGGCAGCTACCTGCGCAAGGTCATCCAGCAATACGGCCTCGACAAAAACATCGGTCGCGGCCGCATCTGGCGCTTGGTCCACGACGGCTTCAAACCCGGGCCGCAACCGAAGATGGACGCTGAGAAGTCCGCCGACCTCGTCGCACACCTCGCGCACCCGAACGGCTGGTGGCGCGACACCGCGCAGCGCACGCTCACCATTCGCGCCGACAAATCCGTCGCCCCCGCGTTGCAAAGCATGGCCCGTTCGCACGCGAACCCGCTCGCGCGCATGCACGCCGTCTGGACCCTCGACGGCCTCGGTGCGCTGGACGCCACCTTCGCCCGCGAGAAGCTCAAGGATGCGCATCCGCAGGTCCGCATCGCCGCGTTGCGCGCGAGCGAGACACTCTACAAGGCGGGCGACAAATCCTTCGAGAACGACTTCGCCGCCCTGGCCAAAGGCAGCGACACGGACCTGGCCTGGCAGGCGTTACTCACCGCCCGCGCGCTCAACGTGCCCAACGCGCGGCAGACCATGACGACCGCCGTGCTCGCCACGAACGCGCCGGCTGTTGTGAAGAACCTCGGCAAAAACCTGCTGGCGCCGCCCACGAGCTGGCCGCGCGAGTTTAGCGGCGCGGACAAGGCGCTGCTGAACAAGGGCGAGGGCATCTATCAGGAGCTGTGCTTCGCCTGCCACGGCTTCGACGGACGCGGGATGCAGGTCGAGGGCGCGAAGCCCGGCACCACGCTCGCGCCCACGCTCGCCGGTTCACCGCGCGTCGCCGGCCAGCGCGAGGCCCTCATCCACATTCTGCTAAAGGGCCTCGCCGGCCCCATCAACGGCAAGACCTACGAAGCGCTGATGGTGCCGATGGAGAGCAACAACGACGAGTGGATTGCCGCGGTCGGCAGCTACGTGCGGAACAGCTTCGGCAATAAGGGCGGGATGGTGAACGTGAAGGAAGTCGCCGCCCTGCGCGCCGCGTCGAAGATTCGCACGCAGCCGTGGACCGTCGAGGAACTCACCGCCGCGCTGCCCAACCCGCCACTCGCGAACCGCAATGCCTGGAAACTCACCGCCAGCCACAACGGCGAATCGCTCGCCCTCGCCGTGGACGGCAAAGCCGACACGCGCTATGACACGCGCAAATTCCAGACTCCCGGCATGTGGTTGCAAATCGATCTGCCCACCGAGACCACGCTGACGGGCGTTCGCCTCGACGCCAGCGGTTCCGGCAACGATTACCCGCGCGGCTACAAGCTAGAGCTGTCCGCCGACGGCCAGACTTGGGCCAAGCCCATTGCCACCGGCGAGGCCAAGTCCGCGCTGACGGAAATCAAGTTCGCCCCCACCAAGGCGAAGTTCCTCCGCCTCACGCAGACCGGCAGCTCGCCCAACAACTTTTGGTCCATTCATGAGCTGGATGTGCTCGCCGAAGGCCAAGGCCGAATCACCGAGGGCAAGGCGACGGCGAAACTGCCGGTGGTCGAATAGGGCGCTGGGCGAGTTCGAAGCGAAAGCACTATGGACTACATATGGCTACTTGGAGGCGGCGTCGCGCTACTCGCTTTGATAGTGGTATTCCTGCCTAAGCGGAGCAAGCGACCGACGCCCCACCGGAGTTTTATGTGCTCAAACCGGACGGAAGCCAAGCGGGGCCGTTCACCGTTGAGACTCTCCAACGACAGTTGACTCAGGGCATTGTCAACAACGGCACCCCCGTGCTCCGTGTGGGCGAAGCGCAATGGTGGCCGTTGATGGCTGCGTTAAACTCGGCTGCACGACCGGCCTCTGCACCCGCGCCTTCGAGTCCACCAATCTCAGGCTTGGAAGTTGTCGGCTGGGTATTGCTGGTTATTGGGGCGCTACTGGCTGGTTACTACTTCCTCATCTACGACACGCGAGCGTCTGGCACAGAGGTCGTTAACCTATCGCGGTTGAGCGACCGGCAGAACGGCGTGCTGATTGGCGTGGGCACAGCCATATTGGGTGGGATTCTACTCGTCGTCGGCAAGCGGCGCTGACGTTTTTCACTGGTGTGAGCAGAGGCGTCGAGGGCCGACTTTGGGAGAAACCCGACTCAAAGCAAGCTGGCCTGCCGCCCGGTGTTGGGCTTCAGCCCGAGCTTCTTGAAGCTCAACTCCGTGGCCACGCGGCCTTGCGAGGTGCGCTGGAGGTAGCCTTCCATGATCAGGTAAGGCTCATAGACTTCCTCGATGGTGTCCGGTTCCTCGCCCACGGCGACGGCGAGGGAACTCACGCCCACCGGCCCGCCGCCGAACTTCACGATGACCGTTTCGAGGATGCGCTTGTCCATCTCGTCGAGGCCGTTCTGGTCAATCTCCAGCATCGCCAGCGCCTTGTCGGCGACCAGCTCCGTGATGCGACCGTCGTGGCGGACTTGCGCGTAGTCGCGCACGCGGCGGAGGAGGTTGTTCGCGATGCGCGGCGTGCCACGGCTGCGCCGGGCGATTTCGTGCGCGCCCGTCTCGTCAATCTCGACGTTCAGCAGGCGCGCGGAGCGGATCACGATTTTCTGGAGCTGCGCGGCGTCGTAGTAGTCCAGCCGCTCGCGCATGCCGAAGCGCGTGAGCAGCGGCGCGGAGAGCAGGCCGCTGCGGGTGGTCGCGCCGATGAGGGTGAAGCGCGGGAGGTTCAGCCGCACGCTGCGGGCGTTCGGCCCCTGGTCAATGATGATGTCCAGCTTGAAGTCCTCCATCGCCGGGTAGAGATACTCCTCGATGGTCTTTTGGAGGCGGTGGATTTCGTCAATGAAGAGGACATCACCCTCTTCGAGATTCGTGAGCAGGCCCGCGAGGTCGGCGGCCTTCTCGATGGTCGGGCCGCTGGTGGCCTTGACGTTCGCGCCCATCGCTTTCGCAAGGATGTTCGCAATGGTGGTCTTGCCGAGACCGGGCGGGCCGGACAGGAGAATGTGGTCGAGCGCCTCGCCGCGTTGTTTGGCGGCTTGCACGGAGATTTCGAGCCGCTCCTTGACCTTCGCCTGCCCCGTAAAGTCCGCGAAGACCGACGGGCGCAGTGTCGTTTCCAGCGCAGGCTCGGGATTGTTGAGGGTGGCAAGCGGTCGGTCGGACATCGCGCGAAAGGATGCGAGAGCAGGCAAGCGAGCGGCAAGGGGAAACCCGTGCCGGCGATTTGTAATCGCCGTCGGTTGGTGACGGACACGCAACACGGCGACTGCACGTCGCCGGCACGCACGTCATTTCTGCGCAGACTTCGGGCTGGGAGCCTCGGGCCGGGCCACGAGCGTGATGCCGTTGGGCCAGGTGGCGCCTTCGGTGATCCATTGGGCGATCAGCGCGATCTCCGCGGCGGTCAGGGGATCCTTGCGCCGCACCGGCGGCATCAGCTCGTCGTGGATGTCGCGGTCGGGCCGCATGGAGATGCGGTGGTAGAGCGAGCTGTTTGGCGGGCTGCCGGGCACGATGGCGGGGCCATAGACCTTGCCGCCCTTGAACGCAGCCTCGCGCGTGTCCACGCGGAAACCCATCCGCTGCTTCTCCGGCCCGTGGCAGCTCACGCAATGCGTCTCGAGCACAGGCTTGATGTGTTTCACGAAGTCAATCTTGCCGACGATGGCAGGTTTGATGGGTCCGTTGGGTTTCACCGAGGCAACGGCTTTGGGCTTCGGCGCGGCGGGCTTCTCCGGCGGCGGTGCTGGTTTCTCAGCGGTTGGCGGCGGAGTTGAAGCGGGCTTCTCCACAGATGCCACGTCGGTCGCCTTCTCGGGGAAATGCGCGCCGTGTTGAATCCAGCGGATGATGGCCATGACTTCCTCTGGCGTGAGCGAACCTTTGCCCGCCGGCGGCATCACGTCCTCGTGGTCCGGCGGCAACAGGATGCGGCGGATGAGATGGCTGTCGAGCGGGCTGCCGGCCTTGACGGCGGTCTTCTCGCTGCTGCCGCCCTTGAGCGCCACGGCCTTCTGGTCAACGCGATAGGTTCCCTTCTGTTTCTCCGGCCCGTGGCAGGAGAGGCACTTGGTGTCGAAGATCGGCTTCACCTTTTCGAGGAAGAACTTGTCCTCCTCGGTTGCGCCCACCAAGGCCATGTCGGGCGCCTCCGGCTCATCCTCGACGAGAATCTTCACGAACTCGGGCGCGTTCTTGGTCAGGTAGTTCGAGCCGTGCGTGAGATTGCCGCCCTGATGGCCGGCGATGACGAGCAGCGCGATGTTGGCGATGAGCATCACGCGATAGCTCCCGCGCAGCGGTCGGTTCGGCGCGGCGTCGGTGCCCTCGGCGTAGCCGCGCCGTTGCAGGATGAGCGTCAGGACCGTGAGCACGCCCACGGCGATGCCGTAGTTGCGATGTGAGTCGAGGGTCCTGACGTCGTATTCCGCGCCGCCCGCGCGCAGCAAGCCTAGCGCGATGGTCAGCAGCGTGGTCGCGACACTCAAGCCGAGCATCAGCGTGATGACCTGCTGCACCTTGGGTTTACGCCGCCACAGATAGTAAAGGTCAACGAGGAAGGCCATCGTCACGAAGCCGATGGGGAAATGCAGCAGGACGGAATGGAACGGGCCGAGGAAGGGCCGCCATTGGAAAATGCCGTCGCTCTCCGCCGCCATCGCGGACGGGAGGAACGCGCCGCAGCCGACGAAGGCCACTGCCAACCAAACCCATGTGCGCAACTGGTCACGATTCGTTCTCATGCATTGATGGCCGCGCCGGCACCACGACGGCTGCGGAGCTTCATGGGAGAAGTTGACTGCGGGTGGGTCGGGTGAACCGCCCCGATCTTGTCCGAGTCACCGCCAAGATTGGCTCGTCACTGGATGACGAGGTCGAACGGAAGGCTGCGGTTCAGCAAGGGACCAAGCTGCGCCGTGAGTTCCTGCCATGTGAGGCCCGGCCCGGCGAGCACGAGCAGTCGCGGGGCAGCGAGCTGTCCATCGGCGAGGAGGGCTTCGAGCGCGGCTGTGGTCGGCAAGCTGGTGAACGCGGCCTTCGCAATCTCCGCCTCGCTGAACAGCGCCTCGACGCCCGGCCGCTGCGGGTCCGGCAAGCGGCGGGCGGCGGCGAGCTTCGCTGCGTTTCCGGCCTTGGTCACGCGGACCACGAGGTTCGCGGGGATCACAGCGCGCTGGAAACTCACGGTGCTGAATGCGGTGGAGTCTGCGTTGAACATCGGCGTGGACGGCGGGGCGGCGAGGTCTGGCTGGAGTGGGGCAATCGCGCTGAGCGCGGCGGCGACGTGATGCAGCGGCGTGGCTGGCTCGGGCTTCAAACCGACCCCCACGTCCCATCCGAGATGATGCCGCAGCGCGAGCACGGTGCGGAGCTGCTCGGCGGGCGCGAGCTGCTGGCTGGCAAACGCGCGGACGATCACGGACTCGTTGAACCAGAACCGCCCGTCAGCCGGAACGCTCAGGCTCAAGTCCACGCGTCCTGGCTTAGGAGAAAGTCTCTTCAGCTCGGCGGCGGTGCGGAGGTCAGCGGTGAGTTTCGCGGCGGCGGGCGAGAGGGCGGCAGTGTCCACAGAGCGGAGTGCGGTGGCAATTCCGCCAAGGTAGATTCTGAGCATCTTGAGCGGGGCGTTGCGCGCGCCGGTGAGCGGCTTGTCAGCGGCGTCGCGGAGGAGCAGCGTCACGAGGTCGCGGTCGAGCTGCCAGGCGACGTTGATGGGATTGGAGGGCACGCGGAGCGCGGCGGTCGTTTCGCGGAGGTCCACGAAGACTTGGTAGGAGCCGAACGGTTCGCCGACGAAGAGTTCGTGGGTGAAGGGAACTTCGCGCTCGACGTAGCCACCGGACGGGATGAGCAGCGATTCCGCCGCGCCGAGCTGCGGCTCGGAGGCGGGCACGACGCGCACGCCATTGGTGGCGACGAACCACAGGTCGAGGCACGCGGGCCAGTCGAGGCGCTGCGCGGTGCGGCTGGTGTTGGTGAGCTTGAGCTTCAGCGGCGCGGGCTGAAAAGGGACGAGCCGCGCGGGACCGGAGAGTTCAAGTTGGATTGCACGGGCGGCGGATCGTGCGGTGCGCTCGGCGAGATAGTCAGCGACGGAGAGGAGGCTGAGGTCGAGTTCAGCGCTCGCGGTGCGGCCGTTCCAGAGCGCTGCGCCGCGCGGCATGGTCGGGCGCTGCTTGGGGCTGACGCCGAGGTATTGCGCGCGCACCTTGTAGTCGCCGGTGAACTCGGCCTTCACCCAGTCCGAAAGCAGCGTGGAGAACTCCTGCGTCGCGCCGGGCGCGAGCCGCACCGCGCGCGCGAACTGGTGCGCCTGTGCCGGCCCGGCGACGGTGGACTCGACGGTGAGTTCGCCGAGCTTGCGCGTCTGCTTGCAGTGGTCGCACTTGGGGCTGTAGATGCCGGAGCCGGGGCCGCTGTGCGGCGGCACCACGCCGGTGACCGGCGGCGGCGGGCCTTGGCGCTTCATCTCCACCTTGCCGTTGTTGCGGCAACAGCCTTCCCACATGAACGCGAGCGCCTGTGATGAGGTGTTGGTGAAGCGCCAGATGAGCGGCGTCGGGTCGCCGAGGACATGCGTCTGCGCGGGAGGAATGGAAATCTCGACGCGGATGGGCTGGTTCGTGGGGGCCAGCGGCGCGGAGACGGGCTGGGCCAAGGCGTGCGAAACGCCTGCGAGACTGACGGCGAAGGCCAGACAGAGCGATTGGACGAGAGGACGAAAACGCATCGCGCGCCAGTGGTAGCACGAGGCGGCTGGCTCGTGAAGCCGACGCTCGCATTCCTCTTTCACAGAATCATGGCCCACAAAATCATGATTCTGTGCCCATGAATTTTTGAATCTCCCCCCCGTAGCGCTTGGCACGCAGGGCATTTTCCGCAACTCTCCGCGCACCACGCATATGACCTCACGCCGTTTCATCCTCGCCCTTCTGCTCACAGCCCTCGCACAGCTCGTCCCGCTGCGCGCCGCTGATGTTGCCAGGCCGAACTTCATTCTCATCAGCATTGACGACCTCGCCTATGCGGACATCGAACCGTTCGGCTCGAAGCTCAACCGCACGCCGAACCTGAACCGCCTCGCTGCCGAGGGCATGAAGCTCACGAGCTTTTATGGCGCGCCGGTGTGCTCGCCGTCGCGGTCGTCGCTGATGACGGGCTGCTACCCGAAACGCGTGGGCATCCCGAACGTGCTCTTCCCAGGCAACGCGACCGGCATCAACGCCGCCGAGCACACGGTCGCGGAGTTGCTGAAGGCGCGCGGCTACGCGACGGCGTGCGTCGGCAAGTGGCATCTCGGCGACCAGCCGGAGTTTCTGCCCACGCGGCACGGGTTCGATCACTACTTCGGCCTGCCTTACTCGAACGACATGGGCCCGGCGGCGGATGGAGTGAAGAGCAACCTCGGCGATCCGTTACCGCAGAATCCGAAAGCCAAAGGTCAGCCGCCGCTTCCGCTCCTGCGCAACGAGACGGTTCTGCAAAGCGTGCTCGCGGCGGACCAGACGACGCTGGTTATACGCTACACTGAGGAGGCGGTGAAGTTCATCCGTGCAAAGCAGGACGGGCCGTTCTTCCTCTACTTGCCGCACTCGGCGGTGCATTTCCCGCTGTATCCGGGCAAGGCGTTTCAGGGCAAATCCAGGAACGGTCTCTACGGCGACTGGGTGGAGGAAATGGACTGGAGCGTTGGACAGGTCATGGACGCGTTGCGCGAGCTGAAGCTAGATGCGAAGACGCTGGTCCTCTTCACTTCCGACAACGGCGGCACGGCACGCGGAGTGAACACGCCGCTGCGGGGCTTCAAGGCCAGCACTTGGGAAGGCGGGATGCGCGAGCCGACCATCGCGTGGTGGCCGGGGAAAATCCCGGCGGGTGCGACCAGCGGCGCGATGGCGAGCATGATGGATGTGCTGCCGACGTTCGTGAAGCTGGCGGGCGGCGAAGTGTCGGGCGACCGAAAGATTGACGGCGTGGACTTGTGGCCGGTGCTGTCCGGACAGCGGCAGGAGTCGAGCCGCGAGGTGTTTTATTTTTTCCGGGGCAATTTCCTTGAAGCCGTTCGCTCCGGGCCGTGGAAGCTGCACCTCGTCGCGCGTGGCGCTGCGGGCGCGAAGGGCAAGCAGGCGAAGGAGGCCGCAGCCGCTTCGGAGCAACCACCCATCCTGCACAACTTGGACTCAGACATCGGCGAGGCGAAGAACGCCGCCGCAGCAAATCCGGAAGTGGTGAAGCGGTTGCAGGCGCTCGCCGCCAAGACCGAGGCCGACCTCGGCACGGAGCAGGCCGGCCCCGGCTGCCGCGCGCCGGGCCGGGTGGAGAACGCGCGCCCGCTGATTGACTCCGAGGGGAAGGTGCGGGCTGGCTTCGAGCCGAAGCTTTGATCGGTCAAAAGAAAACCCGCCCAGCGTCGAAACGCGGAGCGGGTTCAAACTTATGCCGGGCGGACTCAACGGCCGTCCAGTTGGCGAAGGCCTACTTGTCCTTCTTCTTCTTGCCACCGAGGGGAAGACCGGCGTCCTTGGCCTTCTTCTTGTCGTCCTCGCTGATCTTCTCGATCTCGTCAGGCTCGAGCTTGCCATTCTTGTTGGCGTCGTATTTCTCGGTCAGCTCCTTGCGAACCTTCTCCGCTTCCGGGGAGAGGGGCTTCTTGTCCCTCTTGTCGGCGGCGCTGACGGTGAGGGCCGAGGCGGTCAAAAGACCGAGGGCGATGATGACAATTTTCTTCATAATGTTGCTGCGGTGTTCGTTGTTGTTTTCTGCCGGCTAGCCGGCAAGGGGATCAGACGGGGGGCCGGAACGAGAGGTTACAGGCCGGCAACTTTGCGGCATCAGCCCACGAACCGCTTGGCGATGACGGTCGCGTTGTGGCCGCCGAAGCCGAAGGAGTTGTTCGCGATGGCCTCGATCTTCATCTCGCGCGCGGTGTGCGGCACGTAGTCGAGGTCGCACTGCGGGTCCGGGTTTTCCAAGTTCAGAGTGGGCGGGGCGATCTGCATCTGGAGGGCCTTCGCGCACAGGGCCATCTCCGCCGCGCCGGCGGCACCGAGGAGGTGGCCGGTCGCTCCCTTCGTGGAGCTGACGGCGAGCTTCTTCGCGTGGTCGCCGAAGACCGTCTTGATGGCCTGGGTTTCGCAGACGTCGCCCTGCGGGGTGCTGGTGCCGTGGGCGTTGATGTAGGAGATGTCCTCGGGGCGCAGGCCGGCGTTGCGGAGGGCCATCTTCATGCAGCGGGCCGCGCCCTCGCCTTCGGGTGCGGGGGCGGTGAGGTGGTTGGCGTCGGCGGTGTTGCCGTAGCCAACGAGTTCGCAGTAGATGCGCGCGCCCCGGGCCTTGGCGTGTTCGAGTTCCTC
>SXTU01000050.1 GCA_005791875.1 Verrucomicrobiales bacterium
ATGCTCCAGGCGCTGCTCGACAACATCCCGGACCGCATCTACTTCAAGAACGCGCAGTCGCGCTTCATCAAGGTCGGCAAGGCGCTCGTCACGCGCGTGGGCATGACCTCTCCCGAGCAGGTCGTCGGCAAGACGGACTTTGACTTTCATCCGCCGGAGCTGGCGCGGCAGTTTGTCCACGACGAGGAGCACATCATGGCCACCGGCGAGGCGATCATCGCGAAGGTGGAAAAGCAGATCGGCCCCGACGGCGAGCCAATCTGGGCCTCGGTGACCAAGGTTCCCATCTACGACCGCATCGGGCAGGTCGCCGGCATCATCGGCATCTCGCGCGACATCACAGCGCTCAAGCGCGCCGAGGACGAGCTGCATCAGAAGGGCAAGGAACTCATCGAGGCTTCTCGCGCCGCCGGCATGGCGGAGGTCGCCACTGGCGTGCTGCACAACGTCGGCAACGTCCTCAACAGCGTGAACGTCGCCGCCACGCTCGTCAGCGACATGGTCCGCAGCAGCAAGGCCGTCAACCTCGCGCGCCTCGCCGCGATGCTGAAGGACCACGGCCAGGACCTCAGCGTGTTCCACACCCAGGACGAGAAGGGCAAGCAGATCCCCGCCTACCTCGAACAGCTCGGCAAGCACCTCGCCGACGAGCAGCAGACGCTCCTGCGCGAGCTGGACGAGATGCGCAAGAGCGTGGACCACATCCGCGACATCGTCGCCACGCAGCAGGGTTACGCGAAGGTCGGCGGGACCATCGAGCCGATCATCGCCTCCGACCTCGCCGAAATGGCGCTGCGGATGCAGCTCACCGCGCTCACGCGCCACGACGTGACGGTCAACCGCCAGTTCAGCCCGGTGCCGACGGTCTTCGCCGAGAAGCACAAGGTGCTGCAAATCCTCAATAACCTCATCCGCAACGCCAAGCAGGCGATGGAGGCAAACCTCGACGGCAAGAAGCACCTTACTGTCCGCATCGCGCCCAACGGCCAGGGCGGCGTCAGCATCCAGGTGCTCGACAATGGCATGGGCATCGCGGCGGATAATCAAACCAAGATTTTTGCGCACGGATTCACCACGCGGCAGGGCGGGCACGGCTTCGGCCTGCACAGCGCCGCGCTCGCCGCGAAGGAGATGGGCGCCTCACTCAGCGTTCACAGCGAAGGCCTAGGCAAGGGCGCGAGCTTCAGCCTCGACCTGCCGGCGCAGCCAAAAGCAAATGGCCAATGACCAATTCCCAATGACCAAACAATTCTCAATGACAAATGTCCGGCGTCATGACGGCCGTGGTTCGCCAGTCTCCGCAGGCTCATTGAGCATTCGGGCTTGGTCATTCATTGGCCATTGGGAATTGGCCATTAACCACCGTGAGCAGCATTCCCGAAAACAAGCGCATCCTGGTCATTGACGACAACCGGGCGATCCACGAGGACTTCCGCAAGGTGCTCACCGACAGCGGTAGCTCCGACGGCATGGACGCCGCAGAGGAGGCGCTTTTCGGTGACACCGCCGAGTCTCGTCCCAAGCGCGCATCGTTCAACCTCGACTACGCCTCGCAGGGTCTCGAAGGCGTGGAGAAAATCCAAAAGGCGCGCGAGGCCGGCACGCCTTACGCGATGGCCTTCGTGGACGTGCGGATGCCGCCGGGCATTGATGGCATCGAGACCACGGTGAAAATCTGGGAGATCGCGCCCGACACGCAGATCGTCATCTGCACCGCCTACTCGGATTACTCGTGGGATCAGATGATCGGCAAGGTCGGCTATTCGGACAAGCTGGTCTTGCTCAAGAAGCCTTTCGACAACATCGAGGTTCTCCAACTCGCCTGCGCGCTGACCGAGAAGTGGCGCCTCGCCCAGGGGGCGAAGCTCAAGATGGAGCAGCTCGAGCGGATGGTCGCCTCACGCACCGCCGAGCTGCGCAATTCCATGGAGCTGCTCCAGCACAGCATCACCAACTACAAGCGCACCGAGCAGCGCCTGCGCCGCAGCGAGGAGCGCTTCCGCCTCATCACCGAGAACGCCGCCGACCTCATCATCGTCGTGGACGCCAACGGCAGGCCCCAATACCTCAGCCCGTCCGTGGTCCACACGCTCGGCTATGCCTCGGAGGAATTGCTGCGCGGCTCGCTCTTCTCGCTGATCCACTCAGAGGACCGCGCCGAGGCCGTGGACATCATCAAGTCCGCGCTGCGCAAGGGAACTGACCAGGTGCTCGAATACCGTCTCCAGCACAAACAGGGTTACTGGCGCAAGTTCGAGGCCCACGTCAGCGTGGTGCGCGAGAGCGAGAGCAGCAACATGAGTCTCGTCATCGTGGGCCGCGACATCACCGAGCACGACCGCGCCGTGAAGGAAAATTTCCGCCTCGCCATCCAGCTCCAGCGCACCGGCGAGTCCGGCAACGCGGGCGCGCTGGCCGCCGCGATCGCCTGCGAGCTGGAGCCGTTGCTCGAGGCCGTCCGCGACAAGGTGCGTTTCGCCGAGGACGCCGCGCGCCAGATGCAGCCCCTGCTTCGCGCCGAGAAGGAGCTGCTGGCCGCCGCCACCGCCCAAAGGATCACGCCCGAGCTTCTTGTCCGCGTCACCGCCGCCGACCGCGCCACCGACGCGGACCACCTCGCCACCGAGGTGCCGCGCGCGCTCGCCGAGTGCCACGCGAACATCGAACGCATCGCCGACATCCTCGCGGAGATTCAGGCCAACGCGCCGGCCTGAAGCTGGGTGGCCACCCTTCAGGGTGTTTTGTGCTGACACGCTTAAGCATGGACACCGAACAGGAGCCGGGGCTTGTCTTCCTACCAGTCCACCGGCACGTAGTCCTTCAAGAATTTTCCCCAGACGTGTTCGCCCGTGTTCATCCCGGCGATGATCGGGTCCACGATCCGCGCCGCGCCGTCCACGATGTCCAGCGGCGGATGGAAGCGATGCTCCTGCTGCTTGCGCGCCGCGATCTGCACCGGGTCCTCGTCCGTCACCCAGCCGGTGTCCACCGCGTTCATGTGGATGCCGTCCGCGTGGTAGTCCGCCGCTGCCGTGCGCGTCATCATGTTCAGCGCGGCCTTGGCCATGTTCGTGTGCGGATGGCGCGTGGTCTTGAACTTGCGGTAGAACTGCCCCTCGACCGCAGAGACGTTGACGATGTGCTTGTCGCGCTCCGGCGTGCGGAGCATGAGCGCCTTCAAGCGCGCGTTGAGGATGAACGGCGCGATGGCGTTCACGAGCTGCACCTCCAGCAGCTCGACCGCCGGCACCTCATGCATCAGGAGCCGCCACGAGTTGCGCTCGCGCAAGTCCACCTGCTGCAAATCTTGGTCGAGCCTGCCGGCGGGGAACAATGCCTGTTGCGCCGCCAGCTCCTCCGGCAGCAGCGGCACTTGAGAAAGCTCCGCCGCGTGCGTGAGTCCGGCGAGCGCCGGGTTCACCCCGTAGCCGCCGATGTGAGGAGGCGGACTTGGCAATTTCGCATTCCGCATTCCTCGTTCCGCATTTGAATCCGCCTCCTGACCTCGGCGGCTACTGCCCTCCGGCAGCATGTGGTAGCCGCGCAAACCCTCGTAAGCCCCGAGCAACTGCCGCGCAGCCTCCGGCATCGTGCCCAGCGACGCCGTCTCTCCCTCCATCATATGCTCATAAAATTCCGGCGGCCGCCGCACCGTCTGGCACGCGTTGTTGATGATGAAGTCCAGCCGCGTCCGTGTGGCCAGCAGGTGCCGGCAGAACGCCTCCACGCTCGGCGTGTGCCGCAGATCGAGGCCGAAGATTTCCAGCCGATGCCCCCACTCCTTGAAGTCCGCCTCCGCCGCGTAACGCAGCGCCGAGTCACGGGGAAACCGCGTGCTCACGATCACGTTCGCGCCCGCGCGCAGCAGCTTGATGCCTGCCTGATAACCGATCTTCACCCGCCCGCCCGTGAGCAGCGCCACGCGCCCGCGCAGGTCCGCCGACTCCGTGCGTTTGCGGAAGTTCAGCTCCGCGCACGCCGGGCAGAGCTGGTCGTAGAAGTGGTGGATCGTCGAGTAGTCCTGTTTGCAGATGTAACAGTTCTGCGGCTCCACCACCTCGCGGAACTCCGCGTCGCCCGTGATCTCCTGCTGCTGGAAATTCTCCGGCGGAAAGACATTCGGCGTCATGAACACCTTCTCCCGGCGCAGCCGGCGGATGCCGGTCTCGTTGAGCTTGGCCTGATCGCGCTGAAGCTTGTCCGCCTTGCGCTGCTTGACGCGCGCCTTCACCAGCCGCCGCCGCGCCTTCAAGTCCGGGCAGTAAATCTCCCCTGCGACCGAGAGCAACCGCGTGCGCTCCTCGATCGTGAGCTGCGCCAGCAACGCCCGGTCGCCCGCGACTTTCTCAAGCAGTTCCGTGGCAGCCTTGAGTTGGGTTGCCACGCCACGGGACTGATCCGGTGAATGGCCGCTGGGTGCGTTGTCGGTCGTAGGTTTGAGTGACATCGTGGGCGGGAAGATTAAACAGCAGCAGCAGCTTTCACCAGCCGCTTGGATTCTCAGTCTTTGCGCGGCTCTGCGTCCTGCGCGGCTCCCCGTTGAAGTGAGGCGGAGTTCCTCAACCGGGATGATTCTATCAGTGTTACCAACCGCGCGCAGGCTGAAGCCTGCGGCTACTGCGGACGGTAGTTCGCCTTCGCCTCAGGCATCCACTGCTGGATCTGCTGGATGCGGACGGTGTCGAGCGGGTGCGTGCGGAGAAAAGCCGGCGTGCCGCCGCCAGCCTGGCTGCGCGTGTAGTCCGAAAAGCGCTGCCAGAAACCAACGGCCGCCTCCGGGTCATAGCCTGCGCGCGCCATGTAAATCAGCCCGATATGGTCCGCCTCGGATTCCTGACCGCGACTGTGGGGAAGCTCGCGACCCACCTTTGCGCCGATGCCGTAGGCGGCCCTGACCAGCACCTGCGTGCGCGGGTCGGCGTTCGAGAGGCTCACGCCCAACAGGCCGCCGCCGGTCTGGAGCAGCATCCCCTCGCTCACACGTTCCGCGCCGTGCCGCGCGACTGCGTGCGCGACCTCATGCCCAATGACGGTGGCCATGCCGGCCTCGTCCTTCGTGATGGGCAGGATGCCGGTGTAGATGCCGACCTTGCCGCCGGGCAGGCAGAAGGCGTTGGCCTCCTTGCTGTCGAACACGACGAACTCCCACTGCGCGCCCGGCAGGCTCGCCACCGCCGCGATGCGCCGGCCCACGCGCTGGACCATGGCGTTGAGGGCGGGATCGCGGCTGACGGGCGTGTCCTTCTTCAACTGCTGGAACGCGGTCAGGCCGAGCTGCATCTCCTGCGAGGAGGAAATGAGCATG
This sequence comes from Verrucomicrobiales bacterium, assembly GCA_005791875.1. GTDB lineage: Bacteria > Verrucomicrobiota > Verrucomicrobiia > Limisphaerales > SXTU01 > SXTU01. The sequence goes on from SXTU01000050.1 coordinate 5,306, forward strand.
ACCTGGCGGCGGCCTGTCTCGGGGACGGTCAGGCAGCCGGTGAAGAGCAGGCAAGCGAGCAACGCCGCGACTTGGCACCACGACAATCGGGGGGAAGTTCTCATGGCAAATCGGCTTTGCGCCGGAAGGCTTCGGCGGTCCTACGGCGCCTTCAAATTCCTCAGCGCATCGCGCACTCGCGCCGCCTGCTCGTAGTCCTCGCGCGACACGGCGTCCTGCAACGCGCGTTCCAACTTCTGCCGCTCGGTGAGCGCCAGCGGCTCGCCTGCCGGCTTGTCGCCGCGCTTCTCGCTGTTCGTGCGCAGGTTTTCCAGCCATTGCTCCAGCGAGGCGATTTCGCCCGAGTGCTCGGCGAGATCGGAGCGCTCGAAGGCGTTGTAAAACTCGCGGATCGCCGCGATGCCGTTCTCCACCTCACGGGCTGTGGCTGCGAATTCCTTCTTCTCCAGCGCCATCATGCCGCGCGCGCGCGTGAGCATGAGCAGGAGCTGCGGGCGGAACTGTTGCAGCCCCCAGGACAGCTCGTCCGTCTCGGCGAACTCGTCCACGAAGTCGAACACCTCGAGGTTCCGGTCCGCGTCGCTCACGACCGCCGCGTAGTCGCCGAGCTGGTAGAGGCAGATGTAGCGGTGGTGATACTGGATGGCCTCCTGCTGGAGCCGCGCGCAGTCCTCGCCGGTCAGGATAAACTCCTCGTCGCTGCCATCGTGGGCCGCGCGATGCTTCTCCAACTGGCTGACGAAGTGGTGGAAGAGCGACTCGTGGCCGAGCGGGCGCTTGCCGTCGGGCCGGCCCCCGGCGTTCATCTGAAGGACGCCGAGGTCGAGGCGGAGCTGGATGATTTCAACGCCGGCCTTGGTCTTGAACCTTCTGACGAGCACCTGCCCGGGCTTGTATTCCCAGGTGTCGAGCAGGCGCGAGATGTCGAACTTCACGCGGCGAATATGGTGGTGCCTCTGCGAGGCGTCAATGCGGTGAAAGTTGCAGGTTCGTCAGGTCTGCGCCTCAGAACGTCCAGCCCGGGCGATAGTCGCGCTTCACGAGCTTCGAGACGTCCATGTTCTTGGCCTTCATGTTCGGACCGTCCCACTCAACTTTCTTGCCGGTGCGGACGGCAAGGTTGCCCATGAGGACCATCTCGGTGAAGGGGCCGGCGTAATCGAGGCTGGCCATGCCCTTGAGCACCTTGCCCTGGATGGCCTCGACGAACTCCTTGTG
>SXTU01000051.1 GCA_005791875.1 Verrucomicrobiales bacterium
ACCCGTGAACGCCCCGCGTTCATGCCCGAACAGCTCGCTCTCCAGCAGCGTCTCGGGAATCGCGGCGCAGTTGATGCGGACGTAGCTCTTGCGCGCCCGCTTGCTCAGGCTGTGGAGCGCGCCGGCGACAAGCTCCTTGCCTGTGCCGCTCTCGCCGAGGATGAGGACGGTGGCGTTGGTGGGCGCGACCCGTCGGATCAGCTCCCGCTGCTCCTTCATGTTCGGGGACTCGCCGATGATGTTATCGAGCCGGTAGCTGTCCGAGACGCGTTCGCGGAGGCTGGCGTTCTCGGTGATGAGCCGATGGCGCTCGGCACAACGGCTGACGTGCAGGATGAGCTCCTCGGGCGCGAAGGGCTTGGGGAGATAGTCGGATGCGCCGGACTTGATGGCCTCCGCCGCCAGCTTCGGCGTGGCGTAGGCGGTGATCATCAGCATGGGCAGCTCCGGCCAGCGCCGCTTGACGCGGCTGAGCAGCTCGTAACCGCTGAGGCCGCCCAGGTGCGCATCGGTGATGAGCATGAGGAACTCGCGCTTCTCCAAGAATTGCTCGGCCTGCTCGGCGGATTCCACGGCCTCGGTCGGGAAGCCCTCGTCGGCCAGCATCGCCGAGAGCGAGAGGCGCATGTTCTTCTCGTCATCCACTAGGAGGATCGGCGGCAGCGGCTGGTTCATGCGGCGGCGGTCATGGTTGTCTTGGCCGGGAAGCGTAGCGTGAATTTGGTTCCCGCTCCAAGCGTGGATTCCACCGCGACGCGCCCGCCGTAAATCTCCGTGTTGTGCCGCACGATGGCCAGCCCCAGGCCCGTGCCCTTTTCCTTGGTGGAAAAATACGGCTCGAAGATGTGCTCGTGCTGGTAGTCGGGGATGCCCGGGCCGGTATCGGCGATGGTGACGACCACGGTGCCGGCGTCGTCGAGCGAGCCGGCGATCTCGATGCGGCCCTTGGCGTTCATCGCGTCGCGGGCGTTGGCGAGCAGGTTGACGAGCACCTCGCCCAAGTGCGCGCGCTGCATCAGGAGCGGTGGCAGCGTGTCCGCACAACGCACCTGCACCTGAACCTCATGCGGAAGGGCTGGCGGAAATACTCGCTGGATCGCGCGCTCGATCTCCTCGTGCATCGCGAGCCGCTCGACGCGCCCCTCGGCGAGCTGCGCATAGCCCATCAGCTCCGTGAGGATGCGATCGGACCGTCCGACCTCCTCGCGGATCATGTCCAACTGCTGTAGCGCGGCGGGCTTCGTCTCCTTGAGAGTTTTTTGCAGGCTGAAGGCGGCGTTGTTGATGATGGCCAGGGGGTTCTTCAACTGGTGCGCGATCTCCGCCGCCAGCCGCCCGGTGGAACGCAGTTGCTCCTGACGGATGGCAAACTCCTTAGCCTCCTCCTGCGCCTGAAGCTGCAAGTCCGCCAGGACATTGATGCCGTAGCAGGACATGGCCAGGAGCAGCAACAGCAGCACGCGGCTGAGAAGTCCTTGCAGCGCGTTGCGGTCTGAGAGGCCGGTGATCGCGAGCAGGAACGCCTGGCCGACCTCGAGCTGCTGCTCGCCCCGGTCAGGACGCGCCATGCGACGCTTGCCCGAGCTGCCAGCCGGTGGCGAGGGGCGAGGGACGGGGCGTTCCACCGTGACGATCTCCGGAGCGGCCACGAAGGTGTCCGAGACATCGGGTCCCTCCAGTTTCAGCTCCTTCAAGGTGAGATCAACCAGCCCCGAGAACAGGTAGCAAAGAATGAGGAACAGGTTCACGCCGATCTGCTGCCGCACGCGTTTGATGCTCACGGCCGCGCGGATGATCAGCACGAGAAACACCCAGTAGAGGGTGCTCTCCAAGCCACCGGTGATGACGAGGAGTAGCGACACGAACGCGCCGTCCACGATGTTAATCACGAACACCGCCCACTGCACCCAGCGTAACGGGAGGTAGTCCATCGCCAGCACGATGGCCCCGATGACAATGTTGGCCGCGAGGTAGGCGCGGAAGGCGCTGCGGACGGTTGCGATGTCCGTGTCCCCGAGCGTGGGCACGCCTTCAAACCAGTCGGAGAAGAGGAGCAGGTAAGCCAGGCCGCTGAGGACGATGACCTTGATGGTCAGGCACCCGTCGCGCTCCATGAAGCGGAGGCGGTCGGCCTGCTGCTCCGGCGAGACGCCGGGAGCCTGGAACAGGCTCGCGAGCAACTTCGCCTTGGGAGAGCGCAGCAGCGGCATGGTCACCTCAGGGATTTCAAGGCCGCGCTCACGATGCCCGCCACGTCCCACAGTCGCCCCAGCCCTTCGTAACCGCAGGACAACATGCCTGCCTCCGGCCCGATGAACTCCGCGCCGCGCTGCTCGAGCGTGCGGACGTTTGCCTGCGTCGCCGGGTGCAGCCACATCTTGCCGTTCATCGCGGGGGCGAGGAGCAGTTTCGCCTTCGGGTTCAAGGCCAGCGCGATGCACGTCAACGCGTCGTCCGCGTGACCGTGCGCCAGCTTCGCCAGACAGTTCGCCGTGGCGGGCGCGATGAGCAGCACATCCGCCTCGTCCGCCAGCCGGATGTGCGTCGGCTGCCAGCCCTCCTCTTCGTCATACAAGTCCGTCACCACCGCGTGTCGCGAGAGAGTCTTGAACGGCAACGGCGTGATGAACTTCTGCGCGTCGGCGGTCATCACCACGCGCACATCGCAGCCGGCCTTCACGAGCTGGCTGCACAAATCCGCCGCCTTGTAAGCCGCGATGGACCCGGTCACGCCGAGGACGACGTTGCGACCAGCCAGGGCTGGCTCGCGCTTGGGCTGGGCTGCCTTGCTCATACATCCGGAGCCGTTGACCGCGCCTGCCGCATCTGCTCCGCACCGTAAATGGCCTGCATCCGCCGCACGTCCTCGCGGATGCTCGTGCTGATGAGGAGGTAGTCGAAATGCTTCCACTGCGCGATTTCCTGCTTCGCCACCGCCAGCCGCTTCTTGATGGCGTCGGGTGCGTCCTTGCCGCGCTTCTTGAGCCGCTGCTCCAGCACCGCCAGTGACTCCGGCGTGAGGAAAACTTCGACCAGCGCCCGCTCAAGTTCGCTCTCCTGCTCGGCCTGCGCACGGATGGCCGCCGCGCCCTGCACGTCCACCGCGAGCAGCACGTCCTTACCCGCGCGCAGCTTGCCGAGCACCTCGGACTTCAACGTGCCGTAGCTGTTGCCATAAACCGTCGCGTGTTCGAGAAAATTCCCCGCCTGCACGCGCTTGAGGAAATCCTCCGCCGTCAGGAAGTAGTAATCCACGCCGTCCTTCTCGCCCTCGCGCGCCGCCCGGGTCGTGCAAGTCACCGCGCGGCTCATGTTCGGGTTGTCCCGCAGCATCTGCTCGCACAACGTCGTCTTTCCGCCGCCCGACGGCGCGGACAGGACAATCAGGAGGGTGTTGTTCTTCTGGCTCATGCCTTCACTCAACGTTTTGAACCTGCTCTCGGAACCGCTCCAGCTCCGCCTTCACTTGCACCACTTCGCGCGAGATGACCGCGTCCTGCGCCTTCGAGCCGATGGTGTTGACCTCGCGGTTCATCTCCTGCGAAAGAAAATCCAGCGTGCGCCCGACCGGCTCCTTTGCCTTGCCGCAGTCGGCGAACTGTTTGAAATGGCTCGCCAGCCGCGTCAGCTCCTCCGTGATGTCCGAGCGGTCGGCGAAGAGCACGACCTCCTTCAACATCCGCTCGTCATCTGCGGCGATGCCTTCCAAGCCCGCCTGCTTGATGCGCTCCAGCAGCCGCGCGCGGAACTGGACTTGCACCAGCGGCGCTTGCACGCCGATGCGCGTGGCCGCCGAGCGAATCAGCTCGATGCGCGCCGCCAAGTCCGCCGCCAGATGCTCACCCTCGCGCTCACGCATCTTCACCAGCGCATCCAGCGCCTGTTGCACCGCAGCCTGCACCGCGGGCCAAAACGATTCCGCGTCCGACTTCTCCGCATCCGCCTCCAGCACGCCCGGCGCGCGCAGCACGTCGGACAAGCGCACGCCGCCGCTGAGGTTCAGCTCCGTCGCCAGCTTGGCCAACTCCGCCGCATAAGCCTTGGCCAGCGCCGTGTTGACCTGCGCGGTGACCCCCGCGTCCGCGCCCTCGTGGAGGGCCACGCGCACGTTGAGCCGGCCACGCGAGATGCGCTTGTTGATTTCGTCGCGCACCTGCGCTTCGAGCGGTTCGAGGTCGCGGGGCAAGTTCAGCGTGATTTCGCCGGACTTCCGGTTCACCGAGCTGAGTTCCACCGTGACCTTGAAACCATCCCGCGCGCACTCGCCGCGACCGTATCCTGTCATGGACTTCATGTGGTGCGGACTATGGAGAATGGCGAAAGGGCGGGCGATTTCTTTTTTGGCGAAGCGGGGAGGAGCAGGATTAGAATCAGGATTACGAGCAGGAGCCGAGGGCGCGCTTCCTCTCGGGCTCCTAATCCTGCTCCTCCCACCTCACTTCAGCCCGCTCAGATACTCCACCAAGTCCCGCAGCTCCCTTCGCGTCATCAGCTTGTCCACGCCCTCGGGCATCGCGGAGAGGCCGCGGATGCGTTTCTCGATGTCGGATTTCTTCAGGGTCAACTTGCCGTCCTCGGGGGAATCCAAGACCAGCTCCGTCACCGTCTCGGACTTCACGAGGCCGCTGTGGTTCGCGCCGGACTTGAGGACGATGGTCGCGTTCTCGAAGCCGACGGCGATGGTCTTGTTCGGGAACACCATGCTCTCCAAAAGCTGCTCGCGCGTGAACCGCTTGCCGACCCCCGTGAGGTCAGGGCCAACGATGCCGCCCGTGCCGCGAACGGCGTGGCAGCGGAGGCATTGCGCGCCGACGTGCTCGTTGAATAGCCGCTTGCCCTCGGCGGCGTCGCCGCCCGCAAGCGTTGGGCGGAAGGGGCCAAGTGCGTCGGCTGGCGGGAGTGAAGCGTTGAAGCGTTGAAGGGTTGAAGCGATGGTGGCGGCCGGGCGCTTTGCGGCGGCTTCAAGGAGTTCGAGTTGCAGTTCGGGGGAAAGCTTGTTGTCGGCGAGCAAGAAGAGTTGCGCGGACAGCACGGCGTCGGCAGCCGGACTGGGCAAATCGCCGAGGGCAGTGAGCGCGGCTTGGCGGAGGCGGAGGTCTTTCTCCTCGGCGAGAACGCGGGCGAGGAGCGGAACGGCGGCGGCGGGGTTCGCCGCGGCGGCGAGCTTCACGGCCTCGCGCCGAAGCGAAGTGTCAGTGTCGGAGAGCGCGAGCGTGACCGAGTCGGAAAGCGTCGGCGATTGGCGATTGGCGATCACTGGATTCCCCAAGGCCCGTAGCGCGGCGACACGCACGGGCGCTGGTTGTGAAGGTGCCTTGACCAAGCCGGCGAGCGCCGGGGCAGCCTCGGTGATGGCGAGCTTCTCGACGGCGGCGATGGCGGCGAGGACGGTGTTGGTGGCGGTGGAACGCAAAAGGCTGGTCAGGTGCGGGCGCAGCGCGTCACGGGCGGCGGAGGCATCGCGCGGTGGGAGGGGACGCCAGAGGCCGCAGACGCGGTCGAACCAGCCGGGCCAATTCTCCGGGTTCACGAGCGGCGTGGAGCCGTGGCCGTCCACACTGGCGATTTTCACCGGAACGTTGCCGGGCGTGGCGGGTTGGATTTCCCAGGCGCTGAGGAGGAAGAGGGCCTCGGCGCGGAGGGAGTCGTCGGTAGGGCGGTCAGTCCCGTGACCGCCGGGCGGCGCGCTGAGGACAGCGCGCCCTACCTCGCCGACGGCGAACTCCGCGAGTGCCTGTGCGTTCGTGGCGTGGCCGAGGCGGTAGTGGGCGTTCAAGGCGCGGCGTAGCACTGGCTCGGTAGCAGCCGACGTGAGGAGGCTCTGATTGATTGCCGATTGGGGAGATGGAGCCTCCTCATGTCGGCTGCTACCGGGGAGGAGCGCGGCGAGGGCGGGGTAGGCGGCGGCGATGCCGGCGTCGTTGATGGCGCGGGCGGCTTCGAGGACGAGGCGCGGGTCGGGGTCGCGGAGGAAGTGGGCGATTTCCGGGCGCAGCAACCGCTGCATGCACAGCATCGCCGCCCGGCGCACAGCGGGCGACTCGTCCCGCGCGGCGCGCTGGATGGCGTCGAAGTCTCCGATGCCCAGCAAGGCCATCATGCCAGCGTGGGTGAGGTAGGGGTCGGCGTCGGCGTTGGTGCGGAGAGCTTTCACAAGTGTCGGTATGACTTCTCCGTCCGTGTGGAAACCGAGTGCTCCCAGCGCGTAGAATATTATTCTCGGTTCCGAACTCTGCACGAGTGGAATGAGGTGGTTTGAGCTACTCCACCGCGATATGGGACCGAGCAGGCGTGCGACTTGAGCTCGCAGTTCGTTATCCGCTTGGGCGAACAGCGCATTTAGTATCGTCGCGCGGCTGGTGGGATTGCGGGCGAAGTGTTCCCAACCGGTCGGCAAAGCGCCTCGCCGGTGTCCCCCGTATGCCATTAGCGTTTGTGCGCCGAAGTAGGGGTCGGCAAGCAATTGCTGATAACTTCTGTCCAGCACGGTAACTAGGTGCTTGGTTGAACGCAGGTGCTCCCGGCTCGCTTCGCGAAGCAGAGCGTTCGGGTTCGTCATTGCGTTCACTTCACCCGATGCGAGTAGTCGCCTCACTTCGGCCAGCTTCGCACTGCCCGCTTGCGCCGGGTCGCTCACGCGGTAGAGGCGGCCCTTCTCCGGCTGGCCCCAGCCTTCCACCCAGTCGCTCACGTAGAGCGCGCCGTCGGGGCCGAAGGCGGCGTGCGTGGGCAGGAGGTTCCAGAGGAATTTCTCGCGGGCGGCCAGCTCGAAGCTCGCGCCGCGCGGCTTGAGGCTGAAGCTCCAGATGCCGCCGGGAAAGTCGCAGATGAAGAAGTGGTTCGTGTAGCGGTCGGGCAGGCCGGTGCCGGGATAGAAGGCGAGGCCGGCGGGGCCTTGGGCGGCCTCGCCGCTGGTGGGCAGGATGTCCCCCGCGCCGCCGCGCCAGAGGCCCTCGGTGACCCACGGGCCGAAGTTCTTCATGTGCTGGTAGCTGATGCGCCAGCCGTAGTCGCCGCCCTCGACGAGGTGGAGGAGGCGGGCCTTGTCGGGGCCGGCGGTGTCGTTGTCCACGGTGAAGAGATTGCCGAGCGCGTCGAAGGCCAAGCCCTGCGGGTTGCGCAGGCCGATGCAGAAGACCTCCAGCTCGGAGCCGTCCGGCTGGCAGCGGAAGACCGCGCCGGTGTCGGGCGCGATGCGGCGGAGGTATTCCGCGCTGAAGCCGGGGTGTTTCATGCCGGGTCGCAGCTCGAAGCCGCGGTCGCCGAGGCTGAAGTAGAGCCGGCCGTCGGGGCCGAAGGTGAGGCCGTGGAGGTCGTGGCCGGAGACGGAGATGTGGACGCCGAAGTGGGGGTGGGAAGTGATTAGTGAGTAGTGATTAGTGGGGCCGGGTGCTTTGGGCGCGGCTCGGTTGGTCAGGTGGTAGAGGGCGGGGATGGAGGTGAACCAGAGTTCGTTCCCTCGCGCGAGGATGCCGGCGGCGGGGCCAGAGACGGCGGAGTTGAAGCCGTCGGCGACCACTGTGGATTTGTCGGCACGGCCGTCGCCGTCGGTGTCTTCGACGAGGCGGATGATTTCGGAGGCGTTGGTGAGCGTGGCGAAGTTCGTGCCGGGGAAATGCCGGCGCAGCAGCGCCTCGCGGTCGGCGACGGTGCGGCAGCTCAGGTCGTCGAGCAGCCACGGGACGCGCTGCGTGATGTCGAAGACGGCGGACTTCCAGCGGTGCGTCTCGGCGATGAAGAAGCGCCCGCGTTCATCCACGCTGAAGGCGACTGGGTTTTGCAGCAGCGGCTCGGCGGCAACGAGTTCGACCTTCAGGCCGGGCGCGACTTGGAGTTGCTTCAACTTCGCCTCGGCGGCGGCGTTGGGGCCGTGCTCAGCGAGCGCGTGTGTGGTGAGCAGCCCAAGCAAAGTAGCCGCCGAGGTAAGGAGGCGGACGGCTCGCGTGACACAAGAAATCCGCCTCCTGACCTCGGCGGCTACGGGCGGGCGCGTCACTGGTTGCATGACGATGACGGTAGCAACTCCCGGCGGGTTGGGAATCCTTTCGTCGGAGCGCGGGCTTGAGTTTCCGGCGAGCGTTGGCAGCATCGCGCCGTGAAAAGCCCTTTGTCTCTCCGCCTCTTCCTCCTGCTGGCCGCGATGGTCGCGACGCAACTCCCCGCCGCCGCCGCGCCGAAGCCGAACTTCATCTTCTTCCTCATTGATGACCTCGGGCGCAACGACCTCGGCTGTTACGGCAGCAAGTTCTACCGCACGCCGAACCTCGACCGCATCGCCACGCAAGGCATGAAGTTTACCGACGCTTACTCTGCTTGCCCCGTCTGCTCGCCCACGCGCGCGAGCATCATGACGGGCAAGTATCCCGCGCGGCTGCACCTCACGGATTGGCTGCCGGGTCGCGGCGATTTACCCGCGCAACGGCTCGCGCGGCCAACCATCAAGCAGCAGCTCGCGCTCGAGGAAGTCACCCTCGCCGAGCGGCTCAAGGCGGCGGGCTACGTCACCGCGCACGTCGGCAAGTGGCACCTTGGCGGCGAGGGCTTCGAGCCGCAGAAGCAGGGCTTTGACATCAACATCGCCGGCGACCACACCGGCACGCCGATGAGTTACTTCGCGCCCTTCGGTGGAAAAGCAAAGGATGGCAAACAGCGCGCGATGCGTGGTCTTGAGCAGGCGAACGACGGCGAATACTTGACTGACCGACTCACCACCGAGGCTGAGAAAATCATCGCAGCGAACAAGGACAAGCCGTTCCTCCTCTACTTCGCGCACTACGCCGTCCACACGCCGATGAAGGCCAAGCCGGAGACCATCGCGAAGTATGCGCAGGTCGCGGGCAAGGCGGGCCAGCAGACCAACGCCATCTACGCCGCGATGATGGAGAGCATGGACGAGAGCATCGGGCGCATCCTCAAACAGCTCGAAGACCTCAAGCTTGCCGACAACACCTACGTCTTTTTCACCTCGGACAACGGCGGCCTCGCCACGCTTGAAGGCCCGAGCACGCCCGCGACCATCAACTCGCCGCTGCGCGAAGGCAAAGGCTACCTCTACGAAGGCGGCATCCGCGTGCCCTTGCTCGTGCGCGGGCCCGGCATCAAGGCGGGCAGCACGACCACGAACGCCATCAGCAGCGTGGATTACTTCCCGACGATACTGGAGCTGGCGGGCCTCGCCGCGCCCACGGCCGAGGACAAAGTGGACGGTGTCACGCTCGTGCCCTTGCTCAACAGCGGCACGAACGCACCGCGCCCGCTCTTCTGGCATTACCCGCACTACAGCAACCAAGGCGGCAAGCCCGGTGGCGCGATTCGCGACGGCGACTTCAAGCTCATCGAGTTCTACGAGACGGGCCGCGTGGAACTCTTCGACCTCAAGTCCGGCGAGAATCGCAACCTCGCTGAAGACCCGGCGCACACCGCGCGCGTGAAGACGATGGTGGGCAAGCTCGACGCCTGGCGCATCAAGACCGGCGCGCAGATGATGCAGCCCAACCCCGCCTATCGCCCCAGCCCGCAGGCCGCCGACGGCACCATCACGATGCTCGGCAAGCACGCGGATGTGTTCGGCCCGATGCTGCGCTTCGAGCCGCTCCCGCACAAAAACACCCTCGGCTACTGGGTGAACCCGACCGACTGGGCGAGCTGGGAGTTTGAGGTGGTGAAGCCCGGCAAGTTCACGATGGAAATCACCTACGGCTGTGGCAACGGCAGCGGCGGCAGCGAAGTCGAGTTCGCCGTCGGCGCGCAGAAGCTGCTGTTCAAGGTCGAGCAAACCGGCGGCTTCCAAGCCTTCGTGAAGCGCGAGATTGGCGAGCTGACCTTCGACAAACCCGGCCGCTACACGCTGACGGTGAAGCCCAAGTCCAAGCCCGGCCCCGCCGTGATGGACCTGCCGCAGGTGGTCTTGAAGGCGGGGAAGTGAACGGCGTTTCCCGGCACGGCGAGGAACCACTAACCTGCACTGACCTGCACTAATCCGAAGGACAGCCACACAGTTTGGATGCCGTGCCCGAGTGAAGCATCAACACCCGTTATGATTAGCGTCAGTCAGTGCAGGTCAGCGGTTCAAATTCCGTCGTGTCCGCGTCCCTGTTCAACGGGCGCAATCTCCGTGGGTTGCCGGGCGTCTGCCTCCCTGTCATCTTGCACACGCACATGAAACTGTTTGTCACCGTTGGTCTGGCCTGGCTCGCCGTCGCCCCCCTCGCCTCGGGGGCGTTCTTCGGTTCGCCGTCGGCAAAAGACCCGGCGAAGCTGACCTACCAGAAGGACGTGCTGCCCTTGCTCAAGAGGTATTGCTTCGACTGCCATGGCGATGGGGCGAAGAAGGCCGGCGTGGAGTTTGACAAATACAAGTCGCACGCGGAGTTGCTCGCGGACCGAAAGCTTTGGGAGCACACCCTCATCAATGTCCGCAGCCGTGAGATGCCGCCGTCGGACAAGAAGAAGCAGCCCACGCTGGCGGAGCGCGAGGTGATTCAGGCGTGGATTGATTTCGAGGTCTTCAAGACGGACCCCAAGAACCCCGACCCCGGCCGCGTCACGTTGCGCCGACTCAATCGCGCGGAATACAACCACACCATCCGCGACCTCGTGGGCGTGAACTTCCGCCCCGCCGATGACTTCCCCGCCGACGACGCGGGCTACGGCTTCGACAACATCGGCGACGTGCTCTCGATGCCGCCGGTGTTGCTGGAGAAGTATCTCACCGCGGCGGAGAAGATTCTGGCGCTGGCCATCGTGACGGACCCGCAGTCGAAGCCGACCGCGCAGCGCATCGCGGCCCGGCAGCTCAAGGGCGGCAATGACACGACGAACCCGGACTCGCCCCGGCGCGTCTCGGGGACGAAGCCGTTGACGGCGAAGTTCTCCGTGGCGCGCGACGGCGAGCATCGGCTGCGGCTCTCGACGCAGAACCGGCACGTCGCGCCGGAGCAGACGAAGATGGAGATTCGCCTGGATGGCAAGGTGGTTTCGGTCATCGAGGTGCGCGGCGACCCGGACCTGGCGCACGTGGCCGAGCTGCCGGTGCAGTTGAAGGCCGGCCAGCATGAGCTGGTGATGACCTTGGTGAATCCCTTCGCGACGCCGAAGGATGCGCGAGGCCGTAACCAGACGCGGGCCTTCGCAGTTGAGTGGGTGGAGGTCGTGGAGCCGACGCCCAACTCCGTGGTGCGGCTGCTGCCCGACCTGCTGCTGGTGGGCTACAACGCGAAGCAACTCGGCGACGGCTGGGTCTCGCTCAACAGCGTCGAGGAGGATGATGTGGCGTTCGACTTCAACGCGCCGCGCGACGGCGAGTATTTCCTCCGCACACTCGCGTGGGCGAAGCCGGCAGGCTCAAACGCAATGACGCTGACGTTCATGCGGGACAAGGAGATTCTCCGACAGGTGACAGTCGAGGCGGACGAGTCGGCCCCGCAGCACTACGAGGCGAAGTTTCGGCTGCCCGCCGGGAAGCATCACCTGCGCGTCGTCGTGCTGCGGAACAAGACCGGCTTGTCACCGGAAGAGGCCGCGAAGTGGAAGACTGGCAAAGACCAGAAGGGCAGGGTGAACGTGCACCATCTCGAAATCGAAGGCCCGCCCGAGGCCGCCGCCGAGATGCTGCCGGAGACGCATCGGCGCATTTTCCCCAAGCGGGCCACGCCCGGCACCGCGCCGCAGCTTGCACGCGAGGTCATCGGTGCGTTCGCGCGTCGGGCTTATCGTCGCCCGGTCACGACGTCGGAGGTCGAGCGGTTGATGAAGCTCTACGAGCTGGGCCAGAAACACGGCGAGACCTTCGAGGGCAGCGTGCAGCAGGCGCTCAAGGCCGTGCTGGTCTCGCCGCACTTTCTATTTCGCGGCGAGTTGCAGCCGGAGCCGGACAATCCGAAGTCGGTGCACCTAGTGAACGAGTTCTCGCTCGCGTCGCGGCTCAGTTACTTCCTCTGGAGCTCCATGCCGGACGAGGAGCTGTTCAAGCTCGCGGAGCGCGGGCAGTTGCGGAAGAACCTGGAGCCGCAAGTCCACCGAATGTTGAAAGACCCCAAGAGCAAGGCGCTCGTGGAAAACTTCGCGGGGCAGTGGCTCCAGCTCCGCAACCTCGCCATCGTGCAGCCGGACAAAAAGCTGTTCCCGGCATTCGATGCCAAGCTGCGCGCCGCGATGCAGCGCGAGACGGAGCTGCTCTTCGAGACCATCCTGCGCGAGGACCGGAGCGTGTTCGACTTCCTCACGGCGGATTACACCTTCGTGAACGAGCGGCTCGCGAAGCACTACGGCCTCGCAGGCGTGACCGGCGAAGAGTTCCAGAGCGTGAGCCTCAAAGGCACGCCGCGCGCAGGCGTGCTCACGCACGCGAGCATTCTCACGCTCACCTCGAATCCCACGCGCACATCGCCCGTGAAACGCGGCAAGTGGGTCCTGGAAAATCTCCTCGCCAGCCCGCCGCCGCCGCCCGCGCCGAACGTCCCCGAACTCGACGACCAAAAGCAGCTCACCGGAACACTCCGCCAGCGCATGGAGCAGCACCGCGCGAACCCTTCATGCGCCGGCTGCCACACGCGCATGGACGCCATCGGCTTCGCGCTGGAGAACTACGATGGCATCGGCGGCTTCCGCACTCTGGATGCCGGCGCGGCGATTGACCCGAGTGGCGAGTTGGGCGCGGCGGACAAGTTCAAAGGCCCCGTTGAGCTCGCGAACCTGCTCGCCCGGCAGAAGAAGGACGACTTCATCCGCTGCATGGTAGAAAAGATGCTGACCTACTCGCTGGGCCGCGGGCTGGAGTATTACGACCGCTGCGCGACGAAGGAGATTGCCGACGGGTTGGCGAAGCGAAAGAACACCTTCTCAGGTCTCGTGCTGGAAGTAGTGAACAGTGTTCCCTTCCAGAAGCGGCGCGGGGAGGGCGATGCGCATGTGGCCGCTCGGTGAAGACGCTGCCGTAACCGCCAGTCCGTCTCTCGTGTCTTGCAGAGTAGGGTTTACCGCCCTACCTTGCCACCGAAGCTGAACGCTATGAAACACACCGCCTTGCCCCGCCGCACCTTCCTCCGTGGTCTCGGCACGCTGATGGCCCTGCCCGCGCTCGAAGCGATGGTTCCCGCCGCGTCAGCCGCCGCCGCTAAGGCGCTCCCGCGCCGCACCGCGTTTGTGTATGTGCCCAACGGCATGAACATGGCGCACTGGTGGCCCGAGACGGTCGGTCGCGGCTACGAGTTGTCGAAGACGCTTCAACCGCTGGCCAGCCATCGCGACGACTTCAGCGTCATGTCCGGCCTCGCGCAAGTTTCGGGACGGGGCGGTCCGGACGGCCCCGGCGACCACGCCCGCGCGAATGCCACTTGGCTCACCGGTGTGCGTGCGCGCAAGACGGCTGGCGCGGACATCCAGGTCGGCGTCTCAATCGACCAGGTGCTGGCCGAGCGTGTCGGCAACCAGACACGGATTGATTCGCTGGAACTCGGTTGCGACAAGGCCCGCAGCGCCGGCGCCTGCGACAGCGGTTACAGTTGCGCCTACCAATTCAATCTCGCGTGGAAAGGCCCCGCCACTCCGATGCCGCCCGAGGCAAATCCCAAGCAGGTCTTCGAGCGCCTCTTTGGCAACGGCACGACGAACGAGGAAACCGCCGCCCGCCAGAAGCGCGAGCAATACCACAAGAGCATCCTCGACTTCGTGCTGGAGGACGCGAACTCCCTGAAGCGCCAGCTCGGCGCGACTGACCGCCGCAAGCTGGACGAATACATGACCGCCGTCCGCGAGTTGGAGGAGCGCATCGCGCAGGCTGAGAAGTTCAAGATGCAGAACGTCGCGCCCGTGCTGCGCAAGGATTTCCTGCCGCAGGACTACAGCTACGAGCAGCACATCCGCATGATGTATGACCTGATGGCGCTCGCGTTCCAGACGGACTCGACGCGCATCGCGAGTTTCCTCGTCGCGCACGACGGCAGCAACCGCAGCTATCCGTTTATCGGCGTGCCGGACGGCCACCACGACCTTTCGCACCATGGCGGTGACGCGGGCAAGCTGGAGAAGATTGCGAAGATTAACACCTTCCACATCACGCAATTCTCCTACTTCCTCGACAAGCTCAAGGCTGTGAAGGAAGGCAACGGCACGTTGCTCGACAATTGCGCCGTCGTCTTCGGCAGCGGCCTCGCTGATGGCAACCGCCACGCACACCACGACCTGCCGATTCTCTTGGCCGGACGCGGCGGCGGCTCTATCAAGAGCGGCCAGAGTCTGGAGTTCAAACAGGAGACGCCGCTGTGCAATCTCTTCGTCTCGCTCGCCGAGCGGATGGGCGCGAAGGTGGACGCGTTCGGGGACAGCACCGGTCGCTTGGATGCCATCGGGCAGACGACGGAAAGCGGCCCGCGCCAACTGAAGCTCGACTCCGGCGGCGAGTGGAAGAAGCAGAGCTGAGAATTCTGCGAGTTAGCATGGCCGGGAATTTATTCCCCGGCTTTTTCTTTTTCGGCACGGTGGACGCAGGGTAGAGTCCGGCATGATTTCGGTCCACGACCACAACCGCGACGCATGGGATGAGCTAGCCCGGCAACAAGTCCCACTCGCCCGTCCCGCTGGCGAAAAGGAGTTCGGCAAACCCCAGTTCATCATCAATCCCTTCGGCTGGGTGGACTTCGATGTGCGCGGGCGCAAGGTGCTCTCCCTCGCGGCGGGCGGCGGCAAACACAGCGTCCTCTTCGCGTTGGCCGGTGCCGAGACGACCGTTGTGGACATCAGCCCTGCCATGCTCGACCTCGACCGCAAGGCTGCTAGCGAGCAGGGGGTCAAGGTCACCGTCGTCGAGGCTTCGATGGACAATCTCGCCGTGCTGCCGGAAGCGCACTTCGACCTTGTCGTGCAGCCGGTGAGCACCTGCTACGTGCCGGCGGTCGCGCCGGTCTATCGCGAAGTCGCGCGGGTGACAGCTCCCGGCGGCCTCTACATCAGCCAGCACAAACAGCCGGCGAACTTGCAGGCCAGCCTGCGCTTGTCGCCCGTCGGCTACACGATGATCGAGCCTTACTATCAAAGCGGCCCGTTGCCTCCCGTGCCCACCGGATCCGCGTTGCGCGAAAGCGGCACGCTGGAGTTCATGCACCGCTGGGATGAACTGCTCGGCGGCCTCTGCCGCGCGGGCTTCGTAATCGAGGACACGTTCGAGCCACGCCATGGCGATGCCAGCGCCGCACCCAGCAGTTTCGGCCACCGCTGCTGGTTCATCCCGCCGTATTTCGCCGTGAAGGCGCGGCGGAAGACCACGGCCACGCCGGCGCCGAAACTTCTCGTGACATAGTGGAAACGTGCTCCGTGTTGCGTGCTCCGTGAACAAGCCCGGTTGACGAGCTGGTTCACGGAACACCCAGCGCGCAGCAATTTCGCCTTGAGCCGCACCTTCCCCTTTCCCCACCCTGCGCCCATGTCGTTTCCGCTCTACCCGTTCACCTTCCAGCCCATCTTCAAGGAACGTGTCTGGGGCGGGCGCAAGCTCGAGCAGCTCTACGGCAAAGCCCTTCCGCCGCAGACGCCCATCGGCGAGTCGTGGGAAATCACCGACCGGCCAGAAGGCGTCAGCGTCATCACGAACGGTCCGCTCGCCGGCCGCGACCTGCGATGGCTGATGGAAAACCACGTGGAGGCGTTGCTCGGCGACTCGAAACCATGCGGTGGTCGTTTCCCGTTGCTTGTGAAAATCCTCGATGCGCAGGAGAAACTTTCGCTCCAAGTCCACCCGCCTGCGCACAAGGCCGCAGAGCTGCACGGCGACCCGAAGACCGAGATGTGGTATGTGGCCGACGCCACGCCGGACGCGGACCTGTTCGTCGGCCTGCGGCGCGGGGCGACGCGCGAGGAGTTCGAGCGGCGGATTCAGGATGGCTCGGTCGCCGAGTGCTTCCACCGCATCGCGGTGAAACGCGGCGACTCCATGTTTCTCCCGAGCGGGCGCGTCCACGCGCTGGGCGCGGGCAACCTTATCTTCGAGATTCAGCAGAACTCCGACACGACCTACCGCGTGTTCGACTGGAACCGCGTCGGCCTCGACGGCAAGCCGCGCGAGTTGCACATCCCGCAGGCGCTGGCCTCGATTGACTTCGGAGACTTCGAGCCAGCGCTTGCTCCGACGGAGTGGAGAGCGGTGGGCCGCCACGAAGTGCGGCTTCTTGCGGCTTGCGAGCTATTCTCCGTGGGTGCGTTCCGACGGCCACCCGGTGGCGAATTCGGCCTCGGCGGCAACCGGGTCAACGTGCTCGCAGCGACAGAGGGACAGCTCGCGGTGGTTTGGCGGAACACCTCTTGCGAGCTGAAGCCCGGTGACTTTTGCGTCGTGCCTGCAGCCTGTAATGCGGAAACCGTCGTTCGGACCGTGTGCGGGGCGACCGGCTTGAAGGCAGCGGCGCTCTGAGCGGCCGGAGCGCCGGCTTGCCAACTCGCCTGTAACAGCCGCGCGTCGCGCCGCGTCATACTTCGTCATCATGCATCCCCTGTTCGCGCTCGCGCTTCCAACCCTGTTGTTGTCCGTCACCTTCGCCGCCGCCCAAGACCAGCCAAAAGCCAAGAAAGCCGGCACGACCCAGGCTACGGCCGCCACCGATACGCCCCTGCCCGAGGGCGTGAAGGAGTTCACCTACAAGCAGACGTCCCCGGGGGAGTTGAAGCTCCTTGTCCACTACCCGCCGGACTGGAAGGCAGCGGACAAGCGTCCTGCCATCGTGTTCTTCTTCGGCGGCGGCTGGAAGAACGGCACGACGGCGCAGTTCCTCAATCAAGCCACCTACCTCGCCACTCGCGAAATGGTCGCGGTGCGGGCGGACTACCGTGTGTCGTCCCGCCAGCAGACCACGCCGGAAAGCGCGGTTGAGGACGCGAAGAGCGCAGTGCGCTGGGTGCGTGCCAAAGCGGCGGAACTGGGCGTCGATCCGCAGCGCATCGTGGCGTCGGGCGGTTCGGCGGGCGGACATCTCGCTGCTTGCACCGGGATGATCGATGACTACGAGGCGAAGAGCGAAGACGCGAGAATCTCGTCTCGCCCGAACGCGATGGTGCTCTTCAACCCCGCGTTGAACCTCGCGGCACTGGAGGTCGCTGAGAAGTGGCCGGAGGGCAAAGGCGATGGGAAGGTCATCGTGCCGCGGATTGACCCGGCGCGCTTCATCAAGTCCGGCGTCGTGCCCACGATCGTCTTCTTCGGCACGGCGGACAAGATGCTCGACCACGCACGCACGTTCGCGGACAAGTCAAAGACGCTCGGCAACCGCTGCGAAGTCTTCACCGCCGCCGAGCAGCCGCACGGCTTCTTCAACCGCGCCCCGTGGCAGGAAGTCACGCTGCGGCAGGCAGACGTGTTCCTGACATCGCTTGGCTATCTCAAGGGCGAGCCGACGGTGAAGATTCTCGGCGAGGGCAAGCCGGAGCTGAAGCGGGAGAAGTAGTGCAAGCTGTGCCGGCGACTTGCAGTCGCCGTCGGTTGCGTGCGGTTGTGCAGGCCGGCGACTGCAAGTCGCCCGCAAGAGACTCAGTGCGAATGCGGCTTGCCGGTGCCGCACATCCCGCAGGACTTCGGCACGCCGGAGCAGGACGGTGCGGATTCTCCGGCGACGCTGGAGGCGAAGGTGGAAAACTTCTTGGCCAGCTTCTTCGACCCGCAGTGTGGGCAAGGCGTGCCTTCCCATCGGCTGGAGCGCACCAGCACTTCGCTGTCCTTCTCGCAGTCGCTGCAATGAAACTCGAAGATCGGCATGGAAGGAGAATAGCGAACACCGTGGAAAACTCAATCGCCAGCCTGCGTTGTGGCACCCGTCCCCGCTGTAGCGGCGCTCTGTGAGCGCCGAGCTGTTCGCCAACGCGGTCGCCAGCACGGCGGTCGCAGACCGCCGCTACAGTCGGCTCAGAAGAACGGGTTGCTCGCGCGTTCCTGCGCGACCGTTGTGAGCGGCCCGTGCCCCGGGCAAATCAGCGTGGCCGGCGGGAGCGAGAGGATTTGCTCGCGCACCTTGGCCTTCGCCAGTTCGCCGTGTTCCTTCGCGCCGCCCATGGAGCCGGCGAAGATGGCATCGCCCACGACTGCGACGAGCGCCGCGTCGTCCGGCCAGTTGCCGATGAGGTAGGTCACGCCGTCCTCCGCATGGCCGGGCGTCTCGCGATTGGACACGCGCAGGCTGCCGATATGGACGCAGTCGTTGCGGCGGTTGCGGTGCTGTGGCGGCGCGCCCTTCGTGTCCGTGTGGATGCGGATCGTCGGATAGCGCTCGCGAATCGGGGGGAGTCCCTCGATGTGGTCGTGGTGCGAGTGCGTGATGAAGAGGTGGCGGAAGTCCAGGTCCTCGTCCTTCACGATTTTCAAGACAGCCTCCGCCTCGAAGCCCGTGTCGAACAGCGCAGCCTCTCGCGTGACCTCGTCCCAGATGATGTAGCAATGCACCGTGTTGCCGCCGCTCGTGGTGGTGACCTGGCGCAGTTCGCGCCAGGTGCCGGTGCCCACAGGGGCGGGCAGCCAGCCGTTGGCAAGGGCTTCGAGCTTCGTGCCATTGAGACCGATGGCTGCGGCGAGCGCGCTGAAGTCGGGCTTGCACGCGCACTGGCCGGAGCCTTCGAGCGCGGCGAGTTCGTCGGCGCTGAGTCCGGCAGCCTTTGCCGCAGCTTCAGCCGACACGTTCAGCATTCCCCGAGCTTTGCGAATCACATCTCCGACGTGGTCTTCTAAATTCATGTGCGGTAAGTGTAGGGACGGGCCAAGCCAGAGTCGAGCAAGCGGACATTTGCTCCTGCTCGTGATCCTGATCCTAATCCTGCTCCGCTTTGGGCAGGCTGGGGGAAGAGCAGGTTCAGGATCACGAGCAGGACGAAGACGCCAGCAGCCGCTCCACGCGCTCAACATCCGCCGGCACATCCACGCCCACGCTGTCGTAGTCCACGCGCACGACGGCGATGGGGATGCCGTTCTCCAGCGCACGGAGCTGCTCCAGGCGCTCGGCCTGCTCCAGCGGCGATTGCGGGAACTTCACGAGCCGCAGCAGCGCGTCGCGCCGATAGCCGTAGATGCCGAGATGCTTGAGGATGGGAAACGCGGCGAGCTGGGCGGCTGCCGGCTGCGCCGCGTGGTCGCGGAGGAAGGGAATCGTCCGGCGGGAAAAGTAGAGCGCACGTCCCGCGACGTTCGTGACGACCTTCACCACGTTCGGGTTGTCGTATTCCTCGACGTGCTTGATGACCGTGGCGGCGGTGGACATCTCCGCGCCGACGAGCGCCATCGCCACCACGTCAATCACTGCCGGGTCAATGAGCGGCTCATCGCCCTGGATGTTCACCACCGCGTCGCACGCGCAGCGCGAGGCGACTTCCGCGATGCGGTCGGAGCCGCTGGGATGGTCGGCGCGGGTCATCTCCACACGGCAGAACTTCCGCGCGACCTCGGCGATGCGGTCGTCATCTGTCGCGACGATGACTTCGCACAATGACTTGGCGAGCTGACAGCGTTCGATGACGTGCTGGAGGAGCGATTTGCCAGCTATGGGATGCAGCGGCTTGCCGGGAAAGCGCGACGAGGCATAGCGCGCCGGGATGATTCCGAGAATGTTCACGGCGTTTTTTTAGGCGAACGCCGCCGCGATGGCACGCCGGAAATCGGCGCTCACCTCGCCGGGCCTTCGATGAACGGCTTGCCAGCTTGGAACAGCGTCAGGCGCGCGCGAATCTCCCCCGCCATCGCTGCGTTCGTGCCGACGGCGGCGAGCGCCTGCTGCGCGTGCTTCGCAGCGAGTTCAAACGCCCCGCCCGCCGCGTGCGCGACTGCCATGAGGTCGAGCGCCTCGAGGTTTTGAGCGCCCGCGAGCTTCGAGAAATGTCCTGCCAGCTCCAGCGCGTTCTTGGGATTGCGCACGGCCGCGCTGGGATGCGTCGCAAGCGTCCACGCGAGCCGGTGAACCGCTGGAACGAAGTCGGGCTTCAGCCGCACCGCCGCTTGCCAGTGCTGAACCGCCGCGCCCCAGTCGCCCTGCGCGGAGGCGAACGAACCGGCGTTCACGTGGCCTTCCGGCGAGCCGGGATTGCGGCGGAGCAACTCGGAGTTGTGCGCCAATGCCTCGTGGGCTTTGCCCGTCGCGACGAGCAGCGTGACGAGATGAAGCCGGGCGCGGGTGAAGTCCGGCTGGTATTTCACCGCCGCCGTGAACTGCGCGATGGCCTCGATCGGCTTGCCCATGTCCGAGAGGGTGATGCCGTAGTTGAAACGCGCCTCGACGTTCCCGGGCTTGAGGCGCAGGCACTCTTCGTAATGCTTGATGGCCTCGGGGACTCGGCCGGAGTCAGAGAGCAAGTTCGCAAGGTTGTTATGCGACTTGGCGTGGCGGGGCTGAAGGCGGAGAGCTTCGCGGTAATGACGTTCAGCTACCTGCAACTGCCCGGTGTCGCCCAGCGAGGACGCAAGGTTGTAATGCGTCTCGGCGCTGTCCGGGCGGATGCGCAGAGCCTCCTGATAGAGGCCAGTGGCGCGTTGCTGCTGGCCGGTGCGGGCGAGGTTGTTGCCCAGGTTCGTCAGCGCAATGTAGTTGTCCTTCGTCACGCGCGCGGCCTGCTCGAAGATGGCAGTGCCGTCGAGCCAGTGCGGAAGCTGCCGGTGCGTGCCGAACGCGCACAGGCCGAGTGCGACGACTGCAACCGCCACCAAACCGCTCGACCAGACCGGACGCTTCGTGCGCAACTCATCAAGCGACCACGCGACCGCGACGAACAGGCCGATCAGCGGCACATACGTGTAACGGTCGGCGATGGACTGGTTGCCCACCTGCACCAGCCCGATGACAGGGACCAGCGTGCCCAAAAACCAAAACCATCCGACTGCCAGCCACGGCTCCCGGCCCAGCCGTCGCACGGCGAACCAACTGATTCCCATCAGCAGCACGAGCGCGCCCGCGACCTGCCACGCGGGCCACTCGCGCGGCATCGGATACAGGATGGCGAGGTCCGCCGGCCAAACGGTCAGCCCGAGATAGCGCGCGTAGGCGATGGGGATATTCGCGAGCCGGGCCAAGAGCGGATGCGCTTCCTCGGACATGACCGCGCCGACGTTGCGTTGCGCGACGTAAGTGGCCACAGCCGCAAGCGCCACCAGAGCGAAGAGCGGAAGTTTCTCCTGCACGAGCGGACGGAACCGTCGCGCGAACTCCTGCCAGTCGCCGGAGAACTCCGCGCGTCGCAGCGGCCAGACATCGAGCAGCAGCAGCAGGAACGGAAAGGTGAGAATCATCGGCTTCGACATCAATCCGAGCGCGAGGCACGCGGCCACGGCGGCGAAGCGGCGGCGGGTCGGCGACTCGGCATAGCCGGCGTAACTCCACAGGCCGAGGAACCAGAAGAACGCGCACAGCACATCCTTGCGCTCTCCCACCCACGCGACGGACTCAACGTGCAGCGGGTGCCACGCAAAGAGCGCGGCGGCAAGGAGGGTTGGCAGGAACCGCCTGATCAGCCGATGCAGCGCGAGGAACAGGAGCGCAGCATTGGCCGCGTGAATCAGGACGCTCGTGAAGTGATGGCCACCCGGGCGCAGGCCGAAGACCTCAACATCCATCATGTGCGAGAGCCAGCTCAGGGGCCGCCAGTAGTCAATGTCGGCGGAGAGGAAAGCCCACTTGATGCCATCCCATGTTAAGCCCTGCCGCACGAAGTCGTTCGCGAAGACGAAGACGTCGTCGTCGAAGTTCACGAAGGCGAAGTTCCGCACCGGCGCGAACAAGGCCAGCGTGCCCAGTGCCAACGCCACAGCCCACCAGCGCATGCGCTGCGACTCCTTGTCGGCGCTGGAAGACTCGGGGGCGACTGAGGACATGGCTGCGAGGACGATTTACTTCTTGGGAACTGCCGCCTCGTTGGGCTTGGGCGCGGGCGGACGGTTGGTCGCCGTAGGCTCAGGCACGGGCTGGCCGACGCCGAAGAACGCCAATCCCGCGCGGACTAGAATCGGCGTGAGCTTGGCGACGAGTTCCTTCGAATCCTTCATGTCCTGCACGACCTCGTTGCGGATGCCGAGGTCGAACCCGCGCGGCGTGCCGGACTGTCGAAGATCGGTCCATGTGCCTTTGCCGAGCGTGAGGTTGAGCATGTCCAGGCCGACGAATTCCATCGGCGCATTGGTCTTCGCGACACGCTGGCCAAGACGAATCTCCTCCACGGCTTTGCGCACGCCGTCGAGGTTGGACTGGCCGTCCTTGCCCACGACGATGTTCAACTCCGCGAGGTTGAAGCGCAGGACGGTCAGGTGTAGCTTCCGCTCCTTGGCGAGCGCGGGATCGTATTCGACAAGCAGCTCGGCGATGTCCACCAGCGGGCCGCCGCCGAACTCCGCAGGGTTGTAGATGACAAGCTTCTCCACTCGGGCGCGGCCGCTCCACGGTCGCAACGCCAACTTCTCCAGGCGAACTTCCAAGCCGGTCTGCTTGCGGAGCTTTCCCTCCGCGAGGCTCGTGACAATGGTGTCAAAGCTCAGTGCGAGGATTGCCGCCAGAACCAGCAGCACCAGGAAAAGGCGAAAGGCCCACTTGAGGAGGAACTTCATGGCGGGGGGCGGGACGTGATGCGTGATGAGTGATGCGTGATCAAAGCCGAACGCGTCCGAACTGATTCACGCAGCACGCAGCACGCAAGACGCGCTGAGGAGTTCCAAGTTTGGTGCCGGGTGCTCATGACGCCTCGCCGCCTCACAGCGGAACATCCTCCGGCCGCACGTCGAGGCACTCGTCTTGATCCTCCCAGAGCACAGCGGGGTAAAACTCTAGCAGCGCGGGGCCGAGCTTGTTGCCAGCGGCGGCGAGGAGTCGCTCGGCCTCGGTGGCGGCGTCTTCGAGCGCACGGTCGTAGTTCCCGGCACGCTTCTGCTGCCGATCGTCCCAGTGCGCGATCTGGTGGATGGGCGCGTATGTCTCCGCCCAGTTGCGGAGCATCTTTTGCACGTCCACGGGGATGTCGTCGAAGGCGATGGCGGTGCCGTTGCAGTGCTGGCAGACAAGGCCCTGCTCGATCACGTCGCGCGTGATGAGTGGCAGCAGCGGTGCGCGGCAGCAACCGGCCTCGGGGTAATCACGCGGCGTGGTGGCGAGGCGCTTGTGCCAGATCTGCCGGTCGTGCGCGACCTGCGCGGCAAGCCGATACGCGCCGACGAGCGGGTGCGAGCTGCGCCAGACGCGGCCCTGCAACTGTCCAAGCGTCTGCGCCATCCAGCGCGCCAGCGTGATGTCATCGAAGGCCTCGAAGACCTCGCCGTATTCGATCCAGAGTTTGTCCAGCGGCGCATCCGAATGGTCGCTCATTGGCGGGACTCTGCGGTGACGGGTGGCGGGTGACAAGTGGCAAGGGGTGCGCCCCCATTACGCCACGCGCTCCAGCGCCTCGTCAGTCCGCAAGCCCGCCAGCAACTCGCAAACGGTCTGAGTCTGTCGCGGCAGCACAAAGCCCGGGGCCAGCTCGTTCAACGGCTGTAGCACGAACCGCCGCAGATGCGCGCGGGGATGCGGGAGCGTCAGCGTTGGCGTGTTCCGCACTTCGCTGCCCCATGCGATGATGTCGAGGTCGAGCGGGCGGGCTTCGTTCAGGATTTTCTTCGGCTGGCGGCCAAATTCGCGCTCCAACTC
The DNA here is from genome assembly GCA_005791875.1 of Verrucomicrobiales bacterium. Classification (GTDB taxonomy): domain Bacteria; phylum Verrucomicrobiota; class Verrucomicrobiia; order Limisphaerales; family SXTU01; genus SXTU01. Next base: position 23,622 of record SXTU01000051.1, read on the forward strand.
CTGCAGCTCTGCGAGCATGGACTCCGGCGTGAAGTGCGGCAGCGGAGTGAGAGCGACGACCGCATTGATGAAGTCCGGCGAACCCGGCGGACAATGCACCGGCACGCTGCTCCAGAGCGAGGAGCGGAGCGGTGGGGCTGAGGAGAAGGCCGCCAGTCGCTCCATCGCCTCGCTGACAGCAGCGCGCGCGTCGCCGAGATTCCCACCGAGCGCCACGAACGCCACCGATTCCGCATTCTGCATTCCGAGTTCCGCGTTCACTTCAATCCCAGCACATCCTGCATGTCATAGAGGCCGGGCGGTTGCTTCACGACCCACTGCGCGGCACGCAGCGCGCCGTTGCCAAAGGTCTCGCGACTGCTGGCCTTGTGCGTGAGTTCCACACGCTCGCCATTCGCGGCGAAGATGACCGTGTGATCGCCCACCACGTCGCCGCCGCGCAGGGCGTGGATGCCGATCTCTGAACTGGTGCGTTCGCCGGTGATGCCCTTGCGCCCGTGGCGCAACGCGTCCGCGAGCTGGACTTTCCGCACGTCGCCGAGGATTTCGAGCAGCGTCGTGGCGGTGCCGCTGGGCGCGTCCTTCTTCATGCGGTGGTGCATCTCGACGACTTCGAGGTCGAAGTTCGGGCCCAGGATTTCGGCACCCTTGCGCGTGAGCCAGAAGAGCGTGTTGACGCCAGTGGAGTAGTTCGAGGCCCAGACCATCGGGATCTTTGCAGCGCAGGCGCGCAGCTCGGCCTTTTCCATTTCCGCGTGGCCGGTGGTGCCGACAATGAGCGCCTTACCATGCTGCACGCAGAGGTGCGCGAAGGGAAGCGTGGCCTCGTGGAAGCTGAAGTCTATGACGGCATCGGCCTTGTCCAGCAGCGGGCCGAGATGCTCGCCGAGGTCAATCTGGCCGACGACTTGGATGCCGGGAATGTGCGCGGCGCAGGCGATGAGCGTCTGGCCCATGCGGCCTTTCGCGCCGGTGATGATGACTTTGGTCATGGTAGCGGAGTGTTGCTAAACGGACGGCGAAGCGTGCCGCGCAGCTCGCAGCACGGCAAGCAACTACCTGTGGTTGGCAACAGCCCGTCTGGGCCGCCTCCCCGATGGGCTGCATGAAACTCAGAGGCACTCGCTTGATTGTCAGCCCGGATTTTACACTCGTCGCATCCTCCCGATTCAGCTTCCATCGCAGCACTATGTTGTTCATCCGCCTCTGCTCGGCGTTGCTGATCGCCGCGTCGTGCCTCCTCGCCGCCGAGCGCAAGCCAAACATCATTTTCATCCTCGCCGATGACCTCGGCTACGGCGACCTCGGGTGCTATGGGCAGAAGTTGATTCAGACGCCGAACCTCGACCGCATGGCGGCGGAGGGGATGCGGTTCACGCAGTTTTACGCAGGTTCCACGGTGTGCGCGCCGAGCCGGAGCGTGCTGATGACGGGGCTGCACACGGGGCACACGCGCGTGCGCGGGAACTCCGGCACGACGAACCCGATCGCGCAGTCGCTGCGGCCGGACGATGTGACGGTGGCGCGAGTGCTGAAGGACGCGGGCTACGCGACCGCGCTCGTCGGCAAGTGGGGTCTCGGCGACGAGGGCGAGGCGGCGGGGGGTTGGCCGACGCGGCAGGGCTTCGATTACTTCTTCGGCTACGCGAACCAGCACCACGCGCATAATTACTACCCGGACTTCCTGATGCGCGGCGAGGAGCAGGTGAAGCTGCGCAACAAGGTCGGGCCCGGCAGTGCGGACAATCCCGTGGCGAAGCGCTTCGGCGTCGGCTACGCGAGCGAGAAGTTGGAATACTCGCACGATCTCATCGCGGCGGAGGGCTTGAAGTGGGTCGAGCAGCAAAAGGACAAACCCTTCTTCCTCTACCTCGCGCTGACGACGCCGCACGCGAACAACGAGGCGAACCGCGCCTTGAGCAACGGCCAGGAAGTTCCCGACTTCGGCATCTACGCGGACGAGGACTGGTCGCCGCAGAACAAGGGTCAGGCCGCGATGATCTCACGGATGGACCGGGACATCGGCCGGCTCTTCGGGTTGTTGAAGCGGCTGAAGCTCGACGAGCACACGCTGGTGTTTTTCAGCAGTGACAACGGGCCGCACAATGAGGGCGGGCATACGCCGGAGCTGTTCCGGCCGTCAGGGCCACTGCGTGGCATGAAGCGCAGCTTGACCGATGGCGGCATCCGCGTGCCGTTCCTCGCGCGCTGGCCGGGCAAGATCAAACCCGGCGTCTCGGCGCATGTTGGCTGGTTCGCGGATTTCCTCGTGACCGCATGCGATGTGACCGGGGCCAAAGCGCCTGCGCAGACGGACGGCTTGAGTTTGCTTTCCACGCTGCTCGGCCAGCCCGAGAAGCAGGTGCAGCACAAGCATCTCTATTGGGAGTTTCACGAGCGCGGCTTCAACCAGGCCGTGCTGCTGGACAGCCGCTGGAAGGCCATCCGCCTCGGACGCACTGACGGGCCGGTGGAGCTTTACGATGTGGCAAGCGACCTCGGCGAGGCGAAGAACCTCGCGGCGGAGAAGCCCGGGTTGGTCGCGCGCGCGAAGGAGTTGTTCGTTTCCGCCCGCACCGAGTCCCCAGACTGGCCGATCAAGGAGGGCGTGCCCGGTGGCACGGGCAAGGGCGGGAAAAAGAAGTAGCGGCGGTCGGTCGACCAAATTCTTGACCAAATTCTTGCAGACACGCCGCCCGCCTATCGGCTATACTTCACCGGATTCTGATCTGCGAAAGGCGCAGCGGAACCATCAGCTTTTGACCATGAAACAGAAATCCGGATCCAATCGCAGCGGCCTGCTCGGCGGCGGCAACTGGATCGTTGACCAGGTCAAGATGATTGACGTGTATCCGCAACGCGAGCGGCTGGCAAACATCAGCCGCCAGTCCGAGGGCACCGGCGGCGCGCCCTACAACGTGCTTGTGGACCTCGCCCAGCTTGGCGCGCCTTTCCCGCTCACCGGCGCGGGACTCGTGGGAAAGGATGCCTTCGGCACCCAGATCCTCGCCCACTGCCAGCGGCTCAAGATTGAACCGAAGTTCCTCCGCGCCACCGCCGACGCGCCCACGTCCTACACCGACGTGATGACCGAGTCCAACGGCGGCGTGCGCACGTTCTTCCACTGCCGCGGAGCGAACGCGCTGTGGGACGGCAAGGACCTCGATTTCTCCAAGACCAAGGCGAGGATTTTCCACCTCGGCTACCTGCTGCTGCTCGACGCAATGGACAAGGAGGACAAGAAGTTCGGCACCAAGGCCGCCGCGCTGCTCGCCGCCGCACAAGCCGCCGGCCTCAAGACCAGCGTGGACACCGTCAGCGAGGACAGCGACCGCTTCACCAAGATCGTCACGCCTGCGCTCAAGTTCGTGGACTACTGCATCCTCAATGAAATCGAGGCGGGCAAGACCACCGGCTTCAAGATCCGCAAGCCCGACGGCACGCTCGACACCGTCTCTCTCCGCCACGCCGCCGGCGCGCTGCTGCAATGCGGCGTGAAGGAACTCGTCGTCATCCACTTCCCTGAGGGCGGCTTCGCCCGCACGCGCGACGGCAAGGACTCCTGGCAATCCTCCCTGAACCTCCCGCAGAAATACATCGCGGGCAGCGCGGGCGCGGGCGACGCCTTCTGCGCCGGCGTCCTCTACGGCCTGCACGAGGGCTGGGACTTGAAGCAATGCCTCCTCACCGGCGTGTGCGTCGCCGCCGCGAGCCTGAGCAACTCCACCTGCACGCAAGGCGTCGGCAAGCTCGACGCCGCGATGGCGCTGGCGAAGAAATACCGGCCTCGCCCGCCACTGGAGCCGGAGTTTTAAGACGCCTACTCAGTTTCCGTTCCGATGCAGGCTGGGGTCAGTCACGTCGTCGTATTTCCAAAAATCCACCCAGGCTCTGAATCCCTGTCCGCGCGGGACCCAAGAAAAGTGCAAAAGCGCTGGTTGCTCCCAATCGTGGGAAGCGAATGGGCCAGGGACGGAGAGGCACCAGCCGGGAAGCTGAAGTTTATCAAGAAAATTTCAGCAACTGGCGGTTTGCCCTGACCAACCACCTGAGTCATAAACACGGACCACTCAACACGTCCTTCCCATGGAACTCACCAACCCCGCCACCGAGGTCGTCTTCACCGAAGTCGCCGCCGCCTCGCCTCCCGATGCCCACGCCGCCGTCGAGTCCGCGCAGCGGGCTTGGGAAGGCGGCTGGCGCAACCTCGCGCCGGGCAAGCGCGCGGAGATTCTGTTCAACATCGCCCGCGTCCTTCGCGAGCATCGTGAGGAGCTCGCGCAGCTCGAATGCGCCAACATCGGCAAGCCCATCAGCGACGCGCGCGATGAAATCGGCCTCGGCGCGCGGGTCTTCGAGTATTACGCGGGCGCCATCGGCCAGTTTTGCGGGCAGACCATCCCGGTCGCACGCGGCGGGCTGGACTTCACGTTGCGCGAGCCGATGGGCGTGGTTGCGGCCATCGTGCCGTGGAACTTCCCGTTCCCCATCGCGTGCTGGAAGGCCGCGCCCGCGCTGGCCGCCGGCAACTGCGTCGT
>SXTU01000005.1 GCA_005791875.1 Verrucomicrobiales bacterium
CACGCCGCCCAAGACGCAGGCCTCGCTGCTCGAAGCGATGCAGGAGCATCAGGTCACCGCCGCCGGCTACCGGCACGCGCTGCCTGAGCCGTTCTTCGTGCTCGCCACGCAGAACCCCATCGAGATGGAAGGCACGTATCCGCTGCCCGAGGCCCAGCTCGACCGCTTCATGTTCAACGTCGTGATGGACTACCTGCCCGAGGACGATGAGGTCGCCGTCATCCAGCAGACCACCGCGAACCTGCGGCCCATCATCGAGCAGCTCTTCTACGGCACGGATGTGCTGCGCTTCCACGAAGTCGTGCGCAAGGTTCCCATCGCCGAGGAAGTCGTCCGCCACGCCGTCCGTCTCGCCGCAGCCTCACGGCCGAAGCAGAAGGGTTCGCCGGACTTTGTGAACGACTGGGTGAACTGGGGTGCCGGCACGCGCGCGGGACAGTTCCTCGTTCTTGGGGCGAAGGCCCGCGCCCTCCTCGCCGGTCGTGCGCACGCCACGCGCGACGACATCGAGGCCCTCGCCGCGCCCGTCCTGCGCCATCGCGTCCTCATCAACTACCGCGCCGAGGCCGACGGCGTCACGGTGGACAAGGTCGTGGCGAAGTTGCTTGAGCATGTGCGTGGCAATACGCCGCAATGATTTCCCCCACTGAGCAAGTTGGTCATGTGAGCGGTGAGTTGATTGACCCGCACGCGCTCATGGCCATCCGCAGCCTCGAGCTGCGGGCGCGCGTCGTGGTCGAGGGTTTCTGGACGGGCATTCACCGCAGCCCTTACCACGGCTTCTCGGTTGAGTTCACCGAGTATCGCGCCTACACGCCGGGCGACGACCCGCGTTATCTCGACTGGAAGCTCTACGCCCGCAGCGACCGCTACTTCATCAAGAAGTTCGAGGACGAAACCAACCTCCGCTGCCATCTCCTCGCCGACAACAGCCGCTCGATGGCCTTCGGCTCGCGCGGCTACACCAAGGCCCAATATGCGAACACGCTCGCCGCCACGCTCGCCTATTTCCTCCACCAGCAGGGCGATGCCATCGGGCTGATGACCTTCGACGAGCAGATCCGCGAATACCTCCCCGCGCGACACCGCCCCGGCCACCTGCGTCACCTGATGCTCGCGTTGGAAAAGCCCGCCACCGGTGCCGCCACCGACTTGGTCGCGCCGCTCAAACGCGTCGCCGAGATCGTCCGCAAGCGCGGCCTCATGGTGCTCATCTCCGACCTGCTTGCGCCCGTCGAGGCGCTGGAACGCAACCTCGCCGCGCTCACCGCCACCGGCCACGAGGTGCAGGTCTTCCATCTGCTCGACCCAGCGGAACTCGCCTTCGACTTCGACAAGGCCGCGCTCTTCCACGACCTCGAATCCGGCCGCAAGCTCTACCTCGACCCCGAGGCTGTCCGGCACGAATACCTGCGGCGGCTCGGCGCGCACAACCTCGCCGTTGAAACTACCTGCTCCAAGCTCGGCATCGGCTACCGGCGCTTCGGCACGGACCGGCCGATGGAGCTGGCGCTCTTTGATTTCCTCCGCGCCCGCATGGCGCAGAGCAAGTTCACATTGCGCTCCCGTAACTGAACGCCATGAGTTTCCTCACGCCACTCTTCCTGCTCGGCGCGCTCGCGGTGGCGGCTCCCATCCTCTTCCATCTCATCCGGCAGACCTCGAAGGAGGAAACGAAGTTCAGCTCGCTCATGTTCCTGCTCGCGTCGCCGCCGCGCGTCACGCGGCGCAGCCGGCTGGAACACATTCTTCTGCTTGTCTTGCGCAGTCTGGTGCTGTGCCTCCTGGCGTTCGCCTTCGCGCGGCCCTTTCTGAACATGGCCCAGACCGACGACGCCGCGACCGGCCCGGGCCGCCGCATCGTCATCCTCGTGGACACCAGCGCGAGCATGAGACGCGAGGGCGTCTGGGCCGACGCACGCGCGCGGGCCGAGGCCTTCCTGCGCGACACCACGCCCGCTGACCACGTCGCACTATTCACCTGCGACCGCGACGTGAAGCGCCTCGTCACCTTTGAGCAATGGGATTCAGCCGCCGCAGGCCAGCGTGCGACCATCGCCATCGCAGCTCTCGCGAAGGCCGCACCCACGTGGCACGGCACTCATCTCGGCACCGCTCTGGTCGCCGCTGCCAGCGCGCTCGACGAGGCGCGCGCGGAGAACCAGCCGCAGCTCCGCGAGCGCCGCGTGATTCTCATCAGCGACTTGCAAGAAGGCAGCCACCTCGCCGCGCTCCAAGCCTACGAGTGGCCCAAAGGCGTCGAACTGGTCGTTGAGCCGGCGAGGGCGAAGCGCCCGACGAACGCCGGCCTGCAACTCATCGCCGACTCCGACGACAACGAGAAGAAGCCCGGTGACGCCTTCGTCCGCGTGCGCGTGAGCAACTCGACTGACGCCAAACGCGAGCTGTTCCAAGTCGGCTGGCAGTCGGCGGACGGCAAGGACTCCCTCGGCAAGCCGCAGGACGTTTATGTGCCGCCCGGCCAGAGCCGCGTGGTCGCGCTCACGGCTCCACCAGTCGGCGCGTCCGCCGACCGCATCACCTTGCGCGGCGACGACGAGCCGTTCGACAACAACGTCTATCTCCTCCCGCCCGAGGCCGCGCGCGTCAGCGTGCTCTACCTCGGCACCGAACCGGAGACGGACACCGCGCAGCCGCTCTACTTCCTCCAGCGCGCGTTTCCCGCCACGCGCAAGCAGATCGTCCAAATCCTCGCCCGCCCGCCCGTCGCGCAGTTGCTCCCGAGCGACACGGAAGCGCCGCTCGTCATCGTGACGGATGCGATGTCCGACGAACGCGCCGCCGCCGTGCGCCGCCTGCTCACCGAGGGCAAGACCGTCCTCGTCTCGCTCAAGACCGCCGCCGTCGCGCGCACGCTCGGACAGCTCGTGGGCAGCGCCACACTGACCGCCGACGAGGCGAAGGTGCCGTCCTACGCCATGCTCGCGGAGATTGATTTCCAACACCCGCTCTTCGCGCCGTTCGCCGACCCGCGCTTCAGCGACTTCACCAAGATTCACTTCTGGAAATATCGACGGCTCGACGCAACGCAGTTTCCCGGCGCGCGCGTCGTCGCGAAGTTCGACACCGGCGACCCCGCGCTGCTGCAAGTGCCCGTGGGCAAAGGCGCGCTCTACGTCCTCACCTCCGGCTGGCAGCCCGGCGACAGCCAACTCGCGCTCTCGTCCAAGTTCCTTCCCCTGCTCTTCTCACTGCTGGAGCAGGCCGGCGGCCTCCGCCCGCAAATCACCCAGCACACCGTCGGCGACACCGTCCCGCTCGCCGCCACGAACGCCGCCGTGCGCGTGACCAAGCCTGACGGCACAGGCCTCACGCTTGGCGCTGGCACCGCCGCCGTCATCCAGACCGACCAGCCGGGCATCCACACCGCCGTCAGCGGCGCGACCACGCAGCGCTTCGCTGTGAACCTCGACCCGCAGGAGAGCAAGACCCCCGCGATGCCCATCGAGGAGCTGGAACACCTCGGCCTCGCCGTGAAGCGCGCGGACAAGACGACCACGGTGCAGGCAGCCGAGACCAAGCGCCACCTCGCCAACGCCGAGTTGGAAGCTCGCCAGAAGCTCTGGCGCTGGTTGATCGCGTTCGCCCTCGTCTTCGTGACGCTGGAAACCTTGCTGGCTGGGTGGCTGGCGAAGCCCACGGTTGCCACATCCGCCGAAACATTATCACCCGCCGGGCGTCTCTCTTGATGCGATGATTGCCCCCCTCCTCAACGAGCATCTGGAGCCGGTCGCGCGTCGCTACCGTCGGCTGCAACTCTGGCGCGGACTGGCGGTTTGCTGGGCGCTCGCGGGTTTGCTCGCGGTGGCGCTCGGCGCGTTCGGGCTGGACTACCGCATCGCCGTCCCGCTGGTCGGGCTTGTCGCGTTCGCCTTCGCGCTCTGGATGGGCCTCTCGTGCCTGTCCGCGAAGTCCGACGCGCACTGGCTCGCGCTGCAAATCGAGCAGCAGCATCCCGAGTTGAAGACAGTCCTCCTCGCGGCGCTGGAACAGCAGCCCGACGGCAAGGGCAACTTCAGCTTCCTTCAGCAGCGCGTCATCGCCGAAGCCGTGGTGCATGGGCGCAACCTCGGCTGGACCGACGCCTTCCCCGCGCGCCGGCTCGCGCTCGCGCATGTCGCGCATCTCGCGGCCTTCGCTTTCTTCGTCGCTGCGCTGCTGGGCCTGCGCGCGAATACGGTGACAACGGAGAAGAAACTTGCCGCAGCCAAGGCCGCTGCCGACGGCGTCGCCGTCACGCCCGGCGACACGAGCATCGAGCGCGGCAACAGCCTCGTGGTGCTCGCGAAGTTCGAGGGCAAGCTCCCGCCCGGCGCGACGCTCGTCCTCGGCGGCACGAACGCGACGCGCAAGATCGCGCTGGTCAAATCGCTGGATGACCCGGTGTTCGGCGGCACGGTGCCGGAGGTCAACGAGGACTTCACCTATCGCGTCGAGTTCGCCGGGCAGCAAACGCGCCAGTTCGCCGTGAAGGTCTTCGAGTATCCCAAGCTGGAACGCGCGGATGCGAAGGTTCAATTCCCGGCTTACACGTCCTTGCCGGACAAGAGCATCGAGGACACGCGCCGCGTCAGCGCGGTGGAAGGCTCGACCGTCAGCTTCGTGCTGCAACTGAACAAGCCAGTGAAGTCCGCGCGTCTTGTCGCGAAGGACAAGTCCGCGCTGGCGCTCGCCATCGAGACGACCGCCCCGCTTGTCCGCCTCACCGGCCACGCGTTGACCAACAGCGCCAGCTACCAGCTCGAGCTCGTGGACGCCGAGGGCCGGACGAACAAGGTCGCATCGCAGTTCGTGCTCGATGCGCTCAAGAACCGCGCGCCGGAGCTGAAGCTCGCATCGCCGCGCGGCGACACACGCGTCTCGGCGCTGGAGGAGATTCAGTTTGCGGGCGAGGCGTGGGATGACTTCGGCCTGCGCGCGTATGGCATCGCGTGGTCGCTGGGCGGCGCGGAGCCGACGCTCCTCCAACTGGGCGAGGGCGCGCCCGCGAAGGACAAGCGCGCGTTCAGCCACGTGCTGCGGCTGGAGGAGCTCGGCGCGACACCCGACCAACTCGTGGCGTGGTTCGTGTGGGCCGACGACATCGGGCCGGACGGCGAGTTGCGGCGGACAGCCAGCGACATGTATTTCGCCGAGGTGCGGCCCTTTGAGGAGATTTTCCGTCAGGGTCAGGGCGGCGAAGGCGAGAGTGAGGACAGCCCGCCGCCGGGCCGTCAAAATCGTGGCCAGCAGATGGGCAAGCTGGCCGAGTTGCAGAAGCAGATCATCAACGCGACGTGGAAGCTCCAGCGGCAGCAAGTCGGGTCCGTGGCGGTGAAGATGCCGCCGACACCGAAGCGGCCTTGAATTCCAACCAAGATCAAAACCATGAAAGCTCCCAGCTCCAACTCCCCGGCTTCTGAACAGCGCCCAGGCCCGGACGCGCAGCGCACCGGCAATAGCTCGGTGACGGGCTTGGTGTGCATCGCGCTCGTGGGCGGACTCATCGTCGTGCCGGCTCTTCTCGGCCAGCAACGGCCCGGCAGCACCGCGCCCGCCGTGAAGAGCGCGCCGAAGATTTCCGGGAACTTCAAGGCGGATGCCGCAGTGCTCATCGAGTCCCAGGAGAAGGCCTTGGAGATGGCGAAGGAGCTAGCCGAAAAATCCGACAGCCCCCGCGCGCAGGCCGCGTTGACCGAGGTCGTGAAGCAGATGGAGCGCGCGTTGAAACTGCTGGAGACGGCGAAGGATGATCCGAAGCAGTTGGAGCCGGCGGTCGCGGCGCAGCAGGCGTCGTATCAGGCGCTGCTGAAGCTGGCCGAGCGCGAGTTCAACGTGAGCCAGAAGAAGAGCGGCAAGAGCGGCAAGGCCGGTGAGCAGGGCCGGCAGGGGCAGCTCGACCAGTTGGAGATGAAGATGACGAAGAACCGTTACGAGCAGCAGAAGCAGGCGAAGGCCGAGCCGCAGCAGTCCCCCGAGCAGAAGGAGAATTTGCAGATCAGCAGCCGGCTCCGCGAATTGGCGCAGCGGCAGAACGACTTGAACGAGCGGCTCAAGGAGTTGCAGGCCGCATTGCAGGAGGCGAAGTCGGAGCAGGAGAAGGAGGATATTCGCCGTCGCCTCAAGCGTCTGCGCGAGGAGGAGCAGCAGATGCTGGCCGACATTGACGAGATGAAGCAGCGCATGGAGAAGCCGGAGAACCAGCAGCGCATGGCCGACGCGAAGGAGAAGCTCGACCAGACGCGCGACGCGGCGCAGAAGGCGTCCGAGGCCATGCACAAAGGCAACGTCTCGCAGGCGCTCGCAGCCGGCACGCGCGCGCAACGGGAGCTGCAGGAGATGCGCGAGGACTTGCGGAGGAAGAACGCGAACCAGTTCGCCGAGGACATGCAGCAGCTCCGGCAGGAGGCGCGGGACATCGCGCAGAAGCAGGAGGAGCTTGGCAAGCAGATGACCGCCACGCCGCAGCAGAACAAGAAGAAGTCACTCAGCGAGCCGGACGCGAAGTCCGAGCTGCCGCAGGAGCTTGCCGAGCAGAACAAGCGGCTCGCCAGCCTCGTGGACCGTGCCACGCAGATCGCCGAGCAGTCTGAGAACGCGGAGCCGCTGCTTCACCGGCAGCTTTACGACACCATCCGCAAGCAGGCGCAGAACGAGGCGCAGAATCTCAAGGAGACGAAGAACGAGCTGACGCGTCGCGGCATGATGACGCGCGGGATTTACGAAATGCTGGAGAAGGCCTCGGCGCAGGGCGAGACCAAGGCGCTGGACATCGCCTCCGAGCTTGCGAAGAACGCCATGACCGTCCCCGCCGCATCCGGCGTCGAGCAGCGCGCGCGACAGGGCATCGAGGAGATGCGCAAGGGCGTCGAGCGCGCGGCCGAGGGCGTGCTAGGCGACGAGACGGAGGCGTTGAAGCAGGCATCCAAGACGCTCGACAGTCTCGTGCGCCAGCTTGAGCGCGAGCTGGCCCAGGGCGAGACGAAGGACGGCGAGCCGCAGGCCGGCCAGCAACCCGGCGACCGGAAGGGCAAGCAAGGCCAGCAGGCGAAGGGCGATGGAAAACAGCCCGGCAAACAAGGCGAAGGCAAGGCCGGACTGAATTCCAAAGATGGCATGCAGAGTGAAGTGCAGGCTGGAAACGAACCCGGCGAAGGCAATCAGCCCGGTGAGAAGGGCGGCAAGCAAGGTTCCAAGGGCGGTCAAGATGGGAAACAGGGCGAAGGAAAACAAGGCGAGGCCAAGGCGGATGGAAAGTCAGGCCAGGGCGGCAAACAACCCGGTGGCAAAGACGGGAAGGACGGAAAAGGTGGGAAGCAAGGGGAGCAGCCCGGCGAAGGCCAGGGCAAGGGCGGCGGTTCCGGTCAGCAACCCGGCGGCGAGCAGCAACGGCAGCAGGCGCGCGACAACAATGCTTCACCCGGCAAGCAGGACGGCAAGGAGGCGAACGGCGGCCAGCGTGGCGGCAACGACCAGCGCGGTGGAAATCGCGGTGGTTTCGAGGGCATACTCCCCGCCGGTGTCATCGCCGAGCGCGGGGGCGAGCAGGCCGGGCCGATCACGAGCGAGCGGGGCTTCGCGGATTTCAGCGACCGTCTGCGCGACGTGGAGGAGATGGTGGACTCCAATGCGCTGCGGAATCAGCTGCAGTCCGCACGCGAGCGGCTGCGGACGGAGCGGATGGAGTTCAAGCGCACGGGCCTGAAGCCGACGGAGTGGGACCTGGTGCGGATGCAGGTGATGAAGCCGCTGGTCGAGGTGCGGCAGCGCATCGAGGAGGAGCTGGCCAAGCGCGACAATCGCGAGGCGATGGTGCCGATTGACCGTGACCCGGTGCCCGCGCGCTTCTCCGAGCTGGTGCGGAAGTATTACGAGAACCTCGGCAAGAGCGAGGCGGAGGCGGGCGTTGCGCCAAAGGTTTCGCCGAAGTAATTTTCACCCATGAACACTCTGACGGAAATCAAGGCGGCAGCCGAACAAGCGTCTGCCGAAGACCGTTACGAACTGCTGCACTGGCTCGCAGGCTCCGAGGAGATGCGGCGGCGCGAGTTGGAGGAGTTGCGACGCGCCATTGCCATCGGCATCGAGCAAGCGAACCGAGGCGAGCTTGCTCCGCTGGACATCGAAGAAATCAAGACGGAGGGCCGGCGAAGGCTAGGAATCAAGGCTTGATGCACGGCGAAGTCTTACGCACGCCCCAAGCCCGAATGGACCTCTGTGACATCTGGGAATACATGGCATCAGACAAAGTCTCGGCGGCTGACCGGCTGCTGGAGGAGTTCAATTCCAAGTGTCGGCTCCTCGATGGAATGCCGGAACTCGGACGGCTACGAGAGGAGTTGTCTCCGTTCCTCCGCAGTTGGGCCGTTGGCAACCACGTGATTTTCTACCGCCCCCAACCCAACGGCATTGAGTTCATCCGCGTGCTTCACGGACGACGTAACTTCCCGGCTCTGTTGAAGGAATGACCTTCGCCTCCCTCATCTTCTCCGGGCGCGACTGGCTGGTGCCTGTCGTGGCGCTCGCGGGCGTCGGCGTGGCGGCGCTGGCCTGGGGATACGCTCGCGCGCAGGCGGACCGGGGGCTGCGGGCGGTGTGCGTGATGTTCAAGGTGACCGGCTTTGCGGCGCTTGCGCTGTGCCTGCTGGAGCCGATGTGGACCGGGCAGCGGGCCAAGCCGGGTGCCAACATGCTCGCGGTCGTCGCGGACAACAGCCAGGGGATGCAGATCCACGACCGGGGCAATGCGCAGAGCCGCGCGGACTTTCTGCGCGAATCGCTCGTCGGAAAGCGCGGCGACTGGCTCGCGAAGCTGCGCGAGGACTTCGAGGTGCGCGGGTATGTGTTCGACTCGCGGGTGCAGCCAACGACGGACTTTTCCGAACTGACTTTCGACGGGCGCGCCTCCGCCATCGGCACGACGCTGAAGACGTTGAAGGAGCGTTTCGCCAACCGCCCGCTCGCGGGCGTGGTGCTGCTGACCGACGGCAACGCAACGGACATCGCGGGCGAACTGCCGGACCTCAAGGGCCTGCCGCCCATCTACCCCGTCGTCATCGGTCGCGAGGACACGGACCGAGACATCGCGCTGGCGAACGTGGCGGTGACACAGACTTCCTTCGAGGACGCGCCGGTGACGATCCAGGTCGACGCGACTGCGAGTGGATACGTGGGTTCGGACGTGACGGCGGAGCTGCTGGACCGCGACGGCAAGAAGGTCGAGCAGCAAACCCTCCGCGTGAAGCGCGACGGCGAGACTCTGGCGTTTCGCTTCCAGCTTAAGCCGGAGAAGCAAGGCGTGTCATTCTATCGCGTGCGCGTCGGGGCGCAAGGCGAGGGCGCGCAGTTCAAGGATGCGAAGACGAGCTTGGAAGCCACGCTGGCGAACAACACGCGCGTGGTGGCCGTGGACCAGGGTCGCGGGCCGTTCCGCATTCTCTACGTCAGCGGCCGGCCCAACTGGGAGTTCAAGTTCCTCAATCGCGCGCTGGCCGAGGACGATCAGGTGGAGCTTGTCGGGCTTATCCGCATCGCCAAGCGCGAACCGAAGTTCGACTTTCGCGGACGCGCGGGCGAGTCGTCCAACCCGCTCTTCCGGGGTTTCGGCAACCAGTCGAAGGAGGAGATCCAGCGCTACGACCAGCCCGTGCTGGTGCGGCTGAACACGAAGGATGCGGACGAGTTGAGCAAGGGTTTCCCAAGCACGCCGGAGGAGTTGTTCGCCTACCACGCGATCATCGTGGACGACATGGAAGCGGAGTTTTTCACGGCGGACCAGAAGGCGCTGCTGCAGAAATTCGTGAGCGAGCGCGGCGGCGGGTTTCTCATGCTCGGCGGTGCGGAGTCGTTCCACGAGGGCGGCTACTTGCGCACACCGATCGGCGACATGCTGCCGGTGTATCTCGACCGCACGCCGGCAAATTCGGTGCACGCCGGCTTGCGCCTCGGCTTCACGCGCGAGGGTTGGCTGCAATCCTGGGCGCGCCTGCGTCCGACGGAGAACGAGGAAAAGACTCGCCTCGCCGCGATGCCAGAGTTTCAGGTCGCCAATGAAGTGCGCGACCTCAAGCCCGGCGCAAGCGGCATCGCGACGATCACCGACGGCGCGGGGCAACCGCACCCGGCGGTCGCGGTGCAGCGTTTCGGCCACGGTCGCACGGCGGTGCTGACAGTGGGCGACGTGTGGCGGTGGGGCTTGCTCGACGCGGAGAAGCACGCGGACATGGACAAGGCGTGGCGGCAGCTCACTCGCTGGCTCGTGGCCGACGTGCCGAACAGGGTGGAACTCACAGCGCAGCAGCGGAAGGACGATGCGAACCAGGCCGTCGAGTTGAGTGTTCGCGTGCGCGATCCCAAACACCTGCCACTGGACAACGCAACAGTGTTCCTAAACGTCCAACCCGTGCTCGGCGGCGTTAGCAACGGACCGGCGCTGCGCCTGCCAGCGGAGGGGTCCACCCGCGAACCGGGGCATTACACCGCGACCTACATCCCGCGCGAGACCGGCGGCTACCACGTCGAGGCGGTCGCAACGAACACGACGGGCATGGACGCGGGCCGCGCCGTGGCGGGCTGGACTACGGATCTTGCAGCGGAGGAGTTCAAGTCGCTTAAGCCCAACCGCGCGTTGCTCGAACGCATTGCGAAGGAGACGGGCGGCGAGGTCGTGGACATGGGCGCGCTCGGTGGTTTCGCGGCGCGCCTGCCCCACCTGAAGTCGCCCGTGACCGAGGCGTGGACGATGCCGCTCTGGCACCAGCCGGCGGTGTTCCTCTTTGCACTACTGTGCTTCTTGGCGGAGTGGGGACTGCGGAGAAAGAGGGGATTGCCATGAGACAATCGTGGCGCAACGGAGTTGCGGCAGAACGGAGCCCACGGCGTGAGCCGTGGGGCCAATCGCGGCAACAAGACGAGCCGCAGCGCGGCGGCAGAACATTTCTTTCGCCCCTGCGGGGCTTTGATTCTTTCCACCACCAACCCACGGCTCACGCCGTGGGCTATTTTCGGTCGCTGTTCCGCAGCTTGTGCTTGGGTTCGGTGAAGGCATTCCCGGTCGTTGCTCTCCTTTTGTCATTTGTTTGCTGTGTTTCTGCTGCTGAACCTGGCGCGGACAAATCAACCGTCTTCGTCGTCGTCGGCGCGGCGGGCGAGGAGGAATTTGGCAAGCAGTTCGCAGAGTGGGCCGAGCGCTTCGAGAAGCTGGCGGGCGAAGCGCAGGCGAAGCTGGTTCCCATCGGATGGAAGGCAACGGAGACGAACGACCTCGCGCGCTTGAAGCAGGCGCTGGACGCGGAGCCGAAGGAAGGCGCGGGCAAACTGTGGCTCGTGCTGCTCGGCCACGGGACATTTGACAACAAGGAGGCGCGCTTCAACCTGCGCGGGCCGGACCTCTCCGCGGGCGATCTGGCCGAGTGGCTCAAGCCCTTCAAACGCCCGGTGGCCGTGGTGAACTGCGCCTCCGGCAGCGGGCCGTGGGTGAACAAGCTCTCCGCGCCCGACCGGGTGGTCGTCACGGCCACTCGCAGCGGGAGCGAGGTGAACTTCGCGCGGTTCGGCGCGCATTTCTCCGCGGCCATTGGCAGCCCGGATGCGGACCTGGACAAGGACGGCCAGACCTCGTTGCTCGAGGCCTACCTGCTCGCGTCGAACCGCGTGGCGGAGTTCTACGAGACCGAGGGCCGCCTCGCGACGGAGCATCCCCTGCTCGACGACAACGGCGACGGACTCGGCACGCCGCCGGACTGGTTCCGTGGCGTGCGAGCGACGAAGAAGGCGAAGGATGGCGCGAGTGCGGACGGCCTGCGGGCGCATCAGTTCGTCCTCGTCCGCAGCGAGCAGGAGCGGAAACTGCCGCCCGCCGTGCGCGCGAAGCGGGATGAGTTGGAGCTGCGCCTTGGCAAGTTGCGCGACCAGAAGACGGAGCTGGGCGAGGAGAAGTATTACGCGTTGCTGGAGCCGCTGCTGGTCGAGCTGGCGCGCGTGTATCAGCGGGCGAAGTAAGCGAGACACTCCTGTCCCGAAAGGCGGAGTTCATCCAGACGGCGGACGGCGGACAGGAGTGTCCGCCTTACGGCTGAGACGGCCGCACCACGGAGAGTCCCTTGAGCAAATCCAACGCACGGGCCAGCGCGGGATCGCGCACCAGCAGGGTGGCGGAGACGGGGGAGCTCACCACCAGCTCACTGTCGAGGTTTTGCCCGGCTTTCATCCGCCGGACCAGCTCGGCCTCGGTGAGGCGGGCGGGAGAACCGCCAGCTTTCCTCGTTGCCGACGCCACTGTCGCCGGAGACACGGTCTTGTATGGCTCCGCAAAGAACGAGCGCTCGTCCTCCGCGCTCACGGCGATGGCGATGTCCGGACGCAGGCCGGTCGCTGGCATTGCCTGCCCGTCGCCCAGCTTTGTCTCGCCTGTCGCGATCCGCAGCCGCTGGCCGGTGCTGAGTGTGAAGTCCTTGAACTGCCGCGCGCCGCCGGTGGTCGCGGTGCCGATGAGCAGGCCGACGTGGTTTTGCCGGAGCAGCGCCGCGAGCACTTCCGCCGCGCCGCCGGTCTGGCGGTTGACGAGGATCGCGGTGGGCAACTGGATCGCGTTGGTCTTAGCCGTCGAGCGAAGCGTCTCGCCGTCCACGGTCAGGAGCATTCGCTCGACGGCGAGGAAGCGGTCGGCAGCGCGAGCGGCTGCCTTCTGATCGGTGCCAGCGGCGTAACGCAGGTCGAGCGTCAGCCCCTTGAGCTTCCCTGCCCCGCCGAGCTTTTTGAACTCGGAGGCCAGCGCCTCGTCCAACTTGGGCCCGACGTGGCTCACGCGCACATAGCCGTAAGCTTCGTCGAACACCTCGCTCTTGCTTACAACTGGCCCGGCCGGAATGGCCGCGATGTTGGCAGGCTGGTCTTCGATGACGACCTGACCGTCGAGCTGGGTGAGCAGCGCCTTCAAAGCGGCGCGCTCCAAAGCGTCTGGCTTCATCCCGCCGAGGTTGGCGCGGACGATCTCCAAGACTTCGCGGAACTGCGGCGAGTTGGTCGTCGCTGCGAACAGTTTTCCGCCCGGAGCCAGGACGAACAGACCGGCGATCAATGCGAGACGTTTCATGATGAACTTGGCCCCGGCCGCGGGGAGTGCGGGCAATATCCGGCCTCGCTCCGGGCCGTGCAAATGCTTTCGAGCTTTGCGCCGGCTCATACTATTGGCTGGTTTCGTGACGTGCTTTTCTGGAACCTGTCCACCGTGAAACATTCAGTGTCCGTCCTGCTCGGCCTTAGCTTCGGCCTGATGATCCTCTGCGGCGCACCTGCTCACGCGGAGGAGCATCGCGCCACGCGGTTGGGTCATCCGGCCACGCGGTTCGCCCCTCCGTTACACACGCCGGAGGACCTTCGGTCGCGCTTCCGCGATGAGAAACTCCGGCCTGACATCGCTTCGATCCTCCGCCAGTGGGGCTGGACCGGTAACTTGGAGGACCTCCATCGCGCCGCGCTCACGGCCGAGATCGTGGACGGGAAGATTCTTGTCGGCACGGGCATGCCCTTCATGTCCTCGCGCAAGGACGGCACCGCCATCTGCCTGCGCAACGTGATCTGGGCGGGCGCTGAACCCGTCGGAGCCTACGCGTTCACGTTCTCGTCCAAGGGCCGGCGCTACCGCTGCGTGACACCCAAGCCTTGCAGCAACTTCTTCCTCGAAGATCTCGGCCCCGAGCCGACGCCCGTGCCCTTGCTCGCCCTGACTTGCTCCGCACCGCCGAGGGAGTTCACCGGTCGCACGGTGAAAGTCTGCCTCACGCTCCAGAACAAGGGCGACGGCCCTGAGGCGAAAACCACCATCGCGTTGCCCATCCCGGCGGGGGCAACGGTTGTCAGCGCCACGGAAGGCGGAATCACTTCGCTGGATCGGGTCACTTGGGGAATCACCGACCTCGCCAAGAATGGCAGCAGGGAAGTCTGCGCCGTCTTCACCACGGAGCGGCCGGGGCGGATGGAGTTCAAGGCGGCGGCGCAAGGCGCGGTGGCCGGGCCAGCCTACTGCGAAAGCCAGACGCAGATTCTCGGCGTGTATGCCGTGCTGGTGGAGGTCGTGGACTTGGAGGACCCCATCGAGGTCGGCAAGGCCATCACCTATGTCGTCACCGTCACGAACCAGGGCAACCAGACCGGCACCGGCATCCGCGTCGTCTGCACGGTGCCGGACAGTCAGGAGTTTGTCTTCGGGACGGGCACCACTGCCGTGCAGGCGCAAGGCCGCACCGTCAGCATGAGTCCCCTGCCCTCGCTCGATGGCAAGGCCGTGGCCACGTGGCGCGTGATGACCAAGGCGCTGCGCGCGGACGACTCGCGCTTCAAGGTGGACTTCACCACCGACCAGTTTGAGAAGCCCATCCGCCGCGAGGAATCCACGCGGCTCTACTAAGCTCTCGACTCCCGCGGAATCGGACTTTCCCATCCATTCGCATGCGATCACTCCCCTTCATCTGCTCGACCGCCGCCTGTGCCATTTCGCTCCTCGCAGGCTGCAAGAAGCCCGACGCCGCCAAGTCCGCCGCGCCTCCGACAATGCCGCCCACGCAAGTCGTCGCCATCGAGGCACGGCTCGAGGCGGTGGCCGAGTCGCTCTCGCTCGTGGGCACTCTCGTGGCGAACGAGTGGGTGGAGATCAAGGCCGAGCTGGAAGCCGCGGTCGTTGAGGTCGGCTTCGATGAGGGCAAGCCGGTGACGAAGGGACAACTGCTCTTCCGCCTCGACGAGTCGCGCCTCACCGCCGCGCTGGCTGAGGTTGAGGTGAACTTGAAATTGAGCAAGGTCAACTACGACCGGGCGCAGCAGCTCCTGCGCGACAAGACGATTTCCCAACAGGAGTTCGACCAACTCGCGTCGCGCTTCGAGTCCATGCAGGCCGCCATCGCGGTCCGCCAGCGTGAGATGAAGGACACGAAGATCCACGCCGCGTTCGCCGGCGTGATGGGTGCGCGCAGCGTCAGTGTCGGCCAGGTCATCAAGAAAGACACGACGCTGGGAATGCTCGTGGACCTGAACCCGGTGAAGGTGGAGGTGAGCGTGCCCGAACGCTTCCTGAGCCTGCTCAAGCTGGACCAGACCATTGAGCTGCGCGTCGCGGCGTTCCCGGGGCGGAAGTTTGCGGGCAAAGTCTATTTCATCGCGCCGCAGGTGGACACGCACACGCGCACCGCAATGGTGAAGGCGAAGATTGCCAACGCCGACTTCTCGCTGAAGCCCGGCATGTTCGCCAACCTCGACCTCACGCTCCAGCTCCGCGCCGACGCCGTCGTCGTCCCAGAGCCAGCCATCATGGTCAACGCCGACCGCGCGATGCTATACATCGTGGACAAGGACATGAACGCGCAGCTCCGCCCCGTGAAGCTGGGCGTGCGACAGGCGGGAGTGGTGGAGATTCTGGAAGGTGTCGAGGCAGGGCAGTTGGTCATCGTGGAAGGCCTGCAGAAGGTGAGGCCAGGCGCGAAGGTGAAGCCGGCGGGACCTGACCAGGCGGCGGCGTATGCGCCGAAGGGGAGCAAGGGAATGCCCAATGCCCAATGACGCAATGGCCAATCAATGCCCAAGGCCGAATGCTCGGCCACTTGAAAGTGGACTAGCTGCGAAGTTCAACGCAGAAACGCAGAGAACGCAGAGGTTCGCAGAGAGAGGCGAAAACTCGTTAGCTCACGCGATCGAAATCGCAACGCATTCGTCCTCTGCGCCTCTCCGCGTCCTCTGCGTCTCTGCGTCAAGGCATGCCACACTGGGTCCGAAATCCGCACTTCAGCCGCGTAGCCCGCAACCTGATTGGTCATTCGTCATTGGTCATTCATTGGGCATTGAGCATTCGTCATTGGTCATTCCCTCATGATTCTCGCTCAAATCAGCATCCGCCGCCCCGTCCTCACGACGATGATGAGCCTCGCGCTCATCCTCTTCGGCCTCATCGCGCTTCAGCGCCTGCCGGTGCGCGAGCTGCCGGACATTGACCCACCCATCGTCAGCGTCACCACCGTCTATCCGGGTGCGAACGCCGCGGTCGTCGAGACCGAAGTGACGGAGCGGATGGAGGAAGAGATTAACAACATTGAGGGCATCAAGACGCTCACCAGCCAGAGCCGCGAAGAGGTCAGCACCATCACCATCGAGTTCGACCTCGCGCGCGAGATTGACCTCGCCGCGCAGGACGTGCGCGACCGCGTCTCCCGCGTGCGCGGCAAGCTCCCCGAGACCATCCTCGAACCCGTCGTCGCGAAGCAGGACGCCGACGCGCAGGCCGTCATCTGGATTGGCGTGAACAGCGACCAGTTCTCGCCGCTGGAGCTGACCCAGCTCGCCGAGAAGCAGATGAAGAACCGCCTCCAGACCATCCGCGGCGTGTCCTCGGTCGTCATCGGCGGCGAGCAGCGCTTCGCCATCCGCCTCTGGCTCGACGCCGAGAAGATGGCCGCGCACCAGCTCACCGTGCTCGACGTGGAGCGCGCCTTGAAGCAGCAGAATGTCGAGCTGCCCAGCGGTCGCGTGGAAAACCTCGACCGCGAGATGACCATCCAGACGCGCGGGGAGTTGAAGTCCCCCGCCCAGTTCAACGACCTCGTCATCAAGAACGATACGGTCAAAATCGTCCGCCTGCGCGACATCGGCGAAGCCAAGGCCGGCGTGGAGAACGAGCGCACCATCGCCCGCAACAACGGCCGCCCGTGCATCTTCCTGGGCATCGTCAAGCAGTCCAAGGCGAACACCGTCGAGGTCGCCAGGGCGGTGAAGGAGGAAGTCGCGCGCATCCGCGAGGCCATCCCGCCGGGCATCGAGATGGTCTTCAACTACGACGAGTCGGTCTTCATCGAGGCCTCCATCGAGGAGGTCTGGAGCACTTTGGGCACGGCCTTCGCGCTGGTCGTCATCATCATCTGGGTCTTCCTCGGCAGCGCGCGCTCCACGCTCATTCCGCTGGCCGCCATTCCCGTTTCCATCATCGGCACCTTCGCCATCCTGCAAGGGTTCGGCTACTCGCTGAACATGCTCACGATGCTCGCGCTCGTGCTGGTCATCGGCGTGGTGGTGGACGACGCCATCGTCGTGCTGGAAAACATCCACCGCCACATCGAGGCGGGGATGGAGCCGCTGGCCGCCGCGAAGAAGGGCATGGATGAAATCTCCTTCGCCGTCATCGCCATCACGCTCTCGCTCATCGTGGTGTTCCTGCCGCTGGCGTTCCTCAAGGGCGCGACGGGGCGGCTCTTCATCGAGTTCGCCGTGGCCATCTGCGGCGCGGTGGCGGTCTCGGCGTTTGTGGCGCTCACGCTCTCGCCCATGCTCGCGGCGCGCGTGCTCCTCCCGATTGCCGCCGAGGACAAAAAGATTTTCTTCCTCCGCTGGTTTGATGCGGTGCTGGGCTGGTTCACGCGGCTCTTCGGCAAGGTGCTGCGCGCACTGGTGAACGCGACGGCCTTCGTGATGCGGCCCTTCCTCGCGCTGGGCTGGTTCGGGCGCGGGCTGGGCTTCCTCACCACGCTGGCCGCGCTGGGGGCGATGATGTGGGGGCTGAACGTGCCGCTGCTGGGCAAGCTCGAAGGCGAATTCCTTCCTGAGGAGGACAAGAGCCGGCTGCTCTGCTTCGTGTTCGCGCCCGAGGGTTCCACCAGCGAATACACCGACCGGCAGGTGAAGGAGATGGAGACGATTCTCAAGCAGACGCCCGAGGTGCAGGCTTACGGTGCGGTCATCGCCTTCGCCATGAGCGGGCGCGGGCAGGCCAACAGCGCCATCCTCTTCGTTCGGCTCAAGGACGCCAAGGATCGCACCCGCAACGTCCGCGAGCTGGTGAACGGCCCCGGCGGGTTGCGGATGAAGTTTTTCAACGAGATCGAGGGGGCCATCGCCGTGCCAAACATTCCCAAGGCCATTGGCCGCGGCTTCGGCGCGCCCTTCCAGCTCGTCATCCAGGCGCAGGACCTCGACGCGTTGAACACCCACGTTAACGAGGTGCTCGGCAAGCTCCGCACCTCCGGCTACCTCGTGAACGTCCGCTCCAGCTTCGAGGTCACGAAGCCCGAGCTGCGCCTCGACGTGGACCGCGACCGGGCCGCCGCGTTGGGCGTGAGCATCGAGGACGTTTCGCGCACGCTGCAAATCCTCTTCGGCGGACTGGACCTCAGCCGCGTGAAGCTCGACGGCAAGCAGTATCAAGTCATCACGCAGCTCGAGCGCCTGTCCCGCCTCACGCCGCAGGATCTCGACCGCCTCTATGTGCGCAACAAGGACGGGCAACTCATCCAACTCAGCTCCATCGTGCGTCGCGAGGCGGGCAGCGCGCCCAACGCCATCGAGCACTTCAACCGCCTCCGCAGCGCGACCATCTCCGGCTCGCTCAACGGCGTGCCGCTGGGCACCGCCATTGACCGTGCCGAGGCGACGGTGAAGGCGGACCTGCCACCTGGCTTCCTCTACGACTGGACGGGCGAATCGAAGGAGTTCAAAGACGCGTGGAAGGAGTTCCTCGTCGTCCTCGTGCTCGCGCTCATCATCACCTATATGGTGCTGGCCGCGCAGTTCGAGAGCTTCCTGCACCCGCTCACGGTGCTGCTGACCGTGCCGCTGGCGGGCTTCGGCGCGCTGGGCTTGCTCTGGCTCGTGGACTACCTCGGCAAGACTGGCGTCATCAAGGAAGTGCCGGCGATGAACATCAACTTGTTCAGCCTCATCGGCTTCGTGCTGCTCGTCGGTCTGGTCACGAAGAACGCCATCCTGCTCGTCGAGTTTGCCGACCAGGAAACCGACCGGGGCGTGGACCCGCGCGAGGCCATCGTCACCGCCGGCGTCGTGCGCCTGCGCCCCATCCTGATGACCGCGCTCTCAACCATCGCGGGCATCATCCCCATCGCCATCGGCATGGGGGCGGGCGCGGAGAGCCGGCGGCCGATGGGCGTGGCGGTCATCGGCGGGATGTTGAGCAGCACGTTTCTGACACTGTTCGTGGTGCCGATGGTTTACACCGCGTTCAGCGCGGTGGCGGGGAAGTTCCTGAAGCCCGCCGCAGCGGCAACCCCCTCCCCTGCCCCGCGCGCAGAGGCCGTGCCGGTGAAGTAGCTCGCGTGGCAAGCCCGATGGAGGATGCTCGCCTCGCGTGCGCAATTTCCCGTAGGCTCGCGCATGGATTTGCATTTGCTTCGACGCGTCGCTTTTGGCAATTCAGTCGCACCGATGAGACAACTTGCTTTCGCTCTGTTGCTTGGCTGCGTCGCGGCCGCGACCGGCTGCCGTGACAAACAGCCGGCTCCGCCCGCGCCAAAGGCCGCCGAGCCAGCCGGGCCGGTCTTCCGCCTGCACTTCGCCGGCCTAAATCACATCGCCACGAACGCGAGCAGTGCCAAGCTGCACTCACTCCTGAACTCGCCCGAGGCGGTCGCCGCCCGGAAGCAAGTCCACGACCGGCTCGCGGTCACGCTGCCCGGCACGCTGTTCGGCACGACGGCGGCAAGCACCAACACCAGCGCCCTGCTCCGCTCGCTGTTGGACGAACTCGCCGCCAGCAAGTTCCTCTTCGAGGCGCACGACGCGCAAGGTGCTTCGTGGATGCTCACCATTTTCCTTGATGCCAGTCAGCGCGCGCAATGGAGCACGAACCTCTGGCAGGCCGTCGGCTCGAAGCCCGTGGCGCTCCCCGCGATGGGGGCGGGCACCAGCGCATGGAGCGCGAAGACGGCGGCCAACGATCTGCTCACGGTCGCAAGCTTTGAAGATTGCTTGATGGTGTCCAAATCCGCGCCCGGCACGCCGCTCCCCGCTAGCCCCGCACCGGGCAAGCACCCGGCGCTCTCGGCCAACCTCGTTGACCTCACCGCCGACTTGTCCCGGCTCCAAGCCGCGCTCGACTTGCCCAAGGCCGTCGCATGGCCGCGCCTCTCCGTCAGCGTCACCGCGAAGGGCGACGCGCTGCGCAGTGAGGCCACGCTCACGTTCGCCAACACCGCCCCGTGGCAACTCGCCGCCTTCCGCTTGCCGACAAACTCCGTGCGCGACCCGCTCATCAGCTTCACGGCGATGCAGGGCTTCGGCGGCTGGCTCGCGCGCCTGCCGGAGTTCAAGGAATGGGAGCTGAAGTCCGCGCCGAACCAGTTCTTCACATGGGCGCGCTCCGACGTGCCTTACAACCTCCTCGCCGCAGCACCGATGCCGGACGCGTCGAACACCGTCGTGCGCGCCGCACCGCACGCCCTACACACGCTCGGCACGAACATCGTGAGGGCGGGTGTCGGACGGATCGCGTTCACCACGAACCGCACGGAGATTGGCTGGGTGGGGATGCCGATTCTTGTCCCGTTTGTCCGCCCCGCGCCGGAGTCGGGCGATGACTTTCTCCTCTTCGGCAGCATGGCTGGCATCATCCCGCATGGACCGAACACCAACCCACCACCCGCCGAGTTGCTCAACCAGTTCCTCCCGCGCACGAACCTTGTCTATTACGATTGGGAAATCACGGAGGCGAAGCTCGCGCAGTGGGTGCCCATCCTCCAACTCACAGCGATGCTGTCGGCCAACCCGTCCTTCCCCGGAGCCGCCGCCGCGAATCAGTGGCTTCGTTCCGTCTCACCTAAACTCGGCAACACCATCACTGAGGTCACCGCCTTCTCCCCGACGGAGCTGAAGGCCGTGCGCCGCTCTGATCTCGGCCTGACGGCGATTGAACTTACCCTCCTCTCCCGCTGGCTGGACAACCCGGCCTTCCCCGCCCTCGCTTACCCGACGAATGCGATGCCGGGCTTGCCGGCGTTGCCCGGTGGAGCGCCGAAGCAATCGGGCAAGTAACGAACGGCGTCATGCGTAATGCAGAGGAGCTACTGGCTTACGAACGCCCTCCCTGCTTACGCATTGCATCTTACGCTTCACGTTTTACATTTAACGCCTTCCCCTCTCCCGCTACGTTCGCCCCATGCTGAAACTCGGCGTCAACATTGACCACGTCGCCACTGTCCGCGAAGCCCGTTATCGCGGACGCGGCTTTGGCGAGCCGTGCCCCGTCGCCGCCGCGCTCCTATGCGAAGCCGCGGGAGCGCACGGCATCACGGCGCACTTGCGCGAGGACCGTCGGCACATCCAAGACCGTGATGTCGTCGCGTTGCGGAAGAAAATTTCCACGCGACTGAACTTGGAGATGGCGAACTCGGAGGAAATCATCCGACTCGCGCTCAAGCTCAAGCCCGCCATCGTCTGCCTCGTGCCCGAGCGGCGGCAAGAGGTCACCACGGAGGGCGGGCTCGACGTCGCGGGCAACCTCGCCGCGCTCAAGCGGACGTGCCGCCGCATGAACGACGCGGGCATCGAGGTGAGCCTCTTCATCGCACCCGACCCGATTCAAGTCGCCGCCGCCGCGATGGTGGGCAGCCAGTTCATCGAGCTGCACACGGGCGCTTACGCCGAGTGCTTCGGCAAGGTGCGCGAGCGCAAGGCCGAGCTGAAACGCCTCGCCGCCGCCGCCGCGCAGGCGCACGAGATGGGTCTGCAAGTGAACGCTGGCCACGGCCTGAACTGCACCAACGTCCCGCCCCTGATCGCCGTCGTGCCGCATCTCGTCGAGTTGAACATCGGCCACAGCATCGTCAGCCGCAGCCTCACCGTCGGCCTCGCGAAGGCAGTGAAGGAGATGCTGGCTACGATGAAGTAGTTTCGGGTTTTGCGTTTGGAGTTTCGAGTTGGCGCACGCATCCGGGAGGATTACTTTCCCGCCATGAGCACGGTCACGGAAATCAAAGCAGCCATCGAGACACTGTCGTTCAAGGAGCAATTCGAACTGGCGGACTGGCTCCGAGCCGGGCCGGGCATTCCACACGAGCCGTCGGACTTGAACCCCGAAGAGGATACGCCAGAGCTAGAGGCGGAATTGCTGAAGGCGGCGGACGGCCCCTTCGCGCCGTTCGATCCAGCAGAGTTGCGAGCGATTGGCGAGCGAGTTATCCGCGACCGCCGTGCTGCCCAGAAGGCATGAGCACGCCGGTGATTCGGGCGGCTGCCTTCATCGCCGACTACGAGTTGCGGTTCGACTACTACACCTACGAGGCTGGGGAGGACATCGCTTGGCGCTTTGAACAGGCGGTGGTTGCCACGCTGACGAGCCTGTCCCTCCACCCCGAATTTGGCCGTCGTCGTCGCTTCCGCCATCCCCGACTGGTCGGCCTGCGCTCATTCCGTATCGAGCCACCGTTCAACAAAGTCCTCCTCTTCTACCGTGTCACCGACACGCACCTCGAAGCGTGGCGGTTGATGCACGGCTCCCGTGACCTGCCACGCCGCTTGCTCGAAGCCCCCGGCCTCGACTAAAACCTCCCGTCCGCGACCACCAACATGAAAGCTCTCCAACTCGAAAAGCCCCAAGCCTGGCGACGCATTGACATCGCCGAACCCTCCGCGCCCTCCGCGGGTGAAGTCCTCCTCCGCGTCCATCGCATCGGCATCTGCGGCACGGACATTTCCGGCTACCTCGGCAAGATGCCCTTCTTCAGCTACCCGCGCATCCCCGGCCACGAGCTCGGCGTCGAGGTGCTCGCCACCGGCCCCGGCGTCACGAACGTCGCGCCCGGCGACCGCTGCTCCGTCGAGCCCTACATCAACTGCGGCCACTGCTACTCCTGCCGGCGCGGCCACACCAACTGCTGCGAGACCAACAAAACCCTCGGCGTCATGTGCGACGGCGGCATGACCGAACGCATCCTTCTGCCCGCGCGGAAAATGCACCCGTCCAAGAGACTCTCCTTCGACCAACTCGCCCTCGTCGAGACGCTCGCCATCGGCTGCCACGCCATCAATCGCGGCGAGCCGAAGCCCGGCGAGGCCGTCCTCGTCATCGGGGCCGGTCCCATCGGCCTCTCCGTCGTCGAGTTCGCCAAGCTCTCCGGCGCGCGCGCCATTGTGATGGACATGAACGAGCAACGCCTCGCCTTCGTGCGCGACACCATGGGCGTGCCTGACACCATCCTCACTAAGGGCGACGGCGAGGAGTTGAAGCGCCTCGCCGAACTCACCAACGGCCAGCTCGCCGACGTAGTGGTGGACGCCACCGGCAGCAACAAATCCATGGGCCACGCCGTGAGCTACTGCGCCTTCAAGGGCCGGCTCATCTATGTCGGCATCACCCAGTCGGAGATCAGCTTCCTCCAAGCCCCCGCGCTGCACCGGCGCGAGCTGGACATCCGCGCCAGCCGCAACGCCCTGCCCGGCGACTTCACCCGCATCATCCGGCTCATCGAGGACGGCCAGATAGACACCCGCCCGTGGATCACGCACCAGTCCGCCTTCGAGGACATGATCGGCGTCTTCCCGAGCTGGACCCAGCCGGAGACCGGCGTCATCAAGGCGATGGTGAAGGTGGATTAAGTTCCCTCCGTAGGAGACGAGGTGACGAGTCTCTGACTGCTCTTCGCTCGCTTAGAAAGTCCCGATGTCCTGCCATGAAAGGACGGTTACGTGAGGCCCGTTCTCCGGGAATAGCAGATTGGTCAAATCAGGGTTCCGCATGACCCGATTCATGATGTAGTTGTCGGGCACCACCAGCGTGAACAGCTCCTTCCCTGGCTTGAAAGGCAAAAAATAAGCCGTGGGTTCTTCACCAAGATTCTTGACGAACCTCTTGCTCTGGTGGTGAACGATGCGCCACTCCCGCTCCGCAACAAACTTCATCGGTGAACCAGCGTTTCGGGCAAAAGCATCACGAATCCTCTCGGTATTGACACGCTTGCTGCCGCTCTTGGCCTTCCGGTCACGCTTCTCCCGAAAGTCGCTGACCGGCTTGGCGAAGTGGAGCAGGAAGTCCATCGAAGGAGGAAGGCGACCCTGCCCGGCGGGTTCTCCATACCGGGCCAGCAGGTCAGCGATTGCTCGGAGAAATGGCGATGTTTTCGCAGCACGAAAATACGTGACGGGCTGGCCACCTCTCTCTAGCACCCAGCGTCGTGGGAACCCAAAGCCTAGATGGCCATATTTGCTGGTGTGAGGCTTACTTGCCCCGAGATTCCATTCAGTGAAGCAAACTATCGGTGTCAGCAGGGGATATTGCACCCCATTCAGTTGCAACGCCTCTTTCGGCTTTCCGTCTCCGCCTGTCGGCACCTTCACCCAAAGACCGCGCTGTGGGTTCAGGGTCTTGTGCAAACGCTCAATGTAAAATTCGGCGGTTGCTTCACGGCCAACTTGTTTTTCTTCGATGTCGCCGCCAGTCCAGTGGAACAACTGCTGTCGGTGCAAGGCACGAAGTTCGGAAGACATGGCAGTTGCTGGCAGTTTCGCCGCGAAGACCGGCAATCATTTCAGGAGTTTCTCGCGCAAGTCCTTCGTTATCTCGGCATCTTTCGAATTGGGAAGCTCCGGTGCCTGGATCTTGAAGCCCAGAGGAACCCACGCCTCGTAGTCGAAAGTTAAATTGGCATCCTGATTCAAACTGACTTTGTGGTCTCGCCCTCCGACGAACTCCATCCGCTTGTAGACGAACAAGATTTCGTCACGATACTTCACGACGCAGACGAAATGATACACGCCCTTCTTTGGTAGGTGCAGGCTCATCTTCCCCTCGGCGTCCGTTTGAAACCTCCAGAGGCCGTCGCGCACATTTCGAGGTGCATCGGAAGGCAGCCTAGAATCAACCGGCCCGTCCAATCCAAAAATCTTTCTCAAGGAGTCGAGGGGAACCACGTTAATGTTCTTTTTCGCCGCACGCAAAATCGTTACGACTTGTTCTTCCTTCTCGCTCGCCTCCTTGAATAGTCGCGAGGAGGCAATGTTGAACGTCTCTAAGGCCGCAGCCAACTCCTCCAACCGATTCAAGATCTTGACGAACTCCTCCCGCTTGGGGCGCAGTTCTTCGGCTCTCGCAAGGAGGTTGCTGAGGCTAATGAGGGCGTTGGTGGCCTTGGTTGCCAGTGAATATGCCTCGCGCACGTCCAGTGCATCAGCTCGTTGCTGTCGCGCGGCATTCGACATCTTTAGGTGATGGTTCCGTGCGATGACTACCGTGTTTGACGCGTGAACTAGCAGATTCGTTTCCAAGACAAAGCCCGTCATTTCCCCAAAGTTTTTGGCTTGAACGGCAGTGCGGCGCGTGTCTCGAAGCCCCTCGATGAGGCTCTTAATGGGGGAAGGTGGTGGTTTACTCGAGTCGAAGCGGATTTCGCTTTCGATACGGGTAAGTCCGTGAGCTGCGGAAGAGATGTCGCCCACCGTGACTGCCAACTCATCTGCATACACCAGATCAGATTCCTTGCGCAGCCGGTCCTTTTGCACCTCCAACCCATTTCGCTCCTCTCTCACCATCTGTTCCTTCGACCAGCTCTCGGCTTTCTTCGTCGCGATTGTTTCAATCTCGCTTACCAGCGGCACCACCGCCTGTTCGGCTTCGCTTTTGAACTTTGCCGTGACACTGTTCACCCCATCAACCCACGCCTTCATTTCTTTATCGGCGAGGACAAAGCCCGCTGTGTCCGGGATGTTCACCACAGAGTTGCCTTTCGTGACCACATACAGGTGTCCGGTGACATTGATGGGGCGTAGATAGAAGAACAGGCCGACGCAGAGTGCGGCGACCACCAGACCAGCACCCGCCCACACCGGCCAGCCGATGCGTTTCCCGGCAATGGCGAAACCCGCTGGGGCAGAGTGTCCAGAAGTGGTGCCAACCAACGGACTCGCGGTTGTCGGCGGGCTGGAGGAAGCGGCGGGTTGCGGGGCCGGGTTGGCGGGATACACCTCGCCGAGCGACGTAGACTTCCCGCAGTGCGGACATTTGATTTCCATGCCCTTCGCGTGGTCGGGGTAGGAGGTGCGGCCGCCGCACTCGTGGCAAGTGTGCTTCAGGTCGGTGCTCATGGCCTATCCGGTGACTGCAATACTTCCCACATCGCTCCACTGGCCGAAGACCTGGTCGCCGTCGAGGTAGATGGCACGGTATTTCCAGAGGACGGTCGCGTCAGCGGCGACATCGGGGGCGTAGTGGTTCATGGCCTTCAATACTCCTCGCTCATTTGCTTGTCGCCGTGCTCCGGGTTGGGGATGAGTTTGCGGTTCTTGGGGTCCACCACGAAGTCGAGGTATTCGAGCGGAATCTGGCCGAGCAGGTTTGGCACGTTCTCACCAATGTCCACCACGTTGAAATCCCCGTAGCGGCCCTGAACTTCCAGCCGCACGGATTCATAGACCGAACGCCGCTTGGGTCCATTGGTCGTCTGGGAGATGACCTCGTCCATCTTCTCCAATCCCAACGCCTGGATGACGCTGGGCTTGAGGTAAAGCCGGGTGGCTCCGGTGTCCACCAACGCCTCGACTTCCACCGTGCGGGGTTTGGCTTTGGAGAGTTTATGATGCCGTGCTCCCAAGTCGAACAGGTTGGTCAGCTTAATGTTGACAGTCACTTTTCCCATGAGCGGAAGGTGCCGTGTAGCGGCACGTGGTTCAAGGCTGGAATTGCCCCGGAGTGGTCCCGCTGGCAGTCGCTGGCTGTAAGGTTGACGCGGGCCACTCGCAGGCGCAGAAACAGCCATGCGCTATGACGTGCTCATCGCGGGCGGCGGCATCGGGGGCGGGGTGCTGGCGCAATTGCTGGCGCGCGGGGGCAAGCGGGTGGCGGTCCTGGAGCGCAGCGTCGCGCCGCCCAAGTGGCTGCGACCGGAAATCCTCTGGCCGGCGATGCAGCAAGTCCTGCTCTCGCTCGCGCCGCGCGAGACTTGGGAACGCGCGGCCTTCCTGCCGTTGCAGGGCATCCGCGTGCATGACGGCGAGGAGTTCCTCCCGCTCGCCACGCCGGAGGTGTTCGCGGCGGCGCGCGTGCAGCCGATGTTCACGAACCCGAACGCGACGCGCGAGCAGTTGCTCCAGCTCGGCGGCTTCGAGCTGCGGCGCGGCGTGGAGGTGACACAGGTGCTCAAGGACGGCGGGCGCATCACCGGCCTGCGCACGCGCGAACTCGCCACGCAGCGCGAGGAGGAATGGCTGGCGGACTGGACGGTCGGCGACGACGGCGTGCGCTCGCTCGTGCGTGAGGCGGCGGGCATCGCGATGCCCACGCGGCTGTTCCCCGTCGAGTTCCTTTGCCTCGCGCTCGACTCGTGGCCCGCCACGTTGCCGCAAGCGACCGTCCATCTTTGGCCCAACTGGCATCACGCTGACTCGGGCATTCTTGCGTTCGGAGCTGGCTCGTTGCCGGGTGGCGTCGGCGTCGGCATGGTGCTCATCGCCAGCAAGGCGTTCGATGCGAACCCGCACGTCGCCGAATCGTGGGCGGAGTTCTGCGGCGCGAATGAAGCCCTGCGCGCCGTGGTCGGCGGGCGAAAATTCCCCGGCGACTTCGTCCGCGTCGCGCGGCCCTGGGGCCATGCGGAACGCTACGGCGCGCCCGGTGCATTGCTCATGGGCGACGCCGCGCACTCCGTCAGTCCGGCTGGCGGTCAGGGCGCGAACATGAGCATCGCCGACGCCGTGGTGCTGGCGGAACTTCTCCTGAGCAACGCACCGCGTATTGACTCACGGCAAAATGTTACCGGGAGCGTGGGACCGTCAGGTCATCGTTGACTCACGATCCAAGTTACCCAACGCAGTGAAGAATTTCCCCAGCTTGGCCTCAATGCTTTTCTTCAGCTCGTAGGGATCCAGCC
>SXTU01000052.1 GCA_005791875.1 Verrucomicrobiales bacterium
CCTCGCCGGCGATGGCCGTGGCGAGGAGTGTCTTGCCCGTGCCGGGCGCGCCGATCATCAGGATGCCCTTGGGGATGCGGCCGCCGAGCTTCTGGAATTTCTTCGGGTCCTTGAGGAACTCGACGAGCTCGGAGACTTCGTCCTTAGCCTCCTCCACGCCCGCGACGTCTTTGAAGGTCGTCTTGTTCTTGTCCTTGTTGAGCATCTTCGCCTTGCTCTTGCCGAAGCTCATGGCGCTCTTGCCGGCCATCTTGAGATTGCGGATGAAGAAGAAGTAGATGAGCGCTCCGAAAATGAGGATGGGCAGCAGGCTGATGACCATGGACCAGAAGAGCGTGTTAGGCTCCTTGGCCACGAAGAGTCCGCTGCCGAGCAGTTTCTCCACAAGCTTATCGGTGACCGGGATCCTGATCTTGAACGGCACCTCCACATCCTTGCCTTCCACGCCCTTCGCCTTGCCACTCTCGCCCAGCTCGATGTATGTGCCCGTGATCTCGCGCAGGTCGGAGGTCTGAGGGTTGTAAGTAATGACTCCGTTGCGGATGAGCTTGTCGTCCACCTTCTGGATGAACTCGAGGTAGCCGAGGGTCTTGGGCTTCACTTCCGTCTGGTTGCGGAACATGATCAGCACCATGATGGACCCAATGAGGACAAGCCAGATGGTCAAGGTCCAGGGCCGCATGCCGCCCTTTAAGTCGTCGTTCTGGTCGTTCTTGCCGTTTTCCGGCTTCGGATTTGATTCAGCCATTTGTCAAAGGTAAGAAAGCATAGCACCCGAGCGGGGCGGAAGCAACAGCAGCTTGGCCAGTTGTGAACCGGCCTCCCCGACGATCTCGATCAGCGGAGAAAATCCTTGCCGCTCACCCGCCGCCGCCCACAATCCCGCCACAATTCAGCGCCAGTTCAACACCACATCACTATGGGCCGCATCTACAACAACATCGTCGAGACCGTGGGCCGCACACCGCTGGTCCGCCTTAACCGCATTCCCGCCAGCCTCGGCGTGGGCGCCTCCACCCAGATTCTCCTGAAGTGCGAGTTTTTCAACCCGCTTGGCTCCGTCAAGGACCGCATCGGCATGGCGATGATCGAGGCCGCCGAGCGCAACGGCACGCTCAACAAGGACACCGTCATCATCGAGCCCACCAGCGGCAACACCGGCATCGCGCTCGCGTTCGTCGCAGCGGCGAAGGGCTACAAACTCATCCTCACCATGCCCGAGACGATGTCGCAGGAGCGGCGCATCCTGCTGGCGATGCTTGGCGCGAAGCTCGTCCTCACCGAGGGTGCGAAGGGCATGAAGGGCGCGATTGCCAAGGCGGAGGAACTCGCCGCCGCCACGCCCAACTCCTGGATTCCCCAGCAGTTCGAGAATCCCGCGAATCCCGAAATTCATCGGAAGACCACCGCCATCGAAATCTGGGAGGACACCGACGGCAAGGTGGACATTCTCATCGCTGCCGTCGGCACGGGCGGCACCATCACCGGCTGCTGCG
Organism: Verrucomicrobiales bacterium; assembly: GCA_005791875.1. Classification (GTDB taxonomy): domain Bacteria; phylum Verrucomicrobiota; class Verrucomicrobiia; order Limisphaerales; family SXTU01; genus SXTU01. The sequence goes on from SXTU01000052.1 coordinate 1,497, forward strand.
AGGTCATCAAGCCGCGCAAGCACACCTTCCAGGCCATCGCCGTCGAACCGAAGGATTCGCCCGTCATCTCCCAGACCCTCGCGGGTGAACCGATCAAGCCCGGACCGCACAAGATTCAAGGGACCGGCGCGGGCTTCCTGCCGGCGAACCTCCACCTCAAGGACGCCAAGGGCGGCTCGCAAATCTCCGAGTGCGTGCAGGTCTCCAACGACGACGCTTTCGCCATGGCCCGCCGCCTCGCGAAGGAAGAAGGCTTGCTCGTGGGCATCTCCACCGGCGCGAACGTCTGGGCCGCCGTCGAGATCGCCAAGCGCCCAGAGAACAAGGGTAAGACCATCGTCACCATCGCGTGCTCGACAGGCGAGCGTTACCTCAGCACCGCCCTCGCCGCCGACGCGCGCGCGGAAGTGGGTGCGTAGGGCAGGCCTTCGGTTTCGGTGGAACATCGCTTGCATCCCCGGCGCGATGTCCCGCGCCGAATCGTGCCTTGCCCCGGCCCAGTTTCTTCGCTATCCGAAAGCCATGACCTCCAGGGAAGCGTTCATCGCCCTTAACTTGATTGAGCACGTCGGGCCGGTGCGCGTCCGGCAGTTGCTCAACCACTTCGGCGACGCCCCCGCCATCCTGCGCGCGAACAAGCAACAGCTTCTTCAGGTGCGCGGCATTGGCGCGGAGACTGCGGACGCGATCTGCGGCTGGGAGAGCGGCACGGACTTGGGCGGCGAGCTGAAGCGCATCGCTGACTACGGCTGCTACGTGCTCACGCAGGAGGACGCCGAGTATCCCGAGTTGCTGCGCCAGATTTACGATCCTCCCATCGCGCTCTACATCAAGGGCACGCTCACCGCAGAGGACAAAAACTCCGTCGCCCTCGTCGGCTCGCGGCAGACCACCAGCTACGGCGTGGAAACCGCACGCAAGCTCGCGTATCAGCTCGCCTACGTCGGCGTGACCGTCGTGAGCGGCGGTGCGCGGGGCATTGACACGGCGGCGCATCAGGGCGCGCTCGCGGGCAAGGGCCGCACCGTCGCGGTGCTCGGCACTGGAATAAATTTTGTCTTCCCGCCGGAGAACGCCGAGCTGTTCGAGCGCATCGCGGCGAGCGGCGCGGTCGTCTCGCAGTTCCCGTTCAACCGCCCGGCGGACAAGCAATCCTTCCCCATCCGCAACCGCATCGTCGCGGGCATGACGCTCGGCACCGTCGTAGTGGAGGCGAACCTCACCAGCGGCGCGCTCATCACGGCGAACTTCGCCACCGACTACGGTCGGCAGGTCTTCGCCGTGCCCGGCCGCATTGACTCGCCGCGCAGCAAGGGCTGCCACGACCTCATCAAGAAGGGCGCGAAGCTCTGCGAGGGCGCGGAGGACATCCTCAGTGAGTTCGAGTATCTGTTCCCGGCATCGAACAAGGTGCCTTCCCCCGGCGAGACGGGCGTGTTGCCCGCGCTGTCACTGTCCGACAACGAGAACAAAATCCTCTCCGCCGTCACGCATGAGGAGGCGCACATGGACGAAGTCATCCGCGCCAGCGGCCTGCCAGCTTCAGCCGTGTCGGTCGGTCTGCTCAGTCTGGAGATGAAGCGCATGGTGCGCCAACTGCCGGGCAAGCTCTTCGTCCGCGTCCGCTGAACACGCCGGCACTTCGGCGCGCACTTTTCTTGTGCCCTCAACTTTCCGCTCTCTCTACCATTCTCCCATGAAACGAATCCTGGTTTCCCTGCTCTTGGTTGTTGGCTGCTTCGCCCACGCAGCCGAGGAGCGGCCCAATATCCTCGTGCTTTTCTCCGATGACCAGCGGGCCGACACTATCGGCGCCTTGGGCAACCTGCACATCCGGACGCCACACCTGGACTCGCTGGTGCGCGGCGGCACAGCCTTCACGCGGGCGTATTGCATGGGCGCGATGCAGGGCGCGGTGTGCGTGCCGTCCCGCGCGATGCTCATGAGCGGGCGCACACTCTTTCGGGCGAAGGACAATCTTCAAGGCCAAGGCACCTGGCCCGAGGCCTTCGGCAAGGCCGGCTACGCGACCTTCATGACCGGCAAGTGGCACAACGGCGACCCTTCGGTGAAGCGGTCGTTTCAGTCAGGTAAGGCGGTCTTCTTGGGCGGGATGGGCTGGCCGTATGAACTGCCGCTGAAGGACCTCGTCGGTGGCGAGTTGGTTAACGAACGCCAGAGCGGCCAGCACTCGGTGAAGGTCTTCGCCGATTCTGCAGCCGAGTTCATTCAGACTCAGGCCAAGAGCAAGCCCACGCAGCCGTGGCTTTGCTACGTCGCCTTCAATCTCCCGCACGACCCGCGCGTCGCCCCGGAGGACTTCCGCAAGGATTACGACGACAGCAAACTTCCATTGCCCGCCAACTTCCTGCCTCAACACCCGCTGGACATCGGGAGCATGGTGGGCCGCGATGAGCTCCTCGAACGCTGGCCGCGCACGCCGGCCAATGTCCGGCGGCACTTGGGCGACTACTACGCCAGCGTCACCTACCTCGACGCCCAGATTGGCCGTATCCTCGCGGCGCTGGACGCCACGGGCCAGCGCAGCCGCACGCTCGTTGTTTTCGCCAGCGACAGCGGGCTGGCCATCGGCAGCCACGGGTTGTTTGGCAAGCAGAGCATTTACGAACACTCGATGCTCGCCCCGCTCATCTTCAACGGCCCGGGTATTCTGAAGGACGCGCGTCGCGACGCCTTCGCCTACCTGCTCGACATTTTTCCAACGCTCGGTGCGATGGCAAAAGTGTCCGGGCCGGACGGTAACGAGGGGCGCAGCCTTGCGGGCGTCATTGCGGGCAATGAGCCCCGCGTGCGTGATGAAGTCTTCCTCGCCTACACGCAGACGCAGCGCTCCCTGCGCGACGACCGCTGGAAGCTGATGCGTTTCCCGCAAATCAACGTGAGCCATTTGTTCGACCTCCAAGCGGACCCGCACGAGACGAAGAATCTCGCCGAGTTACCGGAGCAACGCGAGCGGGTCGCGGCCATGACAACGCGGCTGGCGCAGGCCCAGACGACGTGGGGCGACACCCAAGCGCTGACGACCGCGCAGCCAAAGCCCGCCGCCTTCCAGCCGCCGCAGGGGGAAAAGATGGAAGAGATGTTCCGCAAGAACCGCACCCGGTAGTGAGATTGCGGCGCCGGAGTGGCGCTGCTACAACCCGCCCATGCAACGCCTCCTTCTCTGCCTGCTCGCGTGCCTGGCCAGCGTCGTCTTGGCCGCCGAGCGCAAGCCGAACTTCATCTTCATCCTCGCCGACGACCTTGGCTGGGGCGACCTCGGCTGCTACGGCCATCCGCACATCAAGACGCCGAACCTCGACCGCCTCGCGAAGGAAGGCACACTCTTCACGCAGTTCTACGTGAACGGCTCCGTCTGCTCGCCGAGCCGCTGCGCGTTCTTCACCGGCCAGTATCCGTCGCGGCACAAAATCCACGGCCACTTCGCCACGCCCGAGCAGAACACCGCGCGCGGCATGAGCCAGTGCCTCGACCCGAAAGTGCCGAACGCCGCCGCGCTGCTCAAGTCCGCCGGCTACGCCACCGCGCACATCGGCAAGTGGCATCTCGGCAGCAACTCCGGCGGCCCGGACCCCAGCGCTTATGGCTTCGACTTCGTCGGCACCAGCGAGAGGGGTGGCGCGAACGGCCCGGAGGACAACCAGTTCTTCCGCGCCAAGTCCACCGAGCTGTTCGTCAACGAGGCGCTCAAGTTCGTCGAGACGAACAAGGAAAAGCCCTTCTACCTCCAGCTCTGGACGCTCGTGCCGCACGCGACGCTGAACCCGACGCCCGAACAGATGAAGCCCTACGCTCGCTTCCGCGCGGGCGGCGCGAATTTTCCGCACGCCAGCGCCGCTGAGATTTTCTACGCCAGCGTCACCGACCTCGACACGCAGGTCGGGCGCTTGCTCGATGGCCTGGAGAAGCTCGGCCTCGCGAAGGACACGCTGATCCTGTTCAGCAGCGACAACGGCCCCGAGGACATCCACGTCGGCAACGCCGGGCACAGCGGCGTGGGCAGCGCCGGACCGTTCCGCGGACGCAAACGCAGCCTCTACGAAGGCGGCATCCGCGTGCCCGGCATCATCCGCTGGCCGGGCAAGGTGCCCGCCGGGAAGATTGACGACGCCTCCGTCGTCGCCGGCGTGGACTGGCTGCCGACCGTCTGCCACTTCGCAGGCGTGAAACTGCCTGCAACTCACAAGCCCGATGGCGAAGTCATGGCCGATGTCTTCCAAGGCCAGTCCCGTGCTCGCGCCACTCCGCTGCTGTGGGAGTGGCGTTTCCGCATCGCCGGTGAGCCGTTCCATCACAGCCCGCAGCTCGCCATCCGCGAAGGCGACTGGAAGCTCTACCTCAATCCCGACCGGAGCCGCATTGAACTCTACGACCTCAAACGCGACCTCACGCAGATCAACAACCTCGCCGAGAAACAGCCCGACCTCGTCGCGCGTCTCAGCGAGAAAGCCCTCGCGTGGTCGAAGGAACTCCCGCCCGGCCCGCGCGACCCCGGTGCCGGACTCATGAACGCCCCGCTCCCCAGCCAGCCCAAGGCCGCTGCGAATCCCAACGCAGGCAAGGGGAAGAAGAAGGCGCAGTGAAGGCCGTCACTTTCCAAACCCGAAATAGTAATTGCCCACCGGCCCCGGCGGCGTAACGTCGCCTCCAATGAACCCGAAGCAAAAACAATTCTCCATGAATCCCACTGCCTCAAACACGCTAGCTTCTGCCAGTCCTCAAGGCGCGCAGAGCTGTCCAGAGTGTTCGGAATCCGCCGTTCCATCCACTGGCCTCGGCCGCCGTAGTTTCATCCGCGCCGTGGCTGGAGGCGCGGTGGGAATGGTGGGCGGCGCGTCGCTGCTCGCGGCCTCGGCTGAAAAGCCGCGCGCGGCGAAGCCGGCGGAGATGCTTGTCCGCGAGTTCTTCGCCACGCTCACCGCCGAGCAGAAAGCGGCGATGGTCTTGCCTTGGGCTCATGGGGCTGAGAAGGGCGGCATCCCGACGCGGCTCAAGACGCACAACGCCGCGCCGCTCGGCAAGAAGCTGGGCGAGCAGTTCACGAAGCCGCAACAAGACCTGATCCGCACGACCTTCAAGGCGATTCTCTCTGGCGAGGATGCCTACGAGCGCATCAGCCGCAAGGGCACGTGGGACAGTTCCGGTGCCTTCGAGGGCAACGGCGTCGCCATCTTCGGTGATCCGTCGGGCAAGGATTCGTTCTCCTGGGTTTTCGCCGGCCATCACCTGACGCTGCGCTGCGACGGCAACTCCCAGCCGAACACCGCGTTCGGCGGGCCGATGTATTACGGCCACTCCGCCAACGGCCACAGCGAGGCGAATGTTTACAACTACCAGACCACGCAGGTCATGAGCGTGTTTGAAATGCTCAACGCGAAGCAGCAGAAGCAGGCGGTGGTCGTCGGCGATCCGGGAGATGGCGCCGCCGCCCTCAAGCCGAAGCTCGTGCAGCAACCCCCGGTCGGCGTCGGCTACGCGGAGTTGGATGCGTCGCAGCAGGCATTGGTAACGGGCGTCATGCGCACGCTCATCAGCCCGTTCCGCAAGGAGGACGGCGACGAGGTGATGCAGCTCATCAAGACCAACGGCGGCATGGAGAAAGTGCGCCTCGCCTTCTACAAGGAGAACGCCGAGAAGGGCAACGACCGCTGGGACTACTGGCGTCTCGAAGGACCCGGCTTCGTCTGGAACTACCGCGTCCTGCCGCACGTCCACTGCTTCGTGAACGTCGTCGGCCAGGCGTAGCCTTCCCGGCAGCAGGCGATGCGGATCCGTCCTCACGCTCTCCTCGGTGGGCTGACGCTCGTCGCTCTGGCCGCAGGCAGCGCATTCGCGGACGACAAGCGGGTCGAGGCTCTGGACTTCAATCGGGATGTGCTGCCGATCTTCGAGGAGAAGTGCATCCGCTGCCACGGCACGAAAAAGCGCGACGCCAAGCTGGACATGAGGACAGTGGATGCGCTGCTCGCGGGTGGCGTGTCCGGCCCCGCGATCAAGCCGGGGAACGCCCAGAAGAGCCTGCTCATCGAACTGCTTCATTACAAAGAGATGCCGCCGAAGAAGGAGACCCCGCGCGTCACGGTAGAGGAGCTTGCCCTGCTGCGAAGGTGGATCAACGCGATGCCGGTTCCTCGCTGAAGCGGATTGTGCGCCCCGCACGCAGCGCGACATTGCCGCCGCTCCCGCTGCTTGCCACACTCCCGCCCATGTTTTCACTGAAAGACAAAATCACGCTCGTCACCGGCGCAGGCTCCGGCATCGGTGCAGCCATCGCGGAAACTTTTGCCAAGGCGGGCGGCTTCGTCTTTGTCACGGACCGCGATGAGAAGGCGGGCCAGGCGACCGTGAACACCATTCGCGCCGCCGGAGGTCAAGGCGAGTCTCTCGCGCTCGACGTGAGCAGCGAGGTTGACTGCGAACGCGTGGGCAACGCCGTGAAATCCTGCTTCGGCCGCCTCGACGTGCTCGTGAACAACGCCGGCATCGGCCACGTGGGCACGATGCTTACAACCAGCGGCGCGGACCTCGACCGCCTCTGGTCCGTCAACGTGCGCGGCGTCTTCAACGTCACCAAGGTCTTCCTCCCCGGCATGGTCGAGCGCAAGACCGGCTCCATCGTGAACATCGCCAGCATCGGCGCCGTCGTCGGCGTGAAGGACCGCCTCGCCTACGTCACCACCAAGTTCGCCATCGCCGGCATGACCAAGGCCCTCGCGCTCGATCACGCCCTCGACGGTGTGCGCGCCAACGCCATCTGCCCCGGCCGCGTGGAGACCCCCTTCGTCACCGGCTGGCTGAAGAAATACTCCGACCCCGAGCAAGCCTACCGCGACGCCTGCGCCACGCAGGCTGTGAACCGCATGGGCAAGCCCGAGGAAATCGCCGCCGCCGCCCTTTATCTGGCGAGCGACGAAGCCAGCTTCGTGACCGGCACCGAGTTCATCATCGACGGCGGCTTCAGCGCCGGGAAGTAGCCCGTTTCACTTCAACAGCCGATACCAGTTGTCGCGTGGGCGGGGTTCGAGGCCGAGGTCGGTGATGAGGCGTTGCATGTCCGCGACACTCATGCGGTGGGTGGTGCCGGCGGCGCTGACGACGTTCTCCTCGATCATGATGCTGCCGAGGTCGTTTGCGCCGTAGCGCAGCGCGAGTTGGCCGATCTCCAGGCCCTGCGTGACCCAGGAGCTTTGCACGCTGGGAACGTTGTCGAGGTAGATGCGCGAGAGGGCCTGCGTGCGGAGATACTCGTGCGCGCCGACGGTGGGTGATTTCAGCACGGCGTTCTCCGGCTGGAAGGTCCAGCAGATGAAAGCGGTGAAGGCTCCGCCTTGCAGTGCGCCGGTCTCCAAGGCGTAGGCGTAGGCAACAGAGCGTGCGATCGGCGCCGGCATCTTCTCCCTCGCCCCCACTGGGGGAGAGGGCTGGGGTGAGGGGGTAGCGGCGTGATTTCCGAGAGGATGCTGCATTCCTCCGTGGCCCGCCCCCTCACCCTTGCCCTCTCCCCCAGTGGGGGCGAGGGAAGAGAGGCGGGCGAGCGAGCGGTCTTGTTGTTCGCGCACGACTTCGAGGTGCTCGATGCGTTCCTCCACCGTCTCCACGTGGCCGAACATCATCGTGATGCTGCTGGCCAGGCCGAGCCGATGCGCGGTGTCCATGACGCCCATCCATTGTGCGGTGTCGGCCTTGAGCGGGGCGATGCGGTTGCGCACGCGGTCCACGAGGATTTCCCCGCCGCCACCGGGCACGGACCCAAGCCCGGCGGCGACGAAGTCTTTCAGGATTTGCTCGACCGGCTCGTTGAAGAACTCCGAGAACGCGACCATCTCGCTGGGGCTAAAACCGTGGACGTTGAAGCCGGGGAACTTGTCGCGAATGTGCGTGAGCAAATCGAGATACCACTGCTTCGTGAGCTTGGGGTGGTGGCCGCCCTGCATGAGAATCTGGTTCCCGCCGAGCGCGATGGTTTCCTCAATCTTTCGGTCCATCTCGTCGTGCGAGATGACGTAGGAGTCGAGGTCCTTCTCGGAGCGCCAGAACGCGCAAAACTTGCAATAGACGTTGCAGACGTTCGTGTAGTTGACGTTGCGGTCCACGATGTAGGTGACGATCTCGTTGCCGCGTCCGCCGTGCGCTGCGGCGCGGTGGAGCTGGCGGCGGCGGTCGGCGAGCGCGCCCAGTTCCTCCAACGGCAGGGCGTAGAGGCGCAGCGCATCGGCGCGGTCAATGCGCCCGCCGTCCCAGACCTTTTGGAGCAACTCGTGGAGTGACGCGTCGTGAATCACGGGGGGAGTCTAGCACCGGGGCGCAAGCGAACAACCTCGGAGCGCCCGACACGTGCCTGCGTCGTGAATTCCGCTCGCTCCGCGCGGCGTCAGAACCTCGCTCAACCATGAACTCACGCTTCCTTCTTTGCCTGCTCTCTATCCTTACCGCTTGCGTTTCCTTCGCTGCGCCCGCGTCCGCGCCGACGGTTTGGAAAGTTGGCGTCGCCACCGCCGTCATCACGCCGGAGCAGGCGATGTGGATGGCGGGCTACGCGAGCCGCACGAATGTCAGCCAAGGGAAGTTCGACGACCTACACGCGAAGGCGCTCGCCATCGAGGACGAGCGCGGTGGACGGATGGTGTTCGTGACACTCGACCTCATCGGCATCCCGCGCACGTTGCGGAAGTCGCTGGAGGCGCGCGCGCAGAAGGCGTGGCAGTTGCCGCCGGAGAGTTTGCTGCTGAACGCCTCGCACACGCACAGCGGGCCGGAGTTCCGCTTCGGTCGCGCACCGGCGGACGACGGGGACTTCAAGCCGAGCACGCTGGGTGACAACTACGGACGCAACATCGAGGAGAAGTTGCTCAAGCTCATCGGCACTGCGCTCGAAACGCGCGCGCCGTCTCGGTTGGCCTACAGTTTCGCCCGTGCTGGCTTCGCGATGAACCGTCGTCTGCCGACGAAGGCTGGCTTTGCGAACAGTCCATATCCTGAAGGTCCGGTGGACCAATCGGTCCCCGTGCTGCGCGTCGAGGGCGCGGACGGCAAGCTGCGCGCCGTGCTCTTCGGCTACGCGTGCCACAATACGACGCTCGCGCTCTACCAGTTCAGCGGCGACTACGCGGGCTACGCGCAGCAATACTTCGAGGCGGATCATCCCGGCGTGACGGCGCTCTTCATGCTTGGCTGTGGCGGCGATCAAAATCCTTACCCACGCGGCACCGTGGACCTCGCGCAAAAGCACGGGCGTGCGCTCGCCACGGCAGTGGAGGCGGCGCTCGCCACGACGCTCAAGTCGCTGAATGGCCCGCTCCGCAGCGCTTATGCGGAAGTCCAAATTGACTACGCGCCTGCGCCAACGCGCGAGGAGTTCACCGCCCGGCTCGCGTCGAAGGACCGTTACGAAGCCTCGCACGCGAAGCGGATGCTGGAACGGTTGGACAAGGGCGAGAAGTTGCCCACGCAGTATCCGTATCCCGTGCAGGTCGTGCGCTTCGGCGACGCGCTGACGATGGTCGCGCTCGGCGGCGAGGTGGTGGTGGATTACGCGCTGCGGCTGAAGCAGGAACTGGCCGGCCCCGCCGTGTGGGTCGCGGGTTATTCCAACGACGTGATGGGCTACATCCCGAGCGTGCGCATCCTCAAGGAAGGCGGATACGAAGGCGGTGGGGCGATGCGTTTCAGCACCACGCATCCCGGCCCGTGGGCTGAGTCGGTTGAGGAACGCATCGTCAGCAAGGTGCGGGAGTTGGCGAAGTAGGAGACGACGTGACGAGTCTCGAACTGTCTTCTCCTTCTCCCTTCGCAAAGCGAGGGGAGAAGGTGGCCGCAGGCCGGATGAGGGGTGAGGCCGCTTGCGCCGCCGCACGCAACCCCTCACCCCAACCCTCTCCCCTCCTCCGAGGAAGGGAGAGGAAGAAGATGTATTGTTGGAATGCCAACCGCTCCTCACGTCGTCTCCTACGGAGGTCGGTCACTTCGCCGCGAGCGTCATGTCCTCCATCAGCGCGAGGGCGACGGCTTCGGTGATTTCGCGCACGTCGAAGTTCGTGACGATGCGGCCGGCGTAGCGGTCGCGACCGAGGATGTCGGAGGCACTGGCTTGGCCGAGGATGGCGGCGTCTTTCAAGCGGATGGCGGAGACTTGGATGTCGGGGACTTGATAGGCCTTGTCGCCGGAGACTTCGCGGATGACGAGCTGGCGGTTGGAGATGAGGACTTCGAGCGCCACGTCGGCAACCTTCGCGAGCGCCTCGCGGTCCTTGCGGGCGGCCTCGCCGTTGGTGTCCTTGAGCATCGCGTCGAGCGAACGGTTGGCGAGGAGTTGCGTGGCGACGCGCTGGTCGGCAAGCGACGCGCCGCCCATGCGGAGCGGGCGACCGAAGAGGCGCTCGACGTCGCGGGCGGTCTGCTTGTCGGCCAGCGTTGGCTCGGGGCGGGCGGTGTCGGTGAAGCGGTTGTCGCGGGTCTGGCGCTCGTTGGTGGTGGTGACTTTGCCGGGGCCTTGGGGAAGTTGGCTTTGCAACGTCCCTCCGGGGAGCGTGACCGCGCCGCCGGCGTTGATGGTCACGGTGTTGATGGGCTGCGCGGCGTTGGCGGGCGCGGCGATGGTGGAGTCCACCGTCGTGCGCGTGGTGTCGGTGCGTTCGTTGCGGGAGGCGAGGCGCGCGCCGGACTTCTCGTCCACGAGGTCGCGGTTCACAAAGATGAGGATGCGCGGACTGCCGAGCTTGGGGTAGGCGGCCTTGAACTTCTCAATGACGGTCTGCGCCTGCTGCGGCGTGATGAGCTGCGGCAGGCCGGTGATGGGCTTCTGCTCATACACGTAGGCGCCGGGCGTCGCGCCGGGCACGGCGGGCGCGGTGGTGACGGGCACGGGGGCGTTCGCGGGCGGCGGGGCGGGAGGGCGAGCCTGTCCGAACGCGGCGAGCGGGAGGGTGAGTGCGGTGAGGAGGAGTATGGTTTTCATATCGGGCAGAGGTTAATGGGCTTGGCGCACGCGGATGGTGAAGTTCTTGGCCTTGTTGTTCATCGAGACGAACTCGACGGCTTCCTGCGCGCTCTCGGTGAGGATGAGGTTGGTCCACGGGGTCTCGTCGCCGGTGGCCACCATGTTCTCGTCTTTGAAAACGCAGCTAATCTGCACCTGGATGCGGCGCGCTTCGCGGTTGCGCACGTTGGCGACGACGCGCAGGCGGCCGTCCTCCAAGGTCTGCTTCTGGATGCCGGAGCTGGTCACAGAGCGCTGCACCTGGGCGTCCATGAGGGCGAAGGGTGCTTTGTTTTCGAGGTCGTAGCGTTGGGCGTTGCGGGCTTCATACGCGCCGCCAGAGTGGCAGCCGGTGAGGACGAACGTCGCCGCGAGGAGTGACAGGGTGAGGATGGTTTTCATTGGTTTGCTTTCTGATTTATCCGCGAAAGGGCGCAGAGAGCACAAAGAGGGATTTCCCTTCTGCCTTCTTTGCGTTCTTTCGCGGCAAAAGTTCATGGTTCAGCGGTCGGAGAGAAAGACGACGGTGTCGCGGCCGGGTTGCACGATGAAAGTGGCGGTTTTGACGCGGTGCGGCGTGCCGGCGGCGTTCAGGAACTCGATGGTGGCGGTGTGCTGGCCGGGCGGGAGTTCGGCGGCGGCGAAGCTGAGATGGCCGGGCAGGTTCTCCCAGCAACGGGTGTCGGCGGTCGGGGTGGTGGCGGCGGAAACGAGTTTGCTGGCGAGGCCGAAGAGCAGCAGGCCCGCGCCGATTTCATCCGCGTTGCTGCGCCGCTTCTGGTGCGAGGCAAGGACGGCTCCGGAGATGATGGCGACGTCGCCGACAGAGTTTGCGCCGGCCTTGAACTGCGCCTTGCCGGCGAGGATGTGGTCCATCACACGGCCACCGCGCGTGGAGGCTTGGAAGTAGAGGTCGTCGTAGGCGGGCGCGTGGAGGGTCTGGCCACCAACTTTGATGACGGTGGATTTCACGCTGGAGTTGCCTTCGCGGAAACGGAGTTGCTCACGGTATTGGCCGGCGGCGTATTTCAGCGGGCCGTTGCCGAACTCTACGAAAAATAGGACGTTCGCGTGCGGGGAATAAGGCGGGATCGGCGGGCTGCGTGTGTGGCTCTGCGCGCGGGCGAAGGCGTCGGAGCCATCGGCAGCGAGCTTCACGCAGGCGAAGCCGTCGAGGTAATCGAGGAGGGCGTAGTCGCCGGCGTAAGTCTTGTTCTCGGCGTCACTGTCGAGGAGTTGGCCGGTGCGGAAACAGGCGCGGGCGTTGTCGGGCTCACCGTCCATCCAGTAGAGGATGGCGCGATAGTAGTAGGCCATCACGCGCTCGTAAGGCTCACCGATGAAGTTCTTCTTGGCCTCCTCGTTGAACAGGCTGCGGGCGCGGGCGGCGGCTTTGTCAGGACCATAAATACCGCCGAGGCGGGAGAGCGCTTCCTCTAGTTCTGTCTTTGCTTGGTCGAAGCGGCCCGCGCGCATGGCGAGCGCGGCGTTGCGGTAGCTCCAGAGGACTTGGTCGCGGCGGGGGGCGGTCGGGGCAGTGGTGGGCGAAGCAGAGTTGGCGGCGGAGTCACCAGAATAGGTGGCGCAGCCGGTGGAAAGCACCAAGGATGCGACGGCGAGCCACTTCGCGAGCGGAGTTGGAGGCACGTTCGACATACAGCGTTGAAGGGGACAGAAGTCCGCCCCTCACGGCCTAACGATACACAGCGTCTTCAAGACCCTGCTTCTTAATCTCCTCGAATCCTTCCCAGACGATGTCGCTGGTCCGCGCGTCGATGAGCTGGAAGGTGTAGAGGACATAGTCACTCACGCCTTTCGAGGTGCGCGTGGTGAGGCTGGAGAGCTTGCCGGTGAGGAAGAAATCTGCGCCCTTGAACTCGACGACGTTGGGGTCGCTGCCGCTGGTGACCTGGCCGGAGCGCTTGAGGTCGCGCTCGCGTTCGAGGGCGGTCATGCGGTCGCGGGCGAGGAAGATGACTTTGCCGGACGCCTGTGAGTTGAGTTGCGCACGGATGCGGGTGAGGAAGATGTCCTTGTTGATGGGGAAACGCGTCTCGTTCACCACGGGGTCGAGCACGACGCGCGGGGTGCCTTGCGCGCGGGTGACTTGGGGGATGCCGAGGATGCCGCGCGCCATCTTGTCGGCGACGCGCACGAGGTCTTGCGAATCGACGCCGGTGCCGGCGACGAAGCCGCGTTCGTCCGGGCGCATCTCGGTGACGGAGACGCCACGGGGATTTTGCACGCCGCTGGCGCAACCGGCCAGCAGGCCAGCGGCGACGACGCAAATCAGGGACACAATACAACGGTCAAGGTTCAGTTTCATAAGCACAATGAGTTTGAGGCTGCCCACTGGTGCGGGCGAGGAAAAGGTTAGCGACCGAAGAGCGCGTTCGCATTGCCCATCTGGCTGCCCCCACCGTAGTAGTTGTTGATGATGACGGTTTGGGCCTGGATGGGCGCGGTGCCGGTAGTCGCAGCAGGCAGAACGTAGCCGCTGGCGATGGGGGCGGTCACGAAGGCGGATTGAGCCACGCCGGTCCGGACAAACGTGGGGTGATCGTGGCGGTAAGGCTCGGACACATGGGCGAGCGGCGCTTGGTAGTAGTTCGGTTGGTGGCGCAGGCTCTGGTCGGCGATGGAACCGAGCACGAGGCCGGAGGCGGCACCGATGGCGACGCCCTCGGCAGTCCTGCGCCCGTTGTTGTGGCCAATGACGCCGCCGGCGATGCCGCCGAGCACAGTGCCCGTGGTGGCATAGCGATGCTGGTTGCCGCCGTAAAAGGTCGGCGCAGACGAGTATGCGGGTTGGTAGCCGGCTTGGCGTCGGTAGTCATTCGACAGTGCGCCGAGCAGCAGGCCCGCACCCGCGCCGATGCCGATGCCTTCGGCGGTCTTGCGACCACTGTTGTGCCCGATGACGCCGCCAAGGATGCCACCGACAACGGCCGAGCCGAGGTTGTCGCGGCTGAAGAGCTGGGCTTGGGAGGGCAGGGTGGTGGCGAGGGCGAGGGCGAGTATCAGAAGCGTTTTCATATTCGTGTCTTTCGTTTCGACTGAGACGTTGCTGCCTTATTCGTGTGCATACGTAACAGTTTGGCTGCGGCGGAGGGAAAGCCAATTACTTGATACGGGCATCGGGAAAAACTGATGGGGCAGGAGCGCGGCCTTCAGGCCGCAGAAACGCCCGGCTGACCAACGGCATCGGAAATTCGGGCGTCCTCGTTCCTCATACGCTTCTGCGGCCTGAAGGCCGCGCTCCCAACTCGTCTCAGTGATACTCCTGCACCGTGCGCACCGCGTAGCCGCTCTTTTGCAGCGCGGCGATGCCGAGGGCGGCGGCGCGCGCGCCGGAGAGCGTCGTCATGATGGGCGTGCCGGTATAGACCGCCGTGGTGCGGATTTTGATTTCGTCCGCGCGCGGGGACTGGCCGGCGGGGGTGTTGATGACGAGCTGGATTTCCTTGTTCTTGAGCAGGTCAATCGCGTTGGGGCGCCCTTCTGCGAGCTTGTAGACGCGGCGCACTTTCAGTCCGGCCTTCTCCAGGACAGCGGCGGTGCCGTTGGTGGCGATGAGTTCAAAGCCCAAGTCCGCGAACTGTTTCGCGACTTCGGCGGCGTGCGCCTTGTGCGCGTCACTCACGCTGAGGAAGACGCTGCCTTTGAGCGGCAACGGCGAGTTTGCGGCCATCTGCGACTTCGCGTAAGCCACGCCGAGGTCGGCGTCGAGGCCCATGACTTCGCCAGTGGAACGCATCTCCGGCGAGAGAAGAATGTCCTGCCCGTGGAATTTGTTGAAGGGGAAGACCGACTCCTTCACGGCCCAATACTTCGTCCAGATTTCCTCGGTGAAGCCGAGTTCCTTGAGCGTCTTCCCGGCCATGACCTTTGCGGCGAGTTTGGCCAGAGGACGGCCAATCGCCTTGCTGACGAAGGGCACGGTGCGGCTGGCGCGCGGGTTCACTTCGAGCACATAGACCGTCTCGCCCTTCACGGCGTATTGCACGTTCATCAGGCCGATGACCTTCAGCTCCCGCGCCATCGCGTGTGTGTATTGGCGGATGGTTTCGATGACCGAAGGCGAGAGCGTGTGCGGAGGCAGGACCATCGCGGCGTCGCCGGAGTGGACGCCGGCGAACTCGATGTGCTCCAGCATCCCGCCGATGACGATGGTGCCGTCCGCCGGGTTCTCGAACTGCCCCACGTCCGTTATGCAATCCACGTCCACCTCGGTCGCGTCTTCGAGGAACTTATCAACGAGCACGGGACGGTCGGGGCCAGCCTCGACTGCGAACCTCATGTAGTGCGACAGCTCCGCGTCGGAATAGACAATCTGCATCGCGCGCCCACCGAGCACGAAGCTCGGGCGCACCAAGACGGGATAGCCCACCCGCTTCGACGCCACGAGCGCCTCGGCCTCGTTCGTCGCGAGGCCATTGGGCGGTTGCGGAATCTTCAGCTTGTCCAGCATCGCTGAGAAGAGCTTGCGGTCTTCGGCGACCTCGATGCTCTGTGGGCTGGTGCCGATGATATTGACGCCGTTCTTCTGGAGGCCAAGCGCGAGGTTCAGTGGCGTCTGCCCGCCGAACTGCGCGATGGCGCCCCAGCACTGCTCCCGCTCGTAAATGTGCAACACATCCTCGAGCGTCAGCGGCTCGAAGAAGAGCTTGTCGCTCGTGTCGTAGTCGGTGGAAACGGTCTCGGGGTTCGAGTTCACCATGATGGTCTCGAA
>SXTU01000006.1 GCA_005791875.1 Verrucomicrobiales bacterium
ACGGCATCTGTTACGACTTCTTCTTCGTGACCGGCCAGATTTACACCGACCAGGTCGCGCCCAAGGAAATCCGCGCGCAGGCCCAAGGCATGTTGGTGTTGTTCACCCTCGGCCTCGGCATGTTCATCGGCGCGCAAGTCGCCGGCAAAATCGAAGCCCAGCACACCACCGAGGCTTCCAAGGCCCAAGCCGTCATCGTAAAAGCCAAGGCCGAGGAAGCCGGCAAACTCAGCGAAACTCTCGCCAAGGCAGACGCCGCCGCCAAGCCCGCGCTGGAAGCCTCGCTCAAGAAGGTGAACGAAGAGAAAGTCGCCGCCCGCAAGGCCGAGCTGCGAGCCATCGAGTGGAAGCCGCTCTGGGGCAAGCCCGCCCTCTTCGCCGGCATCATCATGCTGGTGTTCCTCGCGCTCTTCCGTAATCCAGCTCCCGTCGTGGCCGAGCCGCCGAAGGCCTGAGCGGGCTGGAAATCAATTAGCCGCAAAAGGGCGCAGAGAGCACAAAGGATTCTCTCTGAAGGCGGCTGCGGGAGAAATCCAGCCGGCGAACTTGCCCGCTTGTTTCCTCTGCGTTCTTTGCGCCCTTTCTTGGCAAAAACCCCCACCGCTACTCCACCCGCGCCACGCCCGTGCCCTTCACCACTTCGCCCACGAGCCACGCCGTGTGCTTCTGGGCGCGGATGAACTTCAGCGCCGCGTCTGCCTGCTCGGCGGCCACCACGGCCACCATGCCCACGCCCATGTTGAAGACCTGATAAAGCTCCGCCTCGTCCACGCCGCCGCGTTCGGCGAGCAACTGGAACAACGGTCCCATTTCCCAACTGCCCTTGCGGATGACCACATCGCACTTCGACGGCAGCACGCGCGGGATGTTGTCCACGAAGCCGCCGCCCGTGATGTGCGCGAAAGCCCTGACGGGCTGTTGGGAGTTGGGAGTTGAGAGTTGAGAGTTGAAGCGCTTCAAGAGCGCCTGCACCAGCGGGCCGTAGGTGACATGAACTTTCAGCAACTCCTCGCCCAGCGTTCCCTTCAGGCCCGGCACGCGGCTCGTCACCTTCAGCTTCAACTGCTCGAACAAAATCTTCCGCGCCAGCGAGTAGCCATTCGTGTGCAGCCCGCTCGACGCGATGCCGATGACCGCGTCGCCGCGCTTCACGGACTTCTGCCCGTTGAGCATCCGCGACTTCTGCACCACACCGACGATGGTGCCGCTCAGGTCATATTCGCCCGCCTGGTAAAAGCCCGGCATCTGCGCCGTCTCGCCACCGATGAGCGTGCAGCCGTTGGCCGCGCAGCCGCGCGCGAAACCCTTGATGATGTCCGTGAAGACGTGCGGCTCCAGCTTGCCCGTGCCGAGGTAGTCGAGGACGAACAGCGGCTCCGCGCCCAGCACGGCGATGTCATTCACGCAGTGGTTCACCAAGTCCTCGCCAATCGTGTCGTGCCGGTCCATCGCGAACGCGAGCTTGAGCTTGGTGCCCACGCCATCCACCGAACTGACCAGCACCGGCTGTCGGTATTTCTTCACATCCAGCGCGAAGAGGCCGCCGAAACCGCCCACCTTGCCGAGCACCTCGCGACGGTGCGTGGAAGCCAAGAGCTTGGGCAGTGTGCCCTTAACCTTGTTGCCCAAATCAATGTCCACCCCGGCGGCGGCGTAAGCTTTTTGTTTCATGCGTGAAGACTGGTTCTCGCCTCCTGCCCGTGCGCCGGGCGGAACGCGACGCGGCATCTTTCGGAATCCTTCGGCTGGCAGCAAGGCAAAGAATGAATCCACCCCGAACACGGGCAACCCCCGAACCGGCTCGTGTCAAATGTTCCGGGGCGAGGAGTTGGACGAAGGGTCCGAAGTCAACTCGGCCTTGCTGAACTTCAGCCATTCTTCCCTGACTCTCAGGCCCGCCTGTGCTGAACTGCACGCCATGCTTTGGCGCGCCGGCCGACACGAGTTCCGCTTCACGCGACCCACGCTCGTGATGGGCGTGTTGAACGTGACGCCGGACTCCTTCTCGGACGGCGGGAAGTTCTTCTCCATCGAGGCCGCCTTGGAGCGCGCGGGCCAGATGATTCGCGAGGGCGCTGACCTGCTCGATGTGGGCGGCGAATCCACGCGGCCCGGCGCGACTGCGGTTTCGGAGGCGGAGGAAATCCGCCGCGTCGTGCCTGTCATCAAGGAGCTTGCCCTGCGGCTGCAAGTGCCCATCTCGGTGGACACACAGAAGCCGGAAGTCGCGCGCGCCGCGTTGCTGGCCGGCGCGAGCATCGTCAACGACATCGCCGCGAACCGCGCCGACGACGCGATGGCGCGAGTCGTGGCCGAGTTCCGCGCAGGCTACGTGGTGATGCACATGCAAGGCACGCCGCAGACCATGCAGCAGAACCCGGCTTACACAGACGTTGTGCGCGAGGTGGACGTGTTCTTCGCCGAGCGGCTCACGAGATTGGAGAAATCCGGCGTCCGCCCCGAGCATGTCGTGCTCGATCCCGGCATCGGCTTCGGCAAGACGCTGGAGCACAACCTGCAATTACTCGCCGCGCTACCTCGCTTCATCCGCCACGGCCGGCCCGTGCTGCTTGGTGTTTCGCGGAAGGCCTTCCTCGGCAAGCTCACCGGCGCGGAAAGCCCGACTGACCGCCTGCCCGGCGCGGTGGCCTGCGCCGCCCTCGCCGTGCGCGACGGTGTGCAAATCCTCCGTGTGCACGACGTGCGGGAGACGGTGGCAGCGGTGCGCGTGGCGGAGGCGATTCAGGCGAGCCGAGCGCTACAGTAATCAGTATTCAGTGTCCAGTCGTCAGTGAAGCACGACACTCGGACCTCTTTCGGCACTGATTACTGAACGCTGAAAACTGATTACTTGCTTCTCTCCGCCTGCGGTTTGCGGCAAAGTCACTGCCAACACAGTGGCGTTCGAAACACTCAAGCTGGTCTGGCGGCCCGCGCTGGAGATTCTCATCCTCGCGGTGGGTATTTTTTACGCCGCGAACTTCATCCGCGGCACCCGGGGCGCGCCGGTGGTGACGGGGCTGGTGGTGCTCTTCGTCGCGTTGAGCTTCATCACCACGGTGCTGGAGCTGACGGTGCTGCGCTGGCTGCTGACTACCTTCTCGGCGTTCAGCGCGGTGGCGGTGCTGGTCATCTTCCAGCCGGAGCTGCGCCGCCTTCTCGCTGAACTGGGCAACCAGTCCCTCCTCATGTCGGCCCGTGAGCAGCGCGAGGATGTCGAGGTCATCATCGAGACCGTCGAACGGCTCGCGGATGTGCGCATCGGCGCGCTCATGGCGATGGAGCAGAGCATCAATCTCACAGAAACCGTCGAGTCCGGCGTGGTGGTGGATTGCGAGGCGACCCCGGAAATGCTCGAGACAATTTTCTTTCCCAACAACGCGATCCATGACGGCGGCGTGCTGCTGAAGAACGGCCGCATCCTCCGCGCGGCGTGCATCTTTCCGCTGACGCAGCGGCAGGACCTGCACAAATCGCTGGGCACGCGCCACCGCGCGGCCATCGGCCTGAGCGAGGAGACGGACGCGGTGGTGGTGGTCGTGTCCGAGGAGACGGGCGCAATCTCGTATGCGTTCCGTGGCGAGCTGAAGCGCGGAGTGACCGCCGAGGAGCTGCGCGCCTTCCTCACGGCCATCTTCGTGCAACGGGTGCGCACGCGGAACTGGGTGGACAATTTCCGCCTCTGGCTGGCGCATCATGTGAAGCTGACCGGCTCGCCGAAATCCCCCGAGCCGCAACCAGCGCCGGCCAAGTCCTCCGAGCCGCCTTCCCCCGCGCCCGTCGCGCTCCCGCAGAAAGCTCAGGCCAAATAATGTCCGCCCGCGATGCCATCTTCCAGAATTTCTGGCTCAAGCTCTTCTCGCTCGTGCTGGCGACGATGATTTGGTTCGCCATCTTCGGCGCGCAAACCACCCTCCGCCCCGACCGGCCCACGCTCGGCACCGTGACGCGCAAGTTCGAGCGCGTGCCCATCACCGTGATGAAGTCCGCCGCTGACCCGCGCGGCTTCTGCGTCGAGCCGACCACGGTGGAAGTCACCGTGAGCGGCCCGCTGGCAAAGGTTCAAGCCTTGACCCCGGCGCAGCTCGAAGTTTTCATCAACCTCACGGACGTGAACGACACCGTGGGCCTGACCAAGAAAATCCTCGTGCATGTCCCCCCGGACATCGCCCTGCGGAACGTCTCTCCCACCGAGGCGCGCATCACGCCGGTGACTCCGCCTCCAACCCAGCCCCCGCAACCTTGATATGAGCAACGCACCCAAGAAAATCTTCGGCACCGACGGCGTCCGCGGCACCGCGAACGTCGAGCCCGTGACAGCCGAGACCGCCCTCAAGCTCGGTCGCGCCGCCGCGCACGTCTTCAAGAATCTCGAGTCCCAGTCCCGCTCGCGCGGCAAGCACCGCATCGCCATCGGCAAAGACACGCGCCTCTCCGGCTACATGCTCGAAAACGCCCTGAGCTCCGGCATCCTGAGCATGGGCGTGGACGTGTTGTTCATCGGCCCGCTGCCCACGCCGGGCGTCGCCTACGCCACCCGCTCGCTGCGCTGCGATGCCGGCATCGTCATCACCGCCTCGCACAATCCCTACGATGACAACGGCATCAAGTTCTTTGGCGCGGACGGATTCAAGCTGCCCGACCCCATCGAGTCGCAGATCGAAAGCCTCGTCTTCAGCGGCAACATTGAGACTGTCCGCCCCTCCGCCACGGAAATCGGCAAAGCCGTGCGTATCGACGACGCGCTGGGCCGCTACATCGAGTATGCCAAGGCCAGCTTTCCGAAGGGCCTGACCCTCGACGGCATGCGCATCGTGGTCGATTGCGCCACCGGTGCCTCCTACAAGGCCACGCCCAGCGTCCTGCGCGAACTCGGCGCGGAGATCTTCGTCTTCGGCAACACGCCCGACGGCACCAACATCAACAAGGAATGCGGTTCGATGCACCCGCAGAACTTGTGCGCCAAGGTCCGCGAGTATCGCGCCGACCTCGGCATCGCGCACGACGGTGACGCTGACCGCGTCATCCTCTGCGACGAGACGGGCATTCTCCTCGACGGCGACGACATCATGGCGGTTGCCGCCCTGGACATGATGGCGCAGGGCACGCTCGCGGAGAAGACGCTCGTCTCCACCGTCATGAGCAACGCCGGCCTCGGCGCGGCGATGCAGGCGGCGGGCGGTAAGATTGTTTACACCTCCGTCGGGGACAAGAACGTCATCGATGAGATGCTCAAGTGCGGCTACAACTTCGGCGGCGAGGAGAGCGGCCACCTGATCTTCCGCGACTACTCCACCACCGGCGACGGCCTCGTCGCCGCGCTCCAAGTGCTGCGCATCATGAAGGCGCG
>SXTU01000053.1 GCA_005791875.1 Verrucomicrobiales bacterium
CTGAAGCTCGCTGACAACACCATCGTGATCTACTTCTCGGACAACGGCCCGAACTCGTGGCGCTGGAACAACGGCATGAAGGGTCGCAAAGGTTCGACCGACGAGGGTGGCGTGCGCTCGACGTTCTTCATCCGATGGCCCGGCGGCGGCATTCAGTCCGGCACGGTGGTGCGCGAGATTGCCGGCGCGATTGACCTGCTGCCGACGCTCACGGCGATGGCGGGCGTGAAGCGCGTCGGCGACAAGCCGCTCGACGGACAAAACCTTTCCAACCTGCTCGTCGGCGCACAGCGGCGCGGCTGGCCGGACCGGACGATCTTCTCGCACCAGAACGGCAACGTCAGCGCGCGCTCACAGCAGTATCGCTTCAGCAACACAGGCGAGTTGTTCGACATGGTCGCTGACCCTGGCCAGCAGAAGAACATCGCGGCAGAAAAGCCCGAGGTGGCGGCGAAATTTGCCGTCGCCGTCACCGACTGGCGCAGGGACGTGCTCGGCAGAACTATCGCGCCCGTGGCCAACGCGAAGGGCAAGGCCAAGGGCGGCGGACTCCCGCCCGACGAGCGACCCTATCCCGTCGGCTACGCGGAGTTTCCGATGACGCCGCTGCCCGCGCGCGACGGCTTGGCGCACGGCGAGATCAAGCGCAGCGCGGGTGCGCCGAACTGCTCCTACTTTGTGAACTGGAAAACTGCCACCGACTCGATGACGTGGGACATCGCCGTGAACACGACGGGCAGCTACGACGTGACGATTCTCTACACCTGTCCCGTGGCCGACGTGGGCGCGACGGTGGAACTCAGCTTCAATGGCAGCAAGCTTGCCGGCAAAGTCGCGCCCGGCTGGGACCCGCCGCTCTACACGAACCAGGACACGATTCCCCGGCCGGCCGGCGAGTCGAAGATGAAGGAGTTCCGCCCGCTGTCCCTCGGCACGATCAAGCTGGAGCAGGGCCGCGGCGCGCTCACGTTGCGGGCGCTGGAGATCCCCGGCCAGAGCGTGATGGACGTGCGGCAGGTAATGCTCACGCTGAGGAAGTGACCGGCCCCCGACCGCGCTGGACGCGCTGCGCTGTGCCGCCTACTTTCCCCGTGCATGAATTTGGCGTCCCGCCCATTGGTCATCGCCGCCCGTGAGTTCCGCTCGCGGCTCATCCTTGGCACCGGAAAATTTCCCTCGCCCGTCGCGATGCGCGACGCGCTGGCGGCCAGCGGCACGGAGATGGTCACGGTGGCGTTGCGGCGCGCGGACTTGAGCGGGCAGAAGGATCCGTTCGCCAACATCCTCGAGTTCATTGACCCGAAGCGCTACCTGCTCCTGCCCAACACCAGCGGCGCGATGAACGCCGAGGAAGCCATCCGCCTCGCTCGCCTCGCCGTCGCTGCCGGCCTGCCTAAGTGGGTGAAGCTCGAAATCCACCCCGACCCGCGCTACCTGCTGCCCGATCCCATCGAGACGCTGAAGGCCGCCGAGGTGCTCGTGAAGGAGGGCTTCACCGTGCTGCCTTACATCAACGCCGATCCTGTGCTGGCCAAACGGCTGCAAGAAGTCGGCTGCGCCACTGTCATGCCGCTCGGCTCGCCCATCGGCTCTAATCGTGGCCTCCAGACACGCGACCAGCTTCGCATCATCATCGAGCAGGCCACCGTGCCGGTCGTCGTGGACGCGGGCATCGGCGCGCCCAGCCACGCGGCGGAGGCGATGGAACTCGGCGCGGACGCCGTGCTGGTCAACACCGCCATCGCCATCGCGAGCGACGCGAACCGGATGGCGGTTGCGTTCAAGCAGGCGGTGGAGGCGGGCCGGACGGCGTTTGAAGTCGGCCTCGGCGCGCAGCAGGCTTCAGCGAGTGCCACAAGTCCGCTCACGGCGTTTTTGAATTGAAAGCCGTTCAGCCCGACGCAAGCTCAGGCCAATGAAGTTGCCCGCCATCTCCCCAAGCCGGCTCGATGAACTCATCGCCGGCTGCGCCAAGGCCCGCGTGCTCGTCGTCGGCGACGTGATGCTCGACCAATACATCTGGGGCCACGTCGGGCGCATTTCGCCGGAGGCTCCCGTGCCTGTCGTCGAGTTCGACCGCGAGAGCTTCATGCCCGGCGGCGCGGCGAACGTCGCGCGCAATGTCCACACGCTCGGCGCGAAGACGGAGCTGCTTGGCCACGTGGGCCGCGATGACTCGGCGCGTCAGCTCCGCAAGCTGCTCGGTGAACAGGACATTCTCTGCGATGGCTTGCTCGCCAGTTCTTCGCGCACCACGAGCGTCAAGACCCGCATCATCGCGCACCAGCAGCAGATCGTGCGCGTGGACCGCGAGACGCGCGGCGCGGTGGACGAGCGCGACACGGGCCGGCTGCTCGCCACCATCGAGCGGAGTCTCCCCGGCGCGGACGCCGTGATCGTCTGCGACTACGGCAAGGGCGTCGTGACGCAGGCGTTGCTCGACGGCGTCCACCGGCTCTGCCGCGCGCGCGGCGTGTGGTTGAGCCTCGATCCCAAGCCGGTTCACGAGTTGAGCCTGCTGGGCCTTTCGCTGCTCACACCGAACCGGCGCGAAGCCTTTGAACTCACCGGCATCTCCGATGGCACGCGCTGCGCGGATCCGCTGAAGGACACGAATCTCATGCGCGTCGCCGAGACGCTCCTGATGGAACTCAGCCCCGCGATGCTGCTCATCACGCTGGGCGACTTGGGAATGCTCCTTTGCCAGCGGGGACAGAAGCCGTTCCTCATCCCGACCGTGGCGCGCGAAGTCTTCGACGTGTCTGGCGCGGGCGACACAGTCATCGCGTCATTCACGCTGGCCGTGGCGGCAGGCGCGTCGCCGGTCGAGGCCGCGATCTTCTCCAACCACGCGGCGGGAGTGGTCGTGGGAAAGGTGGGCACGGCGACGGTTTCACCGGCGGAGTTGGCGGAGAGCTTCCGTCGCGAAGGATGAAGCGCGCCGTCTTCCTCGACCGGGACGGGACGCTCAACGTGGACAAGCACTACCTGAGCGACCCGGAGCAGTTGGAGCTGATCCCCGGCACGGGACCGGCGTTGGAGCGCCTCCAGGACGCGGGCTTTCTCCTCATCATCGTCACGAACCAGTCGGGGATCGGGCGGGGCTACTACACGGAGGAGGACATGCACGCGGTGAACCGGCGGCTGATCAACATGCTCGCGCCGATGGGCGTGCGGCTGACCAAGATTTACTATTCGCCGGAGGCACCCGAGCAGCCGAGCGTCGGGCGCAAGCCCTCCCCCGCGTTTCTCTTTGCCGCGCGGGATGACCTGGCGGTGGACCTCGCGCGCAGCTTCATGGTCGGCGACAAGGTGATTGACCTGGAGTGCGGTTGGAACGCGGGCGTGCAGCAGAGCATGCTCGTGCGAACGGGCTACGGCGCGGAGACGGAAAGCAAACTCGGCGACAAGGCGGCGCGCGCCGTGGTGGTGGACGATGTCCAGGCTGCAGCGGAGTGGATACTGAAGCAACCCGCGTAGGAGACGACGTGAGGAGTCTCTGATCAGGTCTTCAGCCGACGTTCGAAAGTCAGAGACCCCTCACGTCGTCTCCTACCAGTTCCCATCCACGATCAGCGACGCCGCGTTGCGCGCGAGGTCCTCGGCGAGCAACGGCACGGCCTGCCGCTCGGCGCTGGCCAGGTCTGTGCCGGCGCGGATGGTGGTGCGGCCGCTGACTTCGCGGTCGAAGATGAGCTTGCCCGTGCCCCGATCCTTCACAGTGATCTTCGCCGCCATGCCCAGCGCGTAATCGCGCACGGTGAGGATGTCGCCGGGCTGGAAGCTTAGGGGCGCGCGGTCGAAGCGAGTGATGACGCCGGTGAGGACGACATCGGACTCCCCACGGGTGTCGAGCTTGTAGGTGCCGTCCTGCTGGAAGCGCTTGCGCAGCGCATTGTTCACGGCCTCGATGAGGCGCGGCTCCAGAGTTTGGTTCTGGATCAAGCCGACCTGGATGCTGTGCTGGCCTGAGGGAAAGGACGCAGTGGAACCGAGCTTGTAGCCCGCGCAGCCGGTCAGGGAAACCAGTCCAGCGGCTAGGCCAAGAGAAAGCAGGGCGCGCATATGATCACTTGGGGTTGACCGGCGTGACCGGCGCGGCGTTGGTGGTCCTCGCTGGCTCGATGCTCACGCCGGGCAGCGTCTTGAGGAATTCGATGCGGCGCTTGGCGTCGGCGGCCTGGGGTGAGTCCGGGTCCTTGATGAGCACCTCGTTGTAATAGACCAGAGCGCCGCTCCACTGCCGCTTCTTCTCGTAGAACTTTGCGACCTCGACGGCACCGCGCGCCTGCTCGGAACGCAGCGTGTCAATGTTCTTGCGCGCCTCGGCCACGCGCTTGTCCTCCGGGTAGAGCGAGATGAAGTCGGTGAAGGACGCGATGGCTCTGGCGGCGATGCCCTGGTCGTATTCGGCGGTGCGCGCCTGCTTGAGGTGCGTCTGGCCGGCCTTGAAGAGCGCGTCGGCGGCATAGCCTTTCTGGTCGTGATATTTGTCGGCGACCTTCTCGTAGGCCTTCACCGCGCCGGTGAACTCCTTCTGCTTCTCCTGCGCTTCGCCGATGTTCATCTGCGCCTGCGGGGCGACGTCGCTATAAGGCCCGTTCTTGATGACCTTCTCATACATCTTCGAGGTCTTCTCCATGGACGGGAAGAAGGGGACGACGCCCCAGAGCTTGAACCACTGTCCACCGAGGTAGCGGTTGGTGATCTCGAACTGGCGCTTGAGCACCTCCTGGTAGTTCTCCACCTTGGGATACTTCTCCAGCAGCGTCTGGTAGGCTTGGAACGCCTCCTCGTCCTTCTTAAGCTCCTCAAGGCTGCGGCCCACGAGGAACTGCGCCTTGGGCGCGTAGTCGGAAAGCTCCCATTTCTTCACCGTGTGACGGGCGGCCTTGAGCGCGAGATCGTAGTCTTTCTTCTCGAAGGCCTGCTCGGCGACTTCGAGTTGGTCCTTGGCCCGGGTCTTCTGCCAGTTGCTCGTGCTGCCGTATGGCTCGTAAGACCAGCCCTCGCCCGGCTTGTAAATCAGCGGCGCGGGACATACTTGCGGCAACGCCAGCACCGCCGTCAGCAGCAGCACCGCGCGGAAAGTGCATCGAATCATGGTCATAACTGTAGGTAGCGCTTGGGAGCGAGTCAAGGCACGCAGTCACAGTTGCGCGACGGCCGCATCGCCAGCTTGCGGCAAGCCCGCCACAATCCCAAACTCGCCGCATGAGCCTGCCCGAACTCACCGCCGAGGAACGCGCCATTTACGAATGGCAGATGTGGCTGCCGGGCTTCGGCGAGGCAGCGCAGCGCAAGCTCAAGGGCGCGTCCGTGCTCGTCTCGCGCGTCGGCGGCTTGGGCGGCAACGTGGCTTATCAACTCGCCGCCGCCGGCGTGGGCCGACTCGTGCTCGCTCACGCAGGCAACCTCCGCCCTGGCGATTTGAACCGCCAACTGCTCCAAACTCACGACCGCATCGGGCAGCCGCGCATGGAAAGCATCGTGCGCCGGCTGCGTGACTTGAACCCGCGCCTTGAGGTGTCAGCGGTCGCCGAGAACATTTCCGACACCAACGCCGCGGCGCTCGTCGCGCAGGCTGACGTGGTGGTGGATGCCGCGCCGATGTTTGAGGAGCGCCTCGCGCTGAACCGCGCTGTCGTCGCCGCGCGCAAGCCGATGGTCGAGTGCGCTGTGTATGCCTTCGAGGCGCACGTCACGACGTTCATCCCGGGCCGCACCGGCTGCCTGCAATGCCTCGTGCCGGAGATTCCGCCGGACTGGCGACGCCACTTCCCCGTCCTCGGCGCGGTGAGCGGCGTGGCCGGTTGCCTCGGCGCGGTGGAGGTCGTCAAGCTGCTCACCGGCCTGGGCGAACCGCTCGCCGGCACTCGGCTCGTGATGGACTTGGGGACGATGGAATTCCGCCGGCTGAAGACCGCACGGCGCGCGGACTGCCCGGTCTGTGGAGTTGGAAAGGCAAGTTGAGCGGTCGTTTGACTGTAGCGGCGGTCCGTGACCGACGTCTTGCGGAAAGCCCCTACCAACGGCGGTTACAGACCGCCGCTACAGCGCAGCACGCGCACCACAGCGCCCGCCGCCAGCGTCGTCTCCGGCGGCACGTCCACGAGACCGTTTGCCGCCGCGAGGGAGTGCAGCATGTGCGACGCCTGTGTGCCAGCGGAGTGGGCGACACCTTCGGCATCCACCCGCACGCGGACGAAGTGCCGGCGGTCGCCGCGGTTCACGAGCGGTTCGGCCAGCGTGCCGGGATGCGATGGTAGCGAGATCTCATTTGCGCCCTGCCAGCGTAACAGCGCCGGGCGCACGAGCAGCAGGAAGGTCACATAGGCCGACACCGGATTGCCCGGCAGGCCGAACAGGAACTTCCCCGCCAGCGAGCCGAAGATGAACGGCTTGCCAGGCTTGAGGGCGACTTTCCAAAACTCCTGGCTGCCGCCCAGCTCGGCGAACGCCGCCTTCACGAAGTCCAGTTGCCCCACCGACGCACCGCCGGTCGTCACCACCGCATCGCACTCCGTGAAGGCACGTTGCAACGCGCTGCGGGTGCGATTGAGCGTATCCGGCACGAGCGGCAGCGGGAGCGCCTCCGCGCCGCACTCGGCGAGCAGCGATGCGAGCATCGGGCGGTTGCTCTCGTAAATCTGGCCGGGCACGAGCGGCTTGCCGGGCGGACGCAGCTCGCTGCCCGTCGAGACGAGTGCCACGCGCGGACGCTTCGCCACCCGCACGCTCGCGGTGCCGACGGCGGCGAGCAGGTTCAAGTGCCCCGCGCCCAGTCGCACGCCGGGAGTCGCGATGACCGCGCCGGACTTCACATCCTCGCCGCGCAGCCGGACATTTTCCCAAGGCCGCGCGCGGTCGAGCACCTGCACTGTGTCGCCGTCCGCATGCGTGTCCTCCTGCATCACCACGGCGTCCGCGCCGGCGGGCAGGGGTGTGCCGGTGAAAAGCCGCACACAGGTCTGCACGCCCACGCTGCCCTTGAAGACTTGCCCCGCGCCTACTTGTCCGACCAGCCGCAGCGCGACCGGTTTATCAGTGCCGGCGGAAGCCACATCCGCCGCGCGCACGGCATAGCCGTCCATCGCGGAGTTGTCGAATGGCGGGAGGGCGAGCGGAGAGGAGACGGATTCGGTGAGAAAGCGCCCGGCAGCTTCCGCCACGGGAACTTCCACCGGCTTGGCCGGCGGCATCGCGGCAAGGACGTGGGCCAGGGCTTCTTCGTAAGTCAGCATCGCAAACTGTGGAAAGCATCCGCCAAGCCGTTCGCGGAGGCAACGCTGCTGCGCCCAGCCAGTTCAATCGCCTCCGCCGCCATCGCCCCCGCCCCCGTCACTGCCGCCGGAGTCGGAGCTGTCGTGTGAATGGTTGGTGCCGTTGCCGAGGTCGGTGGGGTGTGTGGAACTGTCAGAAGAGCCCGTGTGACTGGCGCTCATCGCGGACGCAATGAGCCAGACGAGGATGCCGAGCGCGCCGCCGGCGACTAAGATGACGACGAGGGTGTTCATGCGGGTTCGCGCTTGGATTCAGCCGTAAACCACCTGCGGCTTCAGTTCGTAATCCGGGAACACCTTCGCCAAATCCACTTTCGGATGATGCCGCTGCAGGATGGGCGCGAGGACATCGCGGTAGTTGATGGTCACGGGCACGTCGCCGGGGCCTTCGAGCACGTCTTTGGTCAGGCCGGGCCACTTCGTCAGCACGCGGCCGCCCTTCACGCCGCCGCCCATCAGGAACATCACGCTGCCGCGCCCGTGGTCCGTGCCGAAGGCGGAGTTCTCCGCCAGCCGCCGGCCGAACTCCGTCAGCACCACGACGGTGACGTGCTCCATCGTCTTGCCCAAGTCGCGGTAGAAGGCGCTCAGGCCGGTGTTCAGCTTGCGCATCTGCGGGTCCATGATGGCGCTCTGCGTGATGTGCGAGTCCCAGCCGCCGATGTCGAGCGACACGGCTTCGAGGCCGACGCGCGCCTTGATGAGCCGCGCGACCTGCTTCATGCCTTGCGAAAAATCGTCGCGCTCGTAGTTCGCGCCGTGGGCCGGGGCGTAAGTGGCGTTGCGTAAGTCCTCGATGCGGCTCAAGGCTTTGAGTGTGTCGCGGGCGGAGTTGCCGAGGGCGTCGTGTTCCTTCGCGTAGAGTTTTTCCAAGCTGGCTTGGAGTGGGCCGCCGCCTTTGCCCAGCGTGAAATCCTCCAGCGACCGCATCACCGTGGCGGAAGGCGCACCGCGCAGGCTCTCGGGCAACGCGCGGCTCACGGCGATGGCCGAGAGTGCGCCGGTGGTCGTCGCGCCACGGAAGCGCAGGTAGCGCCCCAGCCAGCCGCCGGCCACGTCGCCCGCGCGCTCCATCAAGTCCTGCGCCTCGAAGTGCGACCGCGTGGCGTCCTCGGAGCCGACGGCGTGGACCACCGCGAGCGCGTTGTCGTGGTAGGGCGTGGCGAGGTCCTTGAGCAGCGGGTTGAGGACGAAACTGCCGTCGAGCTTCGCAGCGCCGGTGTCCGTGTCCTTGATGGCGATGCGGGGACGGGCGTTGTGATAGCCGGGGTCGTGCGCGGGCGCGACCATGTTCAAGCCGTCCGCGCCGCCGCGCAGGAAGACGACGACGAGCGTCTTGAGATTGTCGCCGTTGCCGGTGATGGAGGTTTGGGTGCTCATGGGCGAGGAAAGGCTTGGGCCGGCGGGGGAGTTTTATTAGGAGAGCAGGAAGAAATCGGCGGCGGCACGAAGGGCAGTTTCTCCTGCCTTCCTGCTCTCCTTATAAATGACTTCCTTGCTCATCCTGGTCAGCACTTCTGAAAACTTGGTGACGCCAGCAGCAGCGCGAGCGGGGCACCGGATTCTTTGCACGCGGTGACTTCGTCGGCGGTCGGAGCGCGGCCGAGGAAGTGGGCCATCTGGTTTTCCTCGGTCGCGAAGCTGGCGCGGAGCTTGTCGGCGTCGAGTTTGGTTGCGTTGCCGAGTTCGTTCTTGGTCAGGGCGACGGCGAAGTTCCAGCGCCAGAGCAGCGTGCCTAGCCACGGCGCGGCTTCTTCGGGGTAGCCGTCGGGCGTCGGGTAGTGGAAGGGCGCGTGGCCCATGCGCAGGAGGTAGTCCTGAATCGCGCTGCCCGCGTCGGTGGTCGCGTGCGTGGCGCGCAGCGTGGAGACGATGTAGTGGAACGGGCGCTTGAGCTTGTTGCCGCGCGTGGTGAGGAAGGCGTCGGTGGCGAAGAGGGCGCGCAGCGTGCCCGGGATGTCGCCGCCGGACGCGATGAACTGCTCCGCGACCGCGCTGACGGCGGCGGCGGGCGGGGCGTCCGCGATGAAGCGCTGGCAGAGTTTGGTGGCGATGAACTTCGCGGTGGACGGGTGCAGGCCGATGATGCCGAGCACGGTGTCCAGCTCGGCGCGGCCCAGCTTCTCGATTTCCGCCGCGTTGGCCTTCTTCGGAATCCCCGGGATGACGTGGCCGAGGACGACCTTCTCGCCGCGGTCGTGCTGGTAGGGTTTGAACTCGACCGAGCCGAGGTTGAGCTTCGAGCGGCCAACCTCCTGCACGCCCCAGCCGGTGAGGCAGCGGGCGACTTCCATCACGTCCTTCTGCGAGTAGCCGCCGTGGACGCCGAGGGTGTGCAGCTCCAGCAGCTCGCGCGCGGAGTTTTCGTTGGGCTTGTCGGCGTCGTTCGCCTTCTTGTTCACGCGACCATCGAGATACCAGAGCATCGCGGGACTGAGCGCGGAGGCGCGGAGCATGGCGGGGAACTTGCCGAGCGCGTGGGCGCGGATGACGTCGCGGTCGTCGGCGACCTTGAGCCACTTCGCGTCGCCCTTGGAGGGGTCAATGTTGAAGTGGTCGCTCCAGAAGTTGACCATCACCTCGTAGAGCTGGCGCTCGGTGAAGACGGCGCGCAACACGGTGCTGCGGACGAGCGCATCGAGCAGGTGCTTGTCCTGATACTCGAAGAGTTCGCCGAGCGGCTCGTGGAGCAACTCGAAGCGGCGGGTGGCGTTCTCGCAGTTCGGATCGTCAATCTTCTCGGGCGCAAGCTGCTGGTCGAGGAACGCGGCGAAGGCGGCTTCCTCGGTCATGCCGAGCTTGCGCGTGCGCTGGTAGTCCCACGGGCGCGCGCCGAAGGTGAGGCGGTTCAACGCCTGCGAGACGAGGTCAATGTCCTTGCCAGTCGGCGTGGCGAACGGGCCGTCCGGCGGCGCGACCGCGCGCGGTCCGATGCGGAGGGCGTCGGGGACTTCGAGCTTGTCGCAGCCGACCGCGACGGCGGCGAGCGAGGCGGTGGAGCCGGTCTGGAGGAAATGGCGGCGGGAGAAGTTCATGGTGGAAGTGAAGGGCTGGAAGCCTGCGCTGTGAAAGCCAGGGGTTAAGCAAGTGGAGCGAGCGAAGCACCAGGAAAGCCGGCTCTTAAAATTTCCAAGCCCTCAAAGGGCGAAACCATCGGGCGCGGACGAAGCGCCAAGTTGCGCCCCTTCAGGGCTTGCGGGCCATTGCGCATGGAAACCCGGGCCTCCGCCTCGCCGTGCTCGGCTCCAGCCCGGGCTTTCACATTGCGGGCTTTCAGCCCAGAGACATGGTGTGAGCGAAAGTTCACGCAGCAGCGGGGACGGCGGGCGATTCAGTCGTGGGCTGTGCAGGAACAGCTGGGTTCGCCGCCTTCGACTCGCGGATGGCGAAGACGAACGCGGCGAAGCCGCTCACGAGCGTCCAGATGCTCAGGCCCAACCAACCAATAAAGGGCAGCAGAAAAGTCAGCGTGAGCACGATGCCGCCGCGCAGGACACGCCGCCACGGCTGGGCTTCGTCGAGCGGCGAGGGCAGTCCAGCGCCGATGCGCTTGGCGAAACCAGCGGAGCCAGCGAGGCCGCCAAACAGCACGATGCCCAGGAGGAACAGGGAGACGATGTTCATCAAAGGGTTGTTGAGCTTGGTGCAGGCGAAGGCCAAGGCGAGCACCGGTGCGGCCATGGCGAGGCCGGCAAAGGTGAGTTTGTAGGGCCGCCGGTATTGATCCCGCGCACGCTCGACCAGGGCGGGGAACAGCGCTTCCGCCGCGAGCCAGTAGGAGAGGAAGATGAGCAGGCCTCCGAGGATGAGGAGGAAGATTTTGAGGATGTCCGCCATTATCATAGGTCAGATGTGCTGAGGTGCTGTTCGCGGCAGCCGGTCGTTACGAATGAAGCTCGGGCTGCGTTACGGAAGATAGGACACGGGCGGCGCGAGGGAAGTTTCAAGTTTGACTGAGGAATTGCCCGCAGATCACGCGGATCACGCGGATGGAAAAGTCGTTGATCGGGCACGTTGCCTGTATTCATCCGCGTCATTCGCGTCATCCGTTGGCACAACTCGATTTGTTCGAGTTCGGCTGCCGTTCAAACCGCTGGCGGATTGAACGGCAGCCCATGCGCGTCCGCCACGGCGCGACAGGTGAGCTTGCCGGCTTGGACATTGATGCCGCCGAGGAGCGCGGGCTGGCGCTGGCAGGCGTCCGCGAGGCCGAGGTCGGCGAGCTGTTCGATGTAGCGGTAGGTGACGTTGGTGAGCGCCTGTGTGGCGGTGCGGGCGTAGGCGGCGGGCATGTTCGCGACGCAGTAGTGGAGCACGCCTTCCTCGGTAAAGACGGGGTCGTGGTGCGTGGTGGGACGAGAAGTTTCGGCACAGCCGCCCTGATCTATGGCGATGTCCACGAGCACGCTGCCGGGGCGCATCTGGCGGAGCATCTCGCGACGGATGAGCTTCGGGGCCTTCGCGCCGGGCACGAGCACCGCGCCGATGAGGAGGTCCACGGTGGGGAGGAGTTCCATGAGGTGCGCCTCGTTCGAGTAGAGTGTGTGCGCGGTGTGCAGCGTGATGTCGAGGAAGCGCATCCGTTCCAAATCCACTTCGAGGATGGTCACGTCCGCGCCGAGGCCCTGCGCCATGCGCGCGGCGTTGACGCCCGCCGCGCCGCCGCCGAGGACGACGACGCGACCCGGCAAAACTCCCGGCCCGCCGCCGAGCAGCACGCCATTGCCGCCGCAGTGCGTGGCGAGGAAATAGCCGCCCACAAGCACGCTCATGCGCCCGGCGATTTCGCTCATGGGTTCGAGCAGCGGCAGGCGGCGGTTGACCTCGATGGTCTCGTAGGCGATGCACGTCGCGCCGGACTTGAGCAGGGAGTCGGTCAGCTCACGGTTCGCAGCGAGGTGGAGGTAGGTGAAGAGCAGCTGGCCAGGGCGGAGCAGTGGATACTCGGCGAGGAGCGGCTCCTTGACCTTCACGATCAAGTCGGCGCGTGCGAAGACCTCGGAGTGTTCACCCGCGAGAATCGCGCCGGCCTGCTCGTAGTTGGCGTCTGGATAACCGGAGCCAGCCCCCGCGCCGCGCTCGACGATGACCTGGTGTCCGCGCTTGATGAGTTGGTAAGCCGCCGAGGGCAGGAGGGCTACGCGGTTTTCCTGGGCCTTGATTTCCCTGGGGACGCCGATGGTCATGGGCGGGATTGATACTCCGGTGGACAAGCCGAAGCAAGGCAGGCGGGGCGGCGGAGCGTTCGACGAAGCGGCATGCGGGCTGGCTGCTTGGGAATCACAAACCGTGAAGCAACAAGGCAGTGGTGGGCACGACAGGACTTGAACCTGCACGGATTGCTCCACTGGATCCTAAGTCCAGCGCGTCTGCCATTCCGCCACGTGCCCACGATTGATTATGAATGACTTGCGAACTTAATTGGCCGCACCGGTTGACGCTGTGCCACTTGTTGTGCCACTGTAACGTCATCCAACTTGCTGCAACGCCGGGAAACCCCGGCACCCCGTCGGACCCATGATAAGCATAAGCAAGCGCCCATATCGCCGGGGAGCGTATCAAAAAGTTCTCGATGCTCGCAAGCATCCCGTGCGCGGCCTGTGGGTCCGCAACGGACGCTACTACGCCCGCGTGGCCGTTCCCGAGCTGGGCACCGGCATCACCAAAGTGTGCGCGTCCCGCTGGAGAAGGCGGGCACAGTCGCCGAGGCCCAGGCCGCACTGCGACGATTGCTCACCCAGCGGGAGGACAAGAGCCTTCCCACCTTGGGCCAGACGCCGAAGCTCAACGAGTATGTCCGGCAGTATTTCGCCCACTACGAGCAGGCCAAACACGAGAAGCGGGCGAGCACGCTGATCTCCGAACGCGCCCACATGAACGCCTGGCTGAAGCAGTTGGGCGGCGTCCGCCACCGCCAAGCGACCCAACCGAACCGGTGAATACCCACCTCGGCGCTGGCCAAAGAAGCAATCCGAGGACTTTTTACAACCGCATGAGTGATTCGTCCTCCCTGAGACTCTTTGCTTTTTTGATGGCGATTTGGATAGACTTCAGGAGTCCAGCACGCTTTACGCGGAGAAATTTAGCTGGGTGCGATCGAAGAATGCCGCGTTGAACACGATGCTCAAGCTTCGTGAAGCATGGTGTTTTTCGTTCGCGCCTCCTTGGGTGATGGAACCACTTCCCCCTCACAAAATCATTCCGCCGGGGTCCCGCGCATTACACACGAAATTGCCCCGTCCCGAGGGCGTTCCAATGACTTCACTCGAACAAGCTGTGCAGAGTGAAATTCTTCATGTTCCCGGGCATCTTTAGTAGCGCCGACTGCGATGGTAGCCACCTTGGGTCTGTCTTGACTTCACACATTTGACGCGACAATCGAGCGTCAAACGCTGCATTGCGCGCCATCGCGCTGTTGTCGAACTTCGTGAATTGATAAGAAAATTTCCTATCAGCGCACGAGCGTGAAGGCGGCGGTCGCGATCGGGCTGGGATTCAGGCCCGCCTTGTAGCCGCGGACCTTGACCGTCGCGTTCGACGTCAGCGTGAACACCCCTCCGTATGGGGTGGAGGCTTCGGTCGGGTCACTGCCGTTAAGCGTGTAGTAGTTCGTCGCTCCCGCCGTGCCGGTCGAAAGCGTCACCGAGACCGATTTCGTATGCTTACCGCCGTTCGGCGAAATTCCCGGCGTCTCGACAAACGCGGCGAACAGCGGCTCGTTCGTTTGAACGGAGAAACTCCAGAACGTGGCCGTGACGTTTCCTTCCAACTGGGCCTGACTGAAGGTCGAGGTGCCGAGCAGGTTGCCCGACGCCGTGGGCGAGGCCTTCCGGAACGTAGCCGGGTCCCCGATCCACACCTGCCAGGTCCCGTAGGTGCCCTGCGTGAAATCCACATGCGCCCAGAGCGCGTTGGTCTGACCCGCGTAGGCGTTGACCGGCGGACTGGGCGCCGCGTAGTTGACCTGACCCGGATACTCCAGGATGAGTCGGTCTTGATTATACCATTTGCCGAGATAGAACGTGCGACCGGACGAGTCGAGCGACAGGAACTTGATGCCGTAATACCCATTGCTTGTAGTGTCGGTCGAACGGGTGTTGAACCGGATCCATAAATGCCCGGAAGACTTCGCGGTGAAACTCCGGACCATCGACCGGTGCACGCCACCGGGGGTCGCAGCTCCAGCCGCCGTCCCGGTGATGTCCGGGGATCCTTTCCAGTTGGACGTCCAGGCGATGCCGTCGGACGCGGACCCCTGTCCGTTTCCGTTCAACGATCCCGCGTAGCCCTGAAGCGTATCCACCGCCCCGTGAGCCACCGATCCCGCGGCGAGTCCCAGCGCGGCCCCCGCAAGACAGCGCAACGACCTCCGAGGCAGGAACCGGGCGATCGCACGTAGGAGTGAGAGGTTGCTGATTTGTTTCATATTGTTTGATGATCGGAAATTGCTTTCTGGACGCTCCGCGGTTTAGGGAGAGGATGATGTTCGGCCGGAGCGCTCGCTTCTCTGGTTCTGTAGTTGCGGCAAATACAGTGGCAATGAGTAGGCTGGAGAAGACGCCTGTGAAGGCAATTCTCATGGCTTGGAGGAAACGGGAGCGGGCATCCGAGCGCCGGACGACTTCAGCCACGAAGCGAGTTGAGTTTTTAGCCGTTGAGTAATCTCGGGATTGGTCGCAGAGAGGTTGCGCGTCTCGCCGAGGTCGGCCGCAAGATCGTAAAGCTCCAGCGAGTCATCATCGTAATTCCGGATCAGCTTGAAGTCACCTTCTCGGACGGCACCGCCCAAGCGGTTGCGCTGGTGAAAGGCGTAATTGGGATAGTGGAAGTAGAGGGCATTGCGCTGGAGCGAGCCGGTTTGTCGCAGCAGCGGCAGCAGACTTTCGCCATCGGGCGATTCTGCGGGAAGTGGCTTGAGTCCGGCAGCGGCCAGCAGGGTGGGATAGGTATCGGTGGTGATGACCGGGACGGCACAAGTGGAGCCGGGTTTCACCACGCCGGGCCAGCGCACGATCCAGGGAACGCGGATGCCGCCTTCATAAAGGAAGCCTTTGTTCGCGCGCAGAGGTTCATTGCCAAAGAGCGAGCCGTTATCTGACGTGAAGAGGACGAGCGTGTTGGTGGCCAGCCCGAGCGAATCCAGTTCCTGCAGCACCCGGCCGATCGCGCTGTCCATGCCCTCGATCATGGCGGCGTAGGCGGGATCCTTGATGCCGGTCCGCTGCCGGTATTTTTGGATCAAGTGCTCAGGAGCCTGGATGGGATAATGAACAGAGTAATCCCACCAGCAGAGGAAGAAGGGCTTGGTCTGGTTGGTGCGCAGAAAGGAAATGCACTCGTCTGCGAGACGCTCGGGCAGGTATTCCCCTTTGCTTCGAGGTGGGATGTTGGGAATCCCGTAAGGCTCGAAAAAACTGGGCGGTCCGCCCCGGTTGCAGCCGCCAATATTCAGATCAAACCCCTGGTGCTCCGGGCGCAGTTGCAGCTCCCACGGCCCCTTCTCATCGGCGCCTTTCCGGTCGGAAAGATGCCACTTGCCGATGAACCCCGTCGCATAGCCGGCTTTCTGGAGCCGCTCCGCGATGGTGACTTCGCCCAGCGGCAGATAGGTCAGATTCTCCGCCTCAGCCAGGTCTCGTCCTTTCGGCGCGAATCCCGGCCGATGCCCTGGGGCGTGATTGGTGATGCCCAGTCGCGCGGGAGACTTACCCGTCATCATGGCCGCGCGCGTGGGGGTGCAAACCGGCGTGGCGGCATAAGCGTCGGTAAATCGCATGCCCTGTTTCGCCAAACGATCAAGATGCGGCGTGTCGAGCAGCGGGTTGCCCTGACAATGCAGGTCCATCCAGCCCAGGTCATCCGCCAGAATGACCACGATGTTGGGATGCTTGGGTGGGGCGGCGACGGATGATTTCGGCCTTTCGGCCGGGCTGGCGACGGGCTTGAAGGTGACCGAATCGAGGAGTTCCCATGGCGGTTGCAAACCGCGCACGGACACGGTCACCCAGGCCAATTCCTCCGAGCCGGTGATGGTGACCAGACGGTTTGTCGGGGTGGCGGCGGCGGGGTGAGTGACGGTTGGGCTGTCGTTGGTGCGGCCCTTGGTTCGCAAGGCAACGCGGCGGTGAGGATCTTCCGAACCGTTGGCTTTCCATTGGGCGGCGAGTTGATAGGTGACGCCATTTTGGAGGGGAATCCATTCGCCGTCCCAGTCCTTCGGCCCTTTGGCGTTTACGGGACGGCCCGGTCGCCAGGTCAGTGTCCAGCCATCCGCCTGATTCGGCGTAACCCAGCGCAGTTGGAAACTCGGATTGCGCAGCAGATTGCCAGCGCCGACCTCCGTCAGGTTGATTGTCTCGAGGCGCACAGTGCCGTTCGGCGGCAAGTTGACCGGCGTCGCTTCGGTCACCCGGCCGGGGACGGAGGCGACGACCTCGTATTTGTCCGCCGGTAGATGATGGAAGGCGAAGCCTCCGGCGGCGTCCGTGAGGGTGGAGAACTTAGTGCCGAGGAGGACGATCTTGGCGGGCACTTTGGCGAGTTCCGGGGATTGCAGTTGCGGGCGAATGACGACGCCCGTGAGCGACGCGCCCTGCTCCCGGGATTGCGCGAGCGTGCCCAGAGTGTGGAGCAGATCGGCGACGACGCGGGCGGTTTCCAGCGCGGACTCCAAGACGACGGGTTCGACCGGCGGCCGGCGGTCCGCCACCACATCGGCGCGACAGCGGAGGGCGCGTTCCTTGGAATACTCGATCAGCCCGTCCATGCGCTGGAGCAAGCCGGTTTCGCCGGAGCTGTCGTTGGTGCCGAGCAGGCGTGGCTGGTAACCGGGCAGGAGAATGAGTTTTGCATCGAGCCAATTCTCCATCTTGGAATGCACCGGCCCCTGGATTCCCAGTGCGTGGGGCGGCGAGCCGGTGTCGGTCACGAAATGCAGCAGCGAGCCTATCCACCGGGCCGCTTCGCGGGAAGATTCTGTGCGCAGTGCCTGCAATGCCCGGTGAAAATGCGGTGCGTAGGTTTGCCTGACTTCGGGACAGATGTGGGAGGAGTGATTGGTTACTGTCGGGAAAAGCAGGTAGTCATCCGTGTAAAATGTTTCCGTCCGGCCCAGCTGGAGCTGTCCTCGCCAGTCGGCCATCCAGACGTATTTCACGAGCAGGTTGGCGTTGGTTCTCAAGCTGGCTTTCAAGGGGTCACCCGGGCCGAGGGTCGCGAGGGCGGCTTGGACAATTTCGCCGTGTGGTCCCCACGCGTGAGCGGTGGAAGCACCGAGAGCGAAGAGCGCCAGCAGCAGGCTGAAGGCGCGCGCCAGCGACGGGAACGGCCCGGGGCGAAGGAAGTGACGGCGGCCAGTGCGGGCAAGGGGTGACATGCGGTTTGGAACGTGAGGCTTCCCTGAGGCCGACAACAAGTCGAAAACTACTGAGCCGTGAGTCCACGGAGCCAATCAACGAAGCCCCGGAGGGGCAGCTGAACGGTTCCACCCGAGGTGCTTCACCCGTCCCTGCGGGGCGGATGCCGGGCGGGCGCGCATCCCGGCGTTGAAACGCCGGGCTATTCTCCGGTGTCCCTACGGGACGGGGGTGCGGCGCGGGTTCCTCGCAGGCTATCGCACTCCCGAACAGCGGCGAACCTCCACCTTTGGGTCTGATCAGGGGCGTTGGGCCGCTCCCCTCATGCCGCAGACTGGTTCAACCAAACAAATCAGACAAAAAATCAGTATCCCCACTGGCATCGGTGTCGGCTGCGGCGATGTCGGCTACTCCATCGTAGTTAGTATCGGCTGCGGCTACATCAAAACTGCCATCGTGGTTCGTGTCGGCGGCGACCAGATCCACCGTCCCATCGTAGTTGCTGTCCGCTGCGACCAAATCAATCGTGCCGTCCCCGTTGGAATCGGCACCGACCACGTCAATGCGGCCGTCGTGGTTGGAGTCCACCCCCACCACATCCACCTGCCCGTCGTGATCAACATCCCGGCCGACGACATCAATCCGCCCATGCGCCTCGCGCTCGCGGAGCATCTGCCCGAGCGCTCGCTCGCCTGCGGCCTCATCGCCCTCGAAGTCGGCCCCGAGACCGCCGCCGTCCGCGACGTGCCGATGCTCACCCTCTTCGGGTCAAAGGACGGCAAGCAATTGCCGCAGCTCGAAGCCCTGCTGCCCAAGCGCCGCGCGGAATTTGAAGCGAGCTGGGCCATCGCTGTGCAATGGGGCCGTGGCCACGAATGGGGCCAGGCGAACAACCTGCTCGGGCCGTTCTTCGACGAAGTCATCCGCCAGCGCCTCCCCGCAGCCGCCGCGCCCGCGAGCGGCCCCGTGCAGCTCCGCCGTTACGACCCCGCGCACGTCTGGCTCGCCGGCCCGGCGAGCTGGAAAAGCCGCACGCCCACTATTGCTGCCGCTGCGAGTTGCACCGCCGACAAAGCCGCAGCGTGCTGGCTGCCCGGGGAGGAGGTGGCCCGCGTGTGGCAAAGCTTCGTCGTGGACAAGCCGATCGTGCAAATCACCGAGCCAGCTTCGCAGGGCGACAAAAAGCCGCTGGCCATCTTCACGCCGGGCCAGACGGTCGCCGTTCAGGTTCAGGTCCACCCCGCCTTCGCCGCGCAGAAGATTCTCCTGTTTGACCGCGCCACCCGTCTCGGCGAAGCGCCCGTCACGACCGGCAAAGCGGAGCTTCGCATCGGTCCGCTCCCCGCTGGGTTCCACACCCTCATCGCCCACGCCGTCAACGCGGAGGGTGCGTTTGAACTCTCCCGGCCCGCGACCATCTTGGTTCAATTGCCAGTGACCAACGCATCGTCAACCAGCTCGAAATGATGCCCCTGCCCATTTTCATTCGCCGCCTCACCCCGGCGGCTACCGCATCCTGGCTGATGGTCGCCGGCTTCGCTTCGGCCGCGCCCGCTCCCTCCCCGCTCGCCCTCGACCAAACACTTCGCCCTTTCCTGAACCGCGGAGCCTCCAGAAAGCAATTTCCTATCAATTTCTGTGGAGACGTTGATCTTGACGATCGAGAGCCGAGCGTGGCAAATTCTAATCGTGCTGATCGCTTAGCGTCTTGCTAATCTCCCTCAACTTTTTAAGTTGCTGGCTATGTCATCCACGCTCTCTAAGCTAAAAATTATCATCGTTAAGGATGAAGTGATCGCCGCTCGAGATATTCAACAGCGGTTGATTGAGCTAGGATATTTGCCCGTGGGTCACGCCACTCGGGGAGAGCAAGCCATCGCCCTCGCGGGAGAGCTGCAACCCGACGTGATTTTGATGGATATTCAATTAGCGGGACCCATGGATGGGATTGAGGCTGCTAGGAAAATCCGCGATCGCTTTGGTTTGCCGGTGGTTTTTCTGACGGCTTTTGCTGAGAACGTTACGCTCGCGCGTGCCAAGTTAGCCAGGCCCTATGGCTATGTTCTAGAGCCACTTAGTGGTCGTGAGCTTCAGACGGTCATTGAGATGGCCCAGTTTAAGCATCTGGCGGAGATGAGTTTAAAAAAGTCTGGGGATCGTCTGAATTTGGTGATCCAAGCATCTCAGGATGGGGTCTGGGATCGTGATTTGATTAAAAATGAGGTTTTTTACTCGGACTTCTGGTTTGCGATGATTGGCTATGCGCCCGGGCAAATTAGAGTCACCGCCGATCTTTGGTCAGAGTTGACCCATCCCGATGATCGCGAGCGGGTGAGCCGCTTAATGAAGGCGGTTTTAGCTAGTGATCTCAATTGCTACGAATTCGAGCATCGGCTTCGCCATCGGGTTGGTTACTATGTTCCGATTTTCTCACGGGGTTGGATTGTTCGGGATCATAAAAAACGAGCGGTGCGAGTGGTGGGGACGAATACGGAGCTTACCGAACGGCGGAAAAAAGAATCCGCGATGCGCTTGAACGACTTGGCTTTGCGATCGATTTCGCAAGGGGTATTAGTTTGCAATGCTGATCGTCGGATCGTCTCGGTGAATTCGGCATTTTGCACGATGACTGGCTACGGCGAGGCGGAAGTTTTGGGGCAAAACTGTGCGTTCCTTCAGGGGGCATTGACCGATCAAGAAACGATTGAAGCGATCCGGAACTCTTTTCGAACTAAGGTTCCCTTTGCAGGAGAGATTCTGAACTATCGAAAGGACGGGCAAATTTTTTGGAATGACCTGAGTGTGTCGCTGCTTTTCGATGAAAACGGCGAGATTATTTCTTATGTGGGAGTGACCCGAGATATTACGGATCGGAAGATGAGCGAGCGTGCATTGGGCGAGAGCGACGTCCGGTTGCAAGCGGTCCTTGATACCGCTTTGGACGCGGTGATCGGGATGGATATTGCAGGCCACATTACGGATTGGAATTTGCAAGCGGAGACAATCTTTGGGTGGAAAAAAAGTGAGGCGTATGGGCGGATTCTCGCCGACTTGATCATTCCAGAGAAGTATCGGCAAATGCACGCGGAGGGGATGAAACGTTACTTATCAACGGGGATCGGACCGGCTTTGAATAAGCGCCTCGAGTTATCGGCTTTACGAAAAAGCGGGGAGGAGTTTCCCGTGGAGTTGGCAATCACTCCGGTTCAGACGGGAGGGCAAATTTTCTTTAGCGCATTCATGCGGGATATCACCGAGGAGAAAGCCGCGGAGAGAGTCTTACGTGAGAGCGAAGAGCGTTTTCGGGAACTGGCAGAAAACATTCGGGAAGTCTTTTGGGTGTCGGATTCGGCGAACGAGCAGATGGTATATGTCAGTCCTGCTTTTGAAATAATCTGGGGGCGAACCTGTGCCAGTCTTTATGCTTCGCCGCAATCTTGGTTCGATGCGATTTATCCGGAGGACTTGGAAATGGTCAAGCAATCGTCGAAATCTCAGGCCGAAGGAAACTACGACATCGTCTACCGGATTATGCGCCCGGATGGGGAAATCCGTTGGATCCATGACCGAGCGTTTCCCGTTCGGAACAGCAGTGGAGAGGTGGTGCGAGTCGTTGGAACGGCGGAAGACATTTCGGAACGCCATCAACTGGGGGAAAAGCTCCGGCAGTCGCAAAAGATGGACGCGTTTGGGCAATTAGCGGGCGGGGTGGCGCATGATTTTAATAATATGCTCACAGTGATTCTCGGGAATACCGAGTTACTCCAACTTGGGCAAGTCAGACCCGAGCAACAGCATCTCCTTCAAGAGATTGCCAACGCGAGTGAACGCGCGAGCAATTTGACCCGGCAATTACTTACTTTTAGCCGGCAACAACCTGTGCGGTTTCAGTCTGTTAATCTCAATACAGTGGTTGTCGAAATGGTGAAAATGCTTCGCCGACTGATTCCGGAAACAGTCACGATTCAGGCGCGGTTGTTGCCTGAGAGTGCGCTGATCCAAGCGGATCGAGGAATGGTGGAACAAGTTCTTCTTAATCTGGCGGTCAATGCGCGCGATGCGATGACTAATGGGGGAGAGATTACCCTTGCTTTGAAGGGGGTGAAAATTCTGGAGACGGATGCGAAGAGAAGCCCAGAACGTCTTGGAGATTTTATTCGATTGAGCGTTCAGGATAACGGAAGCGGGATCGCTCCAGAGCATATGAAGCGAATTTTTGAGCCTTTTTTTACAACGAAAGATATCGGTAAAGGCACCGGATTAGGCTTGGCAACGGTCTACGGAGTGGTTCAGCAACATCATGGATGGATTGATGTTGAAACCCAACTGGGAGTCGGCACGGCATTCCATGTTTACTTTCCAAAAAAATTGGACGCTTCAGTGACTCCGGCATTGGTGGCGGCTAAGGAGAAGCGCTCGGGTTTTGGGGAGACCATCTTGCTTGTGGAGAATGAGTTTGCGTTGCGCAAACTCACTGCGC
Source organism: Verrucomicrobiales bacterium (assembly GCA_005791875.1). Classification (GTDB taxonomy): domain Bacteria; phylum Verrucomicrobiota; class Verrucomicrobiia; order Limisphaerales; family SXTU01; genus SXTU01. The sequence goes on from SXTU01000053.1 coordinate 22,119, forward strand.
AGGCTCTGAGGATGTTTGGTTACCAAGTGATCGAGGCGGGAAGTGGGGTTGAAGCTCTTCTTCTTTGGCCAGATCACGCGGCAAATGTGGATTTGCTTTTGACCGACGTGGTGCTGCCAGAAAGCGTTTCTGGTGGGCAGTTAGCGGATCAGCTTCTTGCCACCAAACCTACGCTTCGGGTGATTTATATGAGTGGCTATCCTGGCGAGGTTTCTGGGCGCGGTCTGGATCTTCGTGAGGGCACAAACTATCTGCCGAAGCCGTTCACGCCGACAAAACTTTTGGCGATTGTTTGCCAGGCTCTCTCTACGAAAGCCTCCAGTGGCTAGTTGGCTGCCGGGTAATATCTCCGCACGGATCGTCAACAGGCGGGCTTTCAACGCCGACACTTCGGCCGCGCTCTGTTCCTGCCGCCGTTGCTGGCGGGCCACGGCGGTCAGCTTTTCGGCGCGGGCCTGGGCTTCGACGGCGTAGAGCCGGCGGATGCGTTCGAGCACTTCGCGGGCAGGCGCGTCGGCGGGGTCGCCCTGGTGGGCTTCGTGGAACTTGCGCCGCGCATGGGCCCAACAGCCGGCGTGGATCATGCCTGGCCCCATGACGGAGTCGTAGGCACCGTAGGCGTCGGTCTGCACCACGCCGCGATAGTTTTGAAGAAACGCCGCCGGCCCCGCCCGGCTGCGGCTCATTTGAAAGTCGAACACGACCGGTCCGCCGGGGACGCTATACTGCCATTGCCACGCCCGGTGGTTTTGTCCCTTTGGAGCATCGGGGCTTTGCACGCCCACCGGGGTTTCATCGGCTTGCAGGTAATCGCCGGCCAGGAGTTCCAAGCGCTGGGCAGCGTTGATCGGGAGCAGCAGCGCACCCACGGCCATGACCCCGTCACCCAGCAGCGAGGGGCTCACGTTGACCTGTGCGTCGCGCCACAGCGCCGCGCTCTGGCGGAAGAGGGGCTGATGATCCAGACTTCTTGAGCGTCACGTCGGTGAGAAAGGCATCGGTGAGCTTGCCCCCGGGGATGATGCGATCCGGATTGGGACCCATGGCCACGCCCTCGTCGGGATGCCGCGGGCAGGCAAGCTTCTCGCGTTTGATCACGCGCACGAAAAGTTCCACCGGCTTGAGGTCCAGCACTTCGGTGACGTCGTGGCCCAGCGAGCACTTCGCGCCGCCGCAGGTGGCGCAGTGACGTTGGTCTGCCGGCACGGGAATGATCTCCTCGATGCGCGGCAGATGCGCGGGCAGGGGCAGACGTCCGTGCGGCGCGGACTGGCGGCGGAGTTGCTTGTCCCGTGCGGGTTGCGCGGCCTCGGTGGCGACTTCCTCACGGGTCACGCCCGGCTCCAACTCCAGCAGGGCGAGTTGCGCGTCGGAAAGCTGCTCGGCCTTGGGGCCATACTTGGAGAGCAGCAGCAGGCGGATGCGCTCCTTCAACAACTGGTTTTCCAGCGTCAAGCGGCGGCGCTCAGACTCGCCTTCCTGCCGGGCTGCATCGCGCTCGCCGACGATGCTTTGGAACACCTCCCGAAGGGGTTGTGACAGCGTGTTGAAATCGAGCGCGACGGGCATTTTACCTGCCCAAAAGCGTGCCAAAACCCACGGCTAAATGCGAGGTAAAAGAAGCGAAATAACCAATAAATATGCGGGTATTGTTCACTCCGACCGCCACCAGTCCTGGCGCCTCACCCGAGTCAGTTCCAAGCCGCCCAAAAGCAGCGCCAGTTCCTCCGCGCACAAGCGCACCTTCGTGCCGACCTCCGCCCCCGGCCAGGTGAAACGGCCCTTCTCCAGCCGCTTGGCGCAGACCCATAAACCTAATCTCCGCAGTTGAAGCACTCGCCGAAGCGAGTTTGGAGCAATAGCATCAAGGGCCATGAGCCCTTCTGCCTCGTTGGTTTCCCTTCACCTGGCAGGTGAAGAGCAAATCCCCTCTCCGGACGACCTCACCCTGGACACGCTCCCGGGCAAGTTCACCCTCACTCGCACCGACGCCGCCCTCACCGCCTACGGCGGCCTCGTCGCCTGGAGCGCCTTCCTCAAGCACCTCGGGATCATCGAACGCTGCGCAGAACGCTGCCCCGTCCTGCGCACCAGCCCCAATGCCGCCCCCGTGCGGAAAGTCCTCCACAGCTTCGCCCTCTCCGCTCTGGTCGAAGGCAAACGCTTCTGCCACGTCCGCTGGCTCACTGACGATCCTGCCCTGGCCACGGTCATGAACATGGACCGCGTGCGCGGTGAAGCCGCCCTCCCGCGCCTGGCCAAGGGCATGACCGTCGAGCAGATGCGCGACTGGATGCAACAGCCCCAGACCGAACTCTACGCCGCGCTGCCCGAGCGTTTCATCGCCGACTGGGACTCGACGGTGAACACCCGCTACGGCCACCAAGAGGACGCCGCCCTGGGCTACAACCCCCACAAGCGCGGGCGCAAAAGCCATCACCCCCTCATCTGCGTGGCCGCCCGCACGCGCCTGTGCCTGCACTTGGAAGGGCGGCCGGGCGACACCGTCAGCGCCACCGACTGGCAGCCCGCGATGGAAAAACTCTGGAGCCACCCGCCCATCCGCGAGCGCCTCTGGCTCAACCGGGGCGACACGGGCTTCGGCCAAGAAGCCGTCATGGCGTGGCACGAGCAGGCCGGAGAGCCGCGCCCGCAATACCTCTTCAAACTCCGCCTGACGAGCAACGTGCGCCGTGCCATCGCCAAGGTGCCCTGGCCCCTGTGGGAAGGCGCGCCCACGCTGGGCTGCCAGCAACTCGCCGAGACCACGGTGAAGTTGCACGGCTGGCGCCGCGAGCGGCGCGTGGTCATCGTGCGCACCCTCAAGCCCGCGAACCCGACCCCGCAAGACGAGTTCTGGGCCAACCCCGAAGACGAAGTGGCCGTGTATGTGACCAACTTGGAAAAGGACGAAGCGCGGCCCGAACAGATCGCGCTGCTCTACGCCAAGCGGGCGGATACGGAGAACGTGTTTGACGAACTAAAGAACCAGTGGGGGTTTCGAGGGAATTGCCGCCAGCGGGCGGTGGTGACCGAGCTGGCGGCGCGGCTGGTCTTGCTGACCTACAACCTGTGGAGCCTGTTCACGCGGCTGATGGGCCGGACGCCGGGCCACCCCAGCGCAGCGGTGAAGGCGCGGCGGGACTTTTTGTTCCTGGCGGCACAAGTGGTGGAGAGCGGGCGGCAGCGGGTGGTGAAACTGGCTGTGAAAGCGGAGTGGTGGCAGGAGCTAAAAGCCTGCTACGAGCGGTTGCGAACGTGGTTGGTGCTAACTGCGCCGCAGTTGGAGGCGACCGGGCAGCTCCTACGCCGCCTCGCCCGTCAAACGACCGCCCCCTCGGAAGAATCCCTGTCTCAACCCGCCCCAAGCTGACCCTCAACTGCGGTTTTTAGGATAAACCACTCCCGTCGAAGCACAGGACCTTGAGCCGGGTGCGCAGCCGGTTGCAGAAGAGAAAGAGATGGCCCAAGCGCGGGTCCTCATGGAGCTGCGCCCGCACCAGCCCGTGCAGGCCATCAAAGGAACGCCGCAGATCGGTGGGCCCGGGAGCCAGGAAGATGCGCGTGGCCGGACCGGGCACGATCATCGCAACGCCTCCCGCACGACGGTCAGCAACAGGAGGACTTCCTCCGCGTCGAACCCGGCGGGCACCGCGACGGTCGTGCCCTGCGGCAACTGCACGACGAAGACCGCGCCCGCGCCGGACACGGGCAAACTTGCGGAGGGCAACAGACTCAGGGAGCCGGCGACTTGGACTTCGGCGAGCCGCGAAGCTTTTCGTTTCATCCACCCCAGCTTCTCACCCCGCTCGCCTCACGCCTAGATGGGTCCGCCGGGTGGATACGAATCATGTGCAGCACGTCTTTGCCCATGAACGTCCGCACGAGTTCCGTGAGCTGGTTGCGCCAGTTTTGGACAGTCGTGCGTAAAACGCGCTTGCGCGTGGCCACTTCTTGGAGCCGGGTTTCGTCGGCCATGCAGTGCAGGACTGCCAATTCCCGCTCATCCAAGCTGGCGACCAAGGCCTGCCAGTCGAGGTTGCGAGCCGCCGTCTCCGAGGGGTCCTCTGCGTCACTGGCGAGCACGTCGGCGAGGGTCATCGGCTCATCCAAGGATTGCTCCTCGGCCGGGATGGGCGCGGCGAGTGACGTGACTCGGCTCAGGCCCATGATCTGCGTGCGCGTGCCCATCGCGTCGCTGCGACCCGCGCTGTGGCTGCGCCGGCCACAGCGAATGTGGAGCAGCGTGTAGTAGGCGATGTTGCCCGGCGTGACGGTTTTGCCGTTGGCCCGGGCGCGGGCGATCAGGCGGGCGGCCATCAAGGTCGCGTCTTGCAGGACTTCCTCGGCATCTTCGCTGCCCACGAAGGAAACCTTGTGTGGAATCATATGGCGAAGGCGAGGAACGATTTCATCGACGAACATGCTATCGGCTTTGGAACTCATTGGGGATCTCCGGTGGACCAGCGTGGACCCGTGTGAAGCCGCTCCCGCCAGCGGCGAGAGATCACGGCCGTGGCGGGGAAGGAGCAGCGAGGCTTACCTTCAGAGGTTTATAGCGCTGGAGGCGGGGGCTGTTGCAGGACCGGGCGAGCGGGATGTTTTGCATCGCCACCTCGAACCCGACCATCGATCGAAAGGCGGTGCTCGCCGCGCATTGAGTGATTACCTTGGCGGCAATGGGGCGAAAAAGTTACGCGGGCAAAATACTCCGGGAAAAGCAGCCGGAAAGTTTGTGCCACTTTTGGTGCCACTTTCATGGTTTTCTCGAAGCCTTCAGACAGGCGTGATTGGAATGGGATAGAAGTGTGTTTTGACCAATAAAAACGGGCTTTCAATTGCACTTCAATGAAACGGGATGCAACCCCTTGAAATCGACGGATTCTGAATCCTAAGTCCAGCGCGTCTGCCATTCCGCCACGTATCCACACTTGGCTTCGATGGTCTCACGCTTTTTCCCGGCCTCAGTATTTGATCTGGTGCAACCGAGATGTCGCGCAACACCCTCAATCGTCCCCGAACCTACCAAAGGCTCCTTGATACCCGCAAGCGCCTGGTGCGCGGCAGCGCAGAATGGTCTGCGGAAGCCGGTGCTTCCTGGCATTCACGGCAGCATGAGCCGACAGTCCGCTTCCGGGTTGCACCCAAGAAGGTGCTGTGAAATTGTGCCATGAGATTGCTGCTGTGCCGGTGGTGGCACACATTGGGAGACGTTCGGTAGTGAGGTGGAGTGCGTGATCCCGCCCCTTCCCCACCAGAAACAGCGGTTTTCAGCGAGTTTTCAATCGAACTGCACTGGTGGCATTGGCACTGCTTGGAGGGAGTTGGCTTTTAACAGTTTTACACTATGGCAAAGGTTCTGGGCATTGATTTGGGCACGACAAACTCCTGCATGGCGGTCATGGAGGGCGGCGAGCCGTTGGTCTTGGAAAACTCCGAGGGTAAACGCACCACGCCGTCAGTCGTGGCGTTCACCAAGTCCGGCGAGCGCGTCGTGGGCGAGGCGGCGAAGCGCCAGGCGGTCACAAACCCGCGCAACACAGTTTACTCGGTCAAGCGCTTCATGGGCCGCAAGTTCACCGAGGTGCAGGAGGAGTTGAAGCGCGTGCCCTACAAAGTCGTGCGCGCCGAGAATGGCGATGCCGCCGTGGAGGTCGAGGTGGACGGCAAGCCGCAGCAGTTCAGCCCGCCGGAAATTTCCGCGATGATCCTCGCCAAGCTCAAGGCTGATGCCGAGACGCGCTTGGGCGAGACGATCACGCAGGCGGTCATCACGGTGCCGGCTTACTTCAAC
>SXTU01000054.1 GCA_005791875.1 Verrucomicrobiales bacterium
TTAGGAAACGCGAGCTCTATCCATTTGAGCTACGGGGGCGACGCTGACGCTGTGGAGTTTGTAGGGCGAAGCTGGCCGGCTTGTCGCCTCAAAACTCACCGCGCGGGCGTTGGCCAGTCCTTCAGGCCGATGACCGGCAACGCGAACTCGAAGGCTCGCGCCTCGTCCGGCGTGCCGGCGGCTTTGAAGGCCTCGTGCATCTTGCGCGGACGGCCCGGCGTGGCGATTGAGTCCGGCTGGCGCGTCCAGAGGCCGAGGTTCAAGCCACCTTCGCGTCCGTGGTCCACGTGGCGGTGGAGGATGAAGGCATCTATGCCCGCAAGCGACTGGACCTTCTTCCACGCGTAGCAGTAGGCCGCAGCCTGCCACAGCTCGCCGTCGGGCTTGTCAGGGCAGTTGAATCCTTGCTCGGAGAGAATGATGCGGCGCGGCTGTCCGTGATGTAGCAGCTCGGGCCGGCGGAAGTAGGCATCGAGCACTTCGAGATTCTTGAACGTGATCTTGGGCGTGTCCTCGCGCGCTGCGGGCTGCTTGTCCAGCCAGGTGCGCGGCTCGAAGAGGTTTTCCGGATAAGGATGGTGCGCGAGGTGCCAGTCGAAATCGCCGCCGGCCTTGGCGAACACGTTGAAGTCGTCAATCAAGCCCTTGCCCTCGCACGAACGAAGCGGTCCGCTGCGCATCACGCGGTCCCAGTAGTGCGTGAGCGAGAGATAGACGCGGGCGTGCGCGGAGGCCTTGCGCACGGCGGTGTGCGTCACGCGGACCGTGCGGAGGTAGTCGGCCACGACCTCGGCGCGCGTGGCCGGGCCGAGGTTATACCATTCCCAGTGCGCGTTGACCTCGTTGCCGACGATGTAGCCCGAGACGCGGCCGTGCGCGGTGTTCGTGTCGGAGTAACGGTCGGCGAGGAACTCAATCGCGGCCTGATAGTGGCGCAGGCCATCGGGCGTGACGGTGTTGAAGGCCGTCAACTTGTTCGGCGTGGCCGGGTCGCAACGCGGGTGCTTCATGACTGCGTCAAGCGGCGCGTTGCCGAGGTAGTGCAGCAGGATGAAGTTCACGACCACGCCCGAGTCCGTGAGGCGCTTCACCGCCAGCGAGTCAAGATAGCGGGGGTTGAAGTAATATGTCTGGCCGTCCATCTCCCACTTGAGCGAGTCGGGCTGCGGCTTAAGCTGGATCATGCCGGCAAGGTTGAAATTCAGGGTGCAATGCCGGATGCCCAGCGCGAGCGCGTCGTCCACCATCTGGACTTGCAGGCCCTTCTTGCTCGTGGCGGTTGGATACGGCTCGCGACTGCGCGAAAGCTTTTCCAAGTCCTCGGCGAACCGAATCGCGCCGACGGCCTCGCCTCCACCTGCGACCGCGCGCGTCGCGACGAAGCCGGAGTAAAGCCGGTCGCGCGCGCCATCGTGGCGCGGGATGCGGACGGGCGAGGCGGTCGTGAGCTGCGTGGCTAGGACCGCTCCGGCAGTGGCGTTCGTCTCGTAGGGCGCAAGCTCGACGAGGCTCAAGCCGGCGACGGGCGCGTCGAGCGCGATCAGCAACTCCGTGGCGGTGGCCGTGACTTTGACCACGCCAGCAGCTCCAGCGTGAGCGCATGCGACGAGGACGAGGATGAGCGAGCGGATGAACAAGCGGAGGACGGACGGGATGCGAAGAGCTGTTAGTCAGGGGAACTGGCTGGTAGGGACGCGTTTCGCAGCCACTTGCCGAATGGGTTTCGCGACCGCAGACTCCAAGCCCACATGACACGCCGCTCCATTCTGTTCCGCGCCGCACGCTGGCTGTGCGCCGGCGTTGCCGTGGGTGCGCTGGCCTCCGCCAGCTTCGCCGCGCCCGGCGACATCAGCTTCACCAAGGACATCGCCCCCATCCTCGCCAAGAAGTGCGTCACCTGCCACGGGCCGGAGAAGGCCAAGGGCAACTACCAGCTCCACAACTTCGAGACGCTGCTGAAACCCGGCGCGAGCAAGACCGCGTCCGTCACGCCCGGTCAGCCGGCCAAGAGCGAGTTGTTCCGCCTGCTCACCACGACCGACGCCGACGACCGGATGCCACAGAAGGACGACCCACTGCCCAAGCCGCAAATCGCGCTCATCGATCAGTGGATCCAGCAGGGCGCGAAGTTCGACGGGCCAGATACGAAGGCCCACCTCGCCTCGCTCATCCCGCGCGTGCCGCATCCGAGTCCGCCCGCGAGCTACGCGCAGCCCGTGCCCATCGCGGCGCTGGCGTTCAGCCCGGACGGGAAGCAACTCGCCGCCAGCGGTTATCACGAGGTCACGCTCTGGGAGCCGGCCACCGGCAAGCTCCTTGGGCGCGTGAAGAATCTCCCCCAACGCGTCCAAGCCCTCGCGTGGCATCCGTCGGGGCTATGGCTCGCCGTCGGTGGCGGCTCGCCCGGCCAGTCCGGCGAAATCGCGCTCGTGGACGTGGCGAAGGGTGAGGTGGTCAAGGTGTTCGCCTCGACCATTGACACCGTGATGGCGCTGGCCTTCGACCAGGACGGCTCCCGCCTCGCCGCCGGTGGCGCGGACAACGCCATCCGCCTCTTCTCCGTGCCCGACGGCCAGGAACTTCGTCTCCTCCAACAGCACGCCGACTGGGTGCTGGGCCTGGCCTTCAGCCCCGATGGCAAGCACCTCGCCAGCGCCAGCCGCGACCGCACCGCCCGCGTCTTCCACCTAGATACTGGCGTTCTCGAAGCCAGCTACCTAGGCCACGAAGCGCCCGTCTCCGGCGTCGCCTTCACCGAGGACGGCAAGACCGTCTATTCCTGCGGGCGCGACAAGGACGTGCATTTCTGGCCCGCGAAGGACGCGAAGAAGGGCGGGAAAATCTCCGGCGCGGAAGGCGAGCTGTTCCGCGTGCTGCTGGCCGGCGACCAAGTCTTCAGTTGCGGCGCGGACGGGCAAGTGCGCCAGCACAAGCTCGACGACCGTTCCCTCGTCCGCGCCCTCACCGGCCGCGGCGACCGCATCTATGCCCTCGCCGCCCACGCCCCCGGCAAGTGGCTCGCCAGCGGCGCGCACAACGGCGAGGTGCGCGTGTGGAACTGGGAGGATGGGAAGACAGTAGCGAGCTTCATTGCCGCGCCGAGGTGAAGTCTTTGGTGGGCAAGAACGCGCCAGCGTCTTGGAGTGCGGCAGCCCTCTGCCGCTTTTGAACGGTAGTGCGCGAACGGCGGCTGCGGAGTAAATCCGACCTGCGGACGGACGACAGCCCCGGTAAAAGTGCCGGAGGGCCGGCGCACTCCAGGACGCTGGCGCGACTCCGAGTTTGCATTTCCCCTCCGCCGCGAAACAATGCGGCCATGTCCTCCGCCACTGACTTGAGCCGCCGCGCCTTCCTCGGTTCCGCCGTTGCCGCCTCCGCCTCGCTCGCCACCGCCGCCACCAAGCGCGATTGGACGGGCGTGAACCCCACGCGCTATCCCGACCCCGACATCGTCTCGTTCGACAAGCGCTTCAAGGCCAAGCTCGGCAACACGCCCATCCAGCGGCTCTACCACAACCCCACCATGCTCTGGGCCGAGGGCTGCGCGTGGAACGGCGGCGGCCGTTACCTCGTCTGGAGCGACATTCCGAACAACCGCCAGTTCCGCTGGCTCGAAGAGGACGGCCATGTGAGCACCTTCCGCTCGCCCGCCGGCAACAGCAACGGCAACACCTTCGACTTCGAGGGCCGGCAGCTTGCCTGCGAGCACGGCAACCGTCGCGTGGTCCGCTACGAACACAACGGCGCCATCACCGTCATCGCCGACGCCTTCAATGGCAAGCGGCTCAACGCGCCCAACGACGTCGTGGTCCACCCCGACGGCGGCATCTGGTTCACCGACCCCGGCTACGGCAGCATGATGAACTACGAGGGCAACAAGGGGCCGCTCGAAATCAAGGAGGCCGTCTATCGCGTGGACCCGAAGACCCGCCAGCTCGCGATGGTCAGCGACGAACTCAGCAAGCCCAACGGCCTCTGCTTCTCACCGGACTACAAGCAGCTCTACATCGCGCACGGCAACGTCTTCGCCTGGGACGTGGTGGACGGCGTGAAGCTGAAGGGCAAACGCACACTCTGCACGCTGGCGCTGGGCGACAAGAAGGGCGGTGCCGACGGCATCCGCTGCGACGTGGACGGCAACATCTGGGCCGGCGCGGGCTGGGCCGGCGACGGCTTCGACGGCGCGCACTGCTTCACACCGGAGGGCGAGCGCATCGGGATGATTCTGCTGCCGGAGATCTGCGCGAACCTTTGCTTCGGCGGCACGAAGCGGAACCGGCTCTTCATGTGCGGCAGCTCCAGCCTCTACGCGGTGTATGTCGAGACCCAGGGGGCGCACGTCTGCTGAAGGACGAGAAGTTTAACCACAGATGGACACGGATAAACACGGATGGGGACGAAGGCATCGTGTTCGTCTGGAGTTCTTCATCCGTGTTTATCCGTGTGCATCCGTGGTTGAAGGCTTCGCTTGAACGTGTCCCTGCCTGACCAGCTCTGCCTCCACTGCGGCCTGTGCTGCGATGGGACGCTTTTCCGCGACGTGGAGCTTCAGCCGGGCGATGACGCGGCGAAGCTCCGCGCGCTCGGACTCCCAGTGACTCGTAGCCGCCGACGTGAGGAGGCGGACCAACTAAAGTTCCCGCAACCGTGCAGCGCCTTGTGCTCGGACTTGAAATGCCGCGTTTATGCCGACCGGCCTTCGCGATGCCGCGAGTTCGAGTGCGCGCTCTTCAAGGCGGTGGCGATGCAGAATGTCGAGTTGCCCGCCGCGCTGAAGACGATTCGCCAAACGCGGCAGATGGCAGAGAAGGTGCGACGGCTTCTACGTGAGCTGGGCGACGCGGGCGAACGTGTCTCGCTCGCCCGGCGCTTCAAGCGCGTGAAGCGAAAGTTCGATGCGGGCGAACTCCCCGAGGGCCTCGATGCCGAAACGGCTTACGACCGCTTCGCCGAACTCAGCCTCGCGGTGCATGAGTTGGACATGCGGCTGCGCACGAAGTTCCACCCGGACCCGAGCGATGTCTAAACCTCGTGCCGACGACTTGCACTCGCCGGCACGGGCGTGGCGCGAACTCGGCTGCGAGCTTGTGCGGACAGCGTGCTTGGGGTTTGAATCTCGCCATGAACTTTTTGCTCCGCATCGCCCTACTCCTCGCTTTGTCCATCTCCGTCCGCGCCGCTGACCCGCATGACCAGTCGGGCGTGCCGCTGGAGGTGGATGCGCCGGATGCGAAGCTCACGAAGATTGTCCTGCTCGCCGGCGGCCCGAGCAGCAAGGCGATGGCGCACGAATACTTCGCCGGGTGCGCGCTGCTGATGGACTGGCTCAAGCAGCAGCCCAGCGTCTGGCCTGTGATGGCGCGCGATTGGCCGAAGAACGAGAAGGTGCTCGAGGGCGCGAAGTGCGTCCTCTACTTCGGCGATGGCGGCGGGAAGCAGCCGTTTATCGAGCCGTCGCGCTGGGCGAAGCTGTCCAAGATGCTCGATGCCGGCACGGGTCTGGTGTTGATGCATCAAGGGATGGATTTTCCGAAAGGCCCGGACGGTGACAAGGTGCAGGACTGGCTCGGCGGCGTCTTCCGCAGCGACATCGGCTGCCGTGGACATTGGGACATGGACTTGAAGCCCGTCGGCACGCATCCCGTGCTGCGCGGAGTAAAACCTTTCGCCGCGCCCGGCGACGGCTGGCTTTACAACCTGCACTTCGCAAAGGACAAAGGCTTTGCCCAGCTCATCGTCGGTCAGGTGCCGGACAAGTCTCGCACCAGCACGGACGCGAAGCAGCACAACGGACGCGACGAAGTCATCGCGTGGGCGCAGCAGCGCGCGGGTGGCGGACGGGGCTTCGGGTTCACCGGCGCGGACCTGCACAAGAGCTGGAGCTACGAGAGCCAGCGCAAGCTCGTGGTCAACGGCATCCTCTGGAGCGCGGGGTTCGAAGTGCCGCACGACGGGGCGAAGACGACGTTTGCTGAGGAGGACTTGAACAAGAACCTCGACAAGAAAGCTGCGCCCGCTCCGAAAGCAACCACGAAGAAAACGGGCGAGGCGAAGAAGTAGCGCCTACGTAGGAGACGACGTGAGGATTCTCTGACTGATTCCGAAAGCGAGAGACGCCTCACGTCGTCTCCTACAAACGGCGATTGGAAAACTGGACAAAGCACTGTGTCCGCTGCAATTTCGCTCCATGAGTGACGAGATGAGCAATTTTACACCGCGCGCACAGCAGGTGCTGGCCCTCGCGCGGAAGGAAGCAGACCGGTTCAACCACAATTTCGTAGGCACGGAGCATCTGCTCCTCGGCCTCATCAAGCTCGGCCAGGGCGTCGCCGTGAACGTGCTCCAGAAGATGGGCCTCGACCTCGAGACCGTCCGCCAAGAGGTCGAGAAACAATCCAAGGCCGGCCCCGACATCAAGCAGGTCGGCAACATCCCTTACACGCCGCGCGTCAAGAAGGTGCTCGCGCTCGCCTCGAAGGAGGCCAAGGCGCTCAACCATACTTACGTCGGCACCGAGCACATTCTCCTCGGCCTGCTGCGCGAGGGCGACGGGGTCGCGGCGAAGGTGCTCAAGGAACTGGACATTGACATCGAGGCCGTGCGCCAGGAAATCCTGAAGGAACTCGACCCGAACTTTCAGAACCAAGGCGAGGAAACCGCCGTTGGTGGCGAGGGCGAGAAGAAGGAAGGCGGCGACAAGAAGGGCGAGAACAAGACGCCCGCGTTGAAGGCTTTTGGCCGCGACCTCACGGAGATCGCGCGCAAGGGCGAGATGGACCCGGTCATCGGGCGCAAGACGGAGATCGAGCGCGTCATCCAGATTCTTTGCCGGCGCACGAAGAACAACCCCGTGCTGCTTGGCGAGGCGGGCGTGGGCAAGACCGCGATTGTCGAGGGCCTCGCGCAGGAAGTCGTGAAGGGCAACGTCCCCGAGCTGCTCCGCGACAAGCGCGTCATCGTGCTGGACCTAGCGCTCATGGTCGCGGGGACGAAGTATCGCGGCCAGTTCGAGGAGCGCATCAAGGCGGTGATGGACGAGATCCGGAAGAACAAGAACATCATTCTCTTCATTGACGAGATGCACACCATCGTCGGCGCGGGCAGCGCCGAGGGCACGATGGACGCGAGCAACATCATCAAGCCCGCCCTCTCCCGTGGCGAGATGCAGTGCATCGGAGCGACCACGCTCACCGAGTATCGCAAATACATCGAGAAGGACGCCGCGCTCGAGCGCCGTTTCCAGTCCGTGAAGGTCGAGCCGCCGTCCATCGAGGACGCCATCGCGATCCTCAAGGGCTTGCGCGGCAAATACGAGGAGCACCACCGCGCCGAGATCACCGACTCAGCCGTCGAGGCGAGCGTGAAGCTCTCCGACCGCTACATCACCGGCCGCTTCCTGCCGGACCAGGCGATTGACGTGATGGATGAGGCCGGTTCGCGCGCGCGCATCGGCGCGATGACGCGTCCGCCTGACGTGAAGGATCAGGAAGCAGAGATCGAGGAGCTCAAGAACCGCAAGGAGCGCGCGATCAAGGAACAGGATTTCGAAGGCGCGGCCTCCTACCGCGACAAGGAAAAGCACGCGAAGGAAAAGCTCGAAGCCACGCTCAAGACCTGGCGCGAGGCGAAGGACGAGAAGCGCGTCAAGGTGGACGAGGATGACATCCTCCACATCGTCTCGAAGTGGACGGGGATCCCGCTCAAGCGCATGGAGAAGGACGAATCACAGCGCCTGCTCGAGGTCGAGAAGGTGCTCGCGAAGGTCGTCATCGGCCAGACCGACGCCGTGCTCGCGATGGCGAAGGCGCTCCGCCGCTCCCGCGCGGACTTGAAGGACCCGAAGCGCCCCATCGGCACGTTCGCGTTGCTCGGCCCGACCGGCGTGGGCAAGACGCTCCTCGCCAAGACGCTGGCCGAGCAGATGTTCGGCGATGCCAAGAACCTCGTGCAGCTCGACATGAGCGAATACATGGAGAAGTTCACCGTGTCGCGCCTCGTGGGTTCGCCACCGGGCTACGTCGGTTACGGAGAAGGCGGCCAGCTCACCGAGCAGGTGCGCCGCAAGCCGTATTGCGTGGTGCTCTTCGACGAAATTGAGAAGGCGCACCCCGACGTGATGAACATGCTTCTTCAGATTCTGGAAGAGGGCAAACTCACGGACAACACGGGCCGCGTGATTGACTTCCGCAACACCATCATCCTGCTCACTTCGAACGTCGGCTCCGAGACGCTGAAGAAAAATAACGTCATCGGCTTCGGCGCATCCAAGGACGAGTTCAGCTATGAAAAGATGAAAGAGAAGACCCTCGATGAGGCGAAGAAGGCCTTCCGTCCCGAGTTCCTGAACCGCCTCGACGACGTCATCGTCTTCCGCCAGCTCACCAAGCCCGATCTCATCACCATCCTCGACCTCGAAGCCACGAAGGTCATGGAGCGGCTCAAGCACAAGAACATCCAACTCGTGCTCGACGAGAAGGCAAAGGACTTCCTCGTGGAGAAGGGCTTCGACCCGCAATACGGCGCGCGGCCGATGCGCCGCAGCGTGGAGAAGTATCTCGAAGACCCGCTTGCAGAGGAGCTCCTGCGCGGCAACCTGACCCCCGGCGAGCCAGTTCAGGTTTCAATGGCCGAGGGCAAGCTCACCTTCTCGCAGAAGGCCGCCGCCGCCGCTGAGGGCGCGGTCGCTGCGAGCTAGGCTGGACGATATTCCAGCGCGAACGCCATCCGGCATGCCGGATGGCGTTTGTGCTTTGGAGCGCGGCCTTCAGGCCGCAGAAGTCTCCGTTACTCGCCTGCATCCGAACCCGCGCTTCCCTTCCAACCTTCTGCGGCGTGAACGCCGCGCTCCCCATCGCCAATCCGCGTCGCACCGATCTGAAATTGCGATGCAGTGAAGTCTCGCCAGTCATTTTCCTGTCTGCTACCCAGACTCGCGCAGCATGACAAAACTTCCGGCAAAGGTGATTCAAAGCGTGCTGGCCGGCCTCGGGCGATTCAGCCTGATGGTGGCGGAGGTGGTGCGCTCACTCACGACGCAGCGCCTGTCCGGGCACGACCTGATGAACCAGCTCTACTTCATCGGCGTGAAGTCGCAGACGGTGGTGCTCGTGACCGGCGCGTTCACCGGCATGGTGCTGTGCGCGCAGACTTACTTCCAGTTCCACAAGGTGAAGATGGACACCGCGACGCTCGCGGTGGTGAGCGTCTCGATGTGCGGCGAACTTGGCCCGGTGCTGACGGCGTTGATGGTCGCGGGCCGCGTGGGTGCCGCAATGGCGGCGGAGCTGGGCACAATGCGCGTGACGGAGCAGATCGACGCGCTGCGCACGCTGGCGACGCACCCGATTGACTACCTCGTCGTGCCGCGCGTGGTGGCCACGATGATCGCCGTGCCGTTGCTGACGGCGGAGAGCATCGCAGTCGGCATTCTTGCGGCGTATCTCGTCGGCGTTCACCTGCTGCAAATTGACCCCGGCTATTCCCTCGTGAACATGCAGCGCTTCACCGACCACCGGGACGTGCTAATGGGCTTCATCAAGTCCTTCATCTTCGGCGGCATCATTGCGACCACCGGTTGCTACAAGGGAATGCATTGCGGCCAGGGAGCGGAGGGCGTCGGCCACGCGACGACAGAGGCGGTGGTCTATGCGTCCATCGCGATCCTGATGTCGAACTTCTTCCTCACGCTGCTGCTCACGCGGCTGCTGGCGCTGACATGATCGAGGTCCGCCAGCTTCGCAAACGCTTCGGCGACCAGCAGGTGCTGGACGGCGTGGACCTCACCATCGAGAAGGGTGAGTCGCTCGTCATCATCGGGCGCAGCGGTGGCGGCAAGAGCGTGCTGCTGAAACATCTCGTCGGCCTCACGCACCCGGACTCCGGCCAGGTGCTGGTGGATGGGCGGGACATTTCGCATCTGAACGAGCGCGAACTGCTCGCCGTGCGGCGCAAGTTCGGAATGCTCTTCCAGAGCGCCGCGCTCTTCGACTCGCTGACCGTCGAGGAGAACATCGCCTTCGTCCTGACGCGTGAGCGCAACCATCCACCCGAGGAGATCGCACGCCGCGTGGCCGAGGCGCTGGAGATGGTCGAGATGCCCGGCATCCAGAAGCGCAAGCCCGCCGAGCTGTCCGGCGGCATGCGCAAGCGCGTCGGCCTCGCCCGCGCGATCATCTACCGGCCCGAGGTCGTCTTCTACGACGAGCCGACGACCGGTCTGGACCCTGTCGTGTCCGACAGCATTGACAAGCTCGTCGTGCGCGTCTGCGAGCGGCTGAAGGTCACGTCCATCGTCATCACGCACGACATGAGGAGCATGCAGACCGTGGGCCGGCGCGTGGCGATGCTGCACCAGGGCCGCATCTACACCAGCGGCACGCCGTCCGACCTGATGGCCTCGACCGACCCGGTGGTCAGCCGCTTCGTGCGCGGGATTTCGGATGCGAAGGAGCACACGTTTTGAGGCAGGCCGAACCATGAAGAACTCGTTTTACCCCTCTACTGCCAACCCCGTGCTGCGTGTTGCGTGCTGCGTAAAGCACGCCGATCGCGCCCCGAGCACCTCACGCATCACGCATCACGCCTCACGCCTTCACCCATGAGCCAGTCACGCATCGAATGGAAAGTGGGCGGGTTTGTCGCCATCGGCCTCGTGCTGCTGGCGCTGCTCGTCCTGAACTTCTCGAAAGGCCTTTCGCTCCTCAAGCCGAGCTACGGAGTGCGCCTCAAGACCACCAGCGTCGGCGGTATCAAGGAGAAGGCCGCCGTGCTTCTCGCCGGCGTCACCGTCGGCAACGTCAGCCACGTCGAACTGGCCCCGGACAGCAAGTCAGTCATCATCTTCCTTCGCATCTACTCGAAGCACGAGATCCCCGGCGACGCTCTCTTCAACATCGAGGCGCAGGGCTTCCTCGGCGACCAATACGTCTCCATCTCCCCGACGGAGAACGCGCTGCCGCCGCTGCCCAAGGATGGATCCGCGCAGCGCGAGTGCCGCGCGCCCTTCAACATTCAGGACGCCGCGCGCGACGCGCTTGGCCTGATCCAGCGGCTCGACCAGGCGGCGCAAAAGATTGATGTGGCCGTTGACCGCGTGAACAAGAATGTGCTGTCCGAGGCGACGATGACGAACTTCGCCGCGCTGGTGGCCAACTTCCGCGTCGTGGCCGAGCAGACCCGCACCGTGACCGAGCGGGCGATTGACGTGACGGACCAGGCGGTCGCGCTCGAGAAGAAAGCCATCGGCACCCTGGACCGGGTGGACGTGCTGCTGATCACGAACACCGTTCCGATCCAGCTCGCGGTGAGCAATGTGTTGCGGTTCTCCGAGCAGCTCAATAAGGTGGCCATCGATCTTCAAGACACCGTGGGAAGCAACCGTCCATCCTTCCAAGCCGCCTTGCGCAACCTCGAAACGGCGACCGCGCAAGTGACAAACCTCCTCGGCGACGTGCAATCGGGCCGGGGTCTGGCGGGCGCGCTGCTCAAGGACGAGGCACTTGCGCGCAACTTCAAGCAGCTCTCCGCCGACCTCCCCGCCATCAGCGGCCAGGTGGGCAGCGCCATCTCGAACGTGAACTCCCTCACTGTGGACGCGCATCTAGTCATGACGAACCTGAACAGCTTCCTGGGAGACGGCCGCCTGTTCGTCAGCGATGGCCGCCTGCTCGCCGGCCACGGCGCGTTGCTGTTGAGCAACCTCAACGCCCACGGCCTCTTCTACAAACCCAAGCCGCCCAAGCCCACGAACAGCGCGCCCTTCGAGCCGTTGCTCACACCCCGCCAGAAGTCGCTGCTGCATTGAGCGCGCCGGCTCCAAACTCGAAACCCGCAACACCAAACCCGCTCTAGCATGTCCCTCTGGGTCATCCGCATCGCCTTCCTGTTCCTCTGCACGCTCGGCGGCTTTGCCGTGAGCCAAGTGCGGCCCGAGTGGCTCGAGGCAGGCAAGCTCTGGACAGTCATCGGCTTCGGCTTCGGCGGCATCCTGATCGCGCTGGACGAGATGCTGAAGGGGTTTTCCCTGCGCGCGTTCTCGGCGGCCACGTTCGGCCTGCTGCTGGGATTCATCGTCGGCTGGATGTTCGACAACTCCGGCCTCTTCATCGGCATGGACAAGGACGACGAGGTGACGCGCGGGCTGGTGCGCCTAGGCATCTTCATCTGCTTCGGCTACATCGGCATGATCATGGCGATGCGCAGCAACAAGGAGGACTTCTCCCTCATCATCCCCTACGTGCGCTTCTCGCGCGACAACCGGCCCGACAACCTCCTGCTCCTCGACACCAGCGTGATCATTGACGGCCGCATCGCCGACCTGATCGAGACCCGCTTCGTGGAAGGCATCATCGTGGTGCCGCGCTTCGTGCTCAAGGAGCTCCAGCTCATCGCCGACTCCGCCGACCCCCTGCGCCGCGCGCGCGGACGGCGCGGCATGGACATGCTGGCCCGCCTCCAGCGCAATGCCCACAACGAGGTGAAGATTCACGACGCCGACGTGCCAGAAGAGAAGGAGACTGATGCCAAGCTCATCCACCTCGCCCGCGCCCTCAGCGCTCGCCTCTACACCAACGACTACAACCTCGGCAAAATCGCCGAGCTGCAATCCGTCCAGCACGTCAACATCAACGAGCTGGCCGCCGCGTTGAAGCCGGTGATCCTGCCCGGCGAATCCTTCGCGCTCAAAATCGCCCGCGAGGGCAAGGACAAGGGCCAGGGCGTCGGCTACCTCAGCGACGGCACGCTCGTCGTGGTCAACAATGCCCAGAAGTTCATCGGCCAGCAGATCGAGGTGCAGGTCATCAGCCTGCTCCAAAGCTCCACCGGCACGATGGTCTTCGCAGACGCGAAAGCCGTGCCCGGAACAACCCCCGGCCCCGCCGCCTGACCCATGGACCTCGTCACTGCCTTCACCGCCTTCAACTCCGCCGAGGCGCAGCTCATCCGCTCACGCCTCGAAGCCGCCGGCCTGCGCGCGTTCGTCCAGGACGAGCTGTCCGCCCTGAGCATGGACGGCTACGCGCTCGCCGCCGGCGGCATCAAGGTGCAGGTGCCGGACGTGGACGCGGAACTGGCGCTGGAGCTGATCCGCGATGGCGGGAGTGGGGAATGACCAATTCCCAATTTCCAATGTCCAATGAATGCCCAAGCCCCAATGCCCACTGCGCCACGGGGGACTGTGGTGCGTCTGGCTTGAAGCCGCCCGGGCGACCATTGGTCATTTGCCATTGGTCATTCATTGCGTATTGCTCATTGGCCATTGGGCATTTCCGATGAAGCTCCTCCCCGCTCTCCGCCGCGTCCTCGCCGCCGACGAGATCCGCGTGGACGACGCCACCCGCGCAGCCCACGCCGGAGACAAATGGTTCGCCACTCACCCGGCAGACATCGTCGCGCTTCCGAAAACCGCCGAGGCCGTCGCCGCCGTCCTCCGCATTGCCCACGAGCACCGCGTCCCCGTCACGCCGCGGGGCGCGGGCTACGGCTACGTCGGCGGCTGCGTGCCGGTGCGTGGTGGCATCGCGCTCTCCGTCGCGCGGATGAACCGCATCAAGGAGATCAACCCGCGCGACTTCGTGGCTGTCGTCGAGCCAGGCGTCATCACCGCAAAGCTCCAGGCCGCCGCCGAGAAGCGCGGCCTCTACTACCCACCTGACCCCGCCAGCCGCGCGGATTGCTCGCTCGGCGGCAACAGCGCCACCAATGCCGGCGGCCCGCGCTGCTTGAAATACGGCGTCACCCGCGACTACGTCCTCGGCCTGCAAGTCGCGCTCGCGGACGGACGGATCGTCCGCCTCGGCAGCCGCTGCCACAAGAACAAGACCGGCTTCGACCTCCACCGCCTGTTCGTCGGCTCCGAGGGTTTGCTCGGCGTCGTGACCGAGGCCACGCTCAAGCTCCTGCCACTCCCGCCCTATCGCGCGTTGCTCGGCGTCGGCTTCGACACCACGCGCGGCGCGGCTCGTTCGCTCGCTGCGATCTTCAAGGCTGGCTTCCTGCCGTGCGCGCTGGAGATCGCCGACGAGTTCACGCTCGCCGCCGCCTACAAGCGCACCAAGAGCGAGCAACTCGCCGGCTGCCGCGCGATCCTCTTCGTGGAGCTGGACGGCCAGGAGCGCTCCGTCCGCGCCGAGCTGGCCGACGTGGAGAAACTCATTGCCGCGCAGAAGCCCATCTTCGTGAACCGCGCGTTCGGCGGTGCCGCCGTCGAGTCGCTCTGGGGCCTGCGCCGCGAGTTCAGTTACGCGCTGCGCGACACCGGCCTGGCCAAGCTGAACGAGGACATCACCGTCCCGCGCGGCCGGCTGGAGGAGCTGTTCAAGTTCGCTGCGAAGCTTCAGAAGCAGCACGGGCTGCCAGTCGCGTGCTTCGGCCACGCCGGCGACGGCAACATCCATGTCAACGTGATGGTGGACTACGCCCAGCCCGGCAACCACGCGCGCGCCGACGCCGCGCTCGACGATCTCTTCCGGCAAGTCCTTGCGTGGGGTGGCGTCATCACCGGCGAGCACGGCATCGGCCTCGCGAAGAAACCTTGGTGGCCGCTCGCCGCGAACGAAGATGTGCGGCAGCTCCATCGCGCCGTGAAGCGCGCCCTCGACCCGCGCGGCATCCTGAACCCCGGCAAGTTCGTCTAGGGAACGCCAGGGGCGCTCCTTGCCGACGGCTGGCGATGGTTTGGAATTCGGGTTGAACACTGGCGTGAACACTGACTTGGCTTCACCCCTCCGCCGCGCTATCCCTTCCCCATGACCGATACGGAGAAACACATCCTCGCCGCCCTGCGCGACCTCGAAGCCACCGCCGCCCGCTGTCGCACGGAAAGCCCGCCGCCCCCGCTCACTCCCATCTTCGCCCGGCTGGACGCGCTCGCCGCCCAACTCTCGCCCGGTGGCAACCACGACCTCCGCCACTACCTCCAGCGCAAGAGCTACCAAAAAGCCCGCCTCTGGCTTGAAGGCGTGGACCCGGAGAAAGGGACGTGCCGAAAGTGAGGCATCCGCGCTTCAACGTCAGGATGCAAGGACGCAAGGACGCAAAGCCCGCAGACGTTTCCTTTTCTTTGCGTCTCTGCGCCTTTGCGTCTCAGCTTTAATCTCCATGCTCTCGGACACCATCGCCGCCATTGCTACGCCGCTCGGGGAAGGCGGCTTGGCCGTGCTTCGCGTCTCGGGGCCGCAGGCGTTCGCGGTGACGGACAAGGTGTTTATCCCGGTCGGCAAGAGTTCGCTGAACCCCTCCGCTGCGACGTCGCACACGATTCACTACGGGCGCATCGAGCGGGACGGGCGGTTCGTGGACGAGGTGCTCGTGGCGGTGTTGCGCGCGCCGCGCACGTTCACGCGTGAGGACACGGTGGAATTCTCCTGCCACGGCGGATTGCTCCCCGCCAAGCTCGTGCTCGACGCGCTCCTCGCCGCTGGCGCGCGACTGGCCGCTCCGGGCGAGTTCACCCAGCGCGCCTTCCTCAACGGTCGTCTCGACCTCGCGCAGGCCGAGGCTGTGGCCGACCTCATCCACGCGCGCACCGAGCTGGCGCTCACGGCGGCGGGCGAGCAGCTCGCCGGCAAACTCTCGCAGCGCATCAACCTGCTCCGCGACGACCTCGTGAAGACGCTCGCGCACATCGAGGCGCACATTGACTTCCCGGACGAAGACATCGCGCCGGACACACGCGGGCAGCTCCTCGCGCGACTGGAGCGCGGCGTCGCGTTCATGGACGAGCTGCTGCGCACGGCGGACGAAGGCCAAATCCTCCGACGTGGTATTCGCGCCGCCATCATCGGGCGGCCCAACGCGGGCAAGTCCTCGCTGCTCAACCAACTCCTCGGCCACGACCGCGCCATCGTCTCGCCCATCGCCGGCACCACGCGCGACACCCTCGAGGAAACGGCGAACATCCGTGGCCTCCCCGTCGTGTTCGTGGACACGGCGGGCCTGCGCGAGTCCCGCGACGACATTGAGCGCGAAGGCATCCGTCGCACCCGCGCGATGGTGGCGAAGGCGGAGCTGATTCTGCACGTGCTGGACGCGAGCGAGCCAATCTCGGCGGAGGACGAACAGTTCCTCGCCGAGTTCGCGGGGAAGAAACGCATCGTGGTGTTGAACAAGGCGGACTTGCCCCGTGCCGGCGATTGCAAATCTCCGGAACACCCCATTGCCATCTCCTGCCTCACTGGCTCCGGCATCGAAGCGCTCAAAGACGCCATCAAGCAACTCGTCTGGGCTGGCGAGATTAAAGCTGAGATGTTGCAGGTGATGATCAACTCGCGGCATCAAGACGCGCTTCAGCGAGCTCGTGCGGCGACCGTGCGGACGGCAGAAGCGCTGCGAACCAACCGCACGCTCGAACTGGTCGCGATGGACTTGCGCATCGCCGTCAACGCGGTCGGGGAGATCGTCGGCAAGACGACGACGGAGGACTTGCTCGACTCGATCTTCAGCCAGTTTTGCATTGGAAAGTAAGAGGTTCGCGCGTCGCATTGCGCTTGCTGGTCGCAGTGGAGCGGCGTCCAATGCGGCCATGAATCCAGCCGTTCCTTGCATCACATCTCACCTCAAGCCAAGAAACATCCAGTGGAATTACAGTGGGCCCACTGTGTTCTTTCACTCCCTCTCCCTTCATCGGATGAGGGGAGAGGGCCGGGGTGGGTTGCGGGCGTCGGCGTTGGTGACCTCACCCCTCCTCCGGCCTGCGGCCACCTTCTCCCCTCCTCCGAGGAAGGGAAAAGACGCGCGCCGTGGCACTCGACTGGCGTTCCGCCGGCTGTCATCGGGAAGTGGCATCACGCGTTCCCTCGCAACGGCCTTGCTGCTCTGCACCTTCGCATGGCACGCGACGGCGAAGGACGTGCGCGAGTTCGGCGCGGTCGGCGATGGAAAAGCGGAGGACACAGCGGCCATCCAGCGCGCGGTGAATGCAGGCGGCAGTGTGCATTTCAGCAAGGGCAGCTATCGGCTCACGAAGACCGTGCTCATCCCGCTGGATCGGACCGGCTTCGTCTCGCTCATCGGCGACGGCACGGCACGCGTGGTGATGGCGGGGCCGGGGCCGGCTTTCAAGTTCCTTGGCACGCACGGCGGCACGGCGGACCCCGAGCAATTCAAGCCCAACGTCTGGGAGCGCCAGCGGATGCCGGTCGTGGATTCGCTCGCCATCGAGGGTGCGCACCCGGAGGCCGACGGCATCGAGGCCGAGGGCACGATGCAAATCACCATCACGCGCACGCACCTCCGCTCGCTGCGGCACGGCATCCACCTCGCCGTGCGCAATCGCAACGTGCTCATCAGCGACTGCCACATCTACCACTGCACGGGCATCGGCGTGTTCTACGACAACGTGAATCTCCACCAGTCCAACATCACTGGCAGCCACATCAGCTACTGCGCCGGCGGCGGCATCGTCGGGCGCGGCGGCAACGTGCGGAACATCCACATTGCGAACTGCGACATCGAAAGCAATATGGGCAAGAACTCCCCGCCGACCGCGAACATCCTGCTCGACTCCGCCGGCGGTTCCATCGCTGAAGTCGCCATCACCGGCTGCACCATCCAGCACAACAGCACCGGCCCGGACTCGGCGAACATCCGCATCCTCGGCCAGGGCCACGAGCCATCCCTTGCGCAGCGCGTTGGGACGGCGATAACGCAGGAAGGCCACATCACCATCACGGGCAATGTCCTCAGCGACGTGCAGGTGAACGTCCACTTGAAAAACGTGCGCGGCGTGACGCTCACGGGCAACACGTTTTGGATGGGCTACCAGCACGACCTGCTCGTGGAGGATTCGAGCAACGTCGTCGTCGGGCCGAACGCGTTCGACCGCAACCCGCGCTATAACTACAGCACGAGCACCAATGTGAACGGCGGCCTCGTCTTCCGTGGCTCGCGCGATTGCACGCTCACGGGCCTGCATGTCAACGGCGTGTGGCGCAAGCCCGCCGCCGTGCTCATCGAGAAGTGTGACCGCTTCCACCTCGCCAACGCGACCATCCTCGACTCCGACGGAGTCGGCCTGCTGCTGCGGGACACGACGAACATGCGCGTGTCCGGCTGCGTGATTCGCGACGACCGTGCGGACCGCAAAGCCACGCACTCACTGCAAGTCATCGGCGGCAAAGGCAACTGGGTGCTGCAAAACCTGCTGGCGAACGGGCAGGAGGTCGCGGCGGGCGCCGCGAAGCTGGAGGGCAACTTCGACGGGAAGTAACCCCGTGCCGGCGGCTTCCAGCCGCCGTCCGTGAGCAACGAAAGCACGAACCCGCATCGCGCGCTCCACGCTGCGGGCGGCGGCTGGAAGCCGCCCGCACGGTCGCTTCGCCTTCTTTTTCGCCTCGGCCTTGCCTGCTTCGCGCCTTTTTCTCCGCTCCGCCTTTGGTGGGGTCCATCTTCCTCAGCATGGCCTCGTCCGGACCGCCGCCGAATTGCTTCCAATAGAGTTCCTTAAACGGATTGATTTTCGGAATGTCGGTGACGTTCTCATTCACGAGGAACGGCTGCACCTCCGTCCACCATTGTTCGTAGGCGGCCCGCAGTTTCGCGACTACTTCGGGATGCTCGGCGATGACGTTCTTCGTCTCACCGGGATCGGCCTGGAGATCGTAGAGTTCCTTGTTGTGCACGAGCGTGAAGCGGGAGTTCTGGATGGCAGGCTTCGCATCCTTCGCGTCCGCCGCCTTGCCCTTCGCCCAGCGTCCGAGGTGATGCACGAGGGTGCGATCCGCCCACTCCGCTTTCGGATTCTTCAGCAAGGGGACAAGGCTGCGGCCTTCGACTTGTTTCCGCACTTCGTCGGAGAGCTTCGCGCCGGTGATCTCGGCGAGCGTCGGAAAGATGTCGAGGTGGGCACTCAGCGCGGCGGTTTCCCCGCCGCCCTTGATGCGGCCCGCGGGCCAGCGGAAAAATGTCGGCACGCGGGTGCCGCCTTGGAAGACCGTGCCTTTGCCGCCTTTCATTCCGGCAGCGAAAATCTTGCGGCCATCCGTGCCACCGTTATCGCTGCCAAAGTAGATGACGAGCGTGTTGTCCGCGATGTTCCATTCGTCGATTTTCTTCAAGAGCACGCCGAAGTTGGTATCGATGTTCTCGATCATTCCAAAAAACTTCGCGGTGTCTTCGCTGATGCCAGATTTGCCGACTTAGTGCTGGTAATACTCCTTCGGCAGGACATGCGGTCCATGCGCCGCATTGAGCGGGATGTAGGCAAAGAATGGCTCTTTTGCTGCACGTTTTTGGTCCATTCATTGGATCGCCTGGTTGAAAAACAGGTCGGTGCAGTAGCCGGTGGTCTTTTCAAACTTGCCGTTGTGCCAGAGCGCCGGATCGATGTTCCTGTTGCCGGGGGCATCGCCGCAGGAACCGGGATAGGTCTGTCCGATTCCCCAGACACGCGTAGTCGCCGTAGCCGACGTCGTCCGGCATCACGAGGATGATGTTGGGCTTTGGCATTTCGGCAGCGTGCAGCGCGGCCAGCGGCGCGAGCAGCAGGGCGGTGAGGAGTGTGAGGGCCGTTTTCATGAGATGGATTGGTTGAGACTTCATGTAGCTCATTTCTTTGCCTTCTTACCCTGCTTCGCAGGATCGGTTTCCTCCGTCGCATGGTATTGCGCGCGCAGTCGCGTGAGTTCCGCCCGGAGCCTGGTTACATCGGCGGCGTAGGCGGGATCGGGGAAGACGTTGCGCATTTGCTGCGGATCCTTTTTCAAATCAAACAGCTCCCATTCTTTCGTTTCCGGAAAGTAGGCGAGCGTGAACTGCTCCGCGCGCACTCCGTAGTGCACGGGCACGCCATGGCCCTTGTCGTAGTAGTGATAGTAAACGCTCTTGCGCCAGTCGGCGGGCGTCGCGCCTTTCAGCACCGGCACGAACGATTTCCCGTGCAGCCCATCTGGTGTCTTGCCTCCCGTGATCTCCATGAACGTCGGCGCGTAGTCGATGTTCTGGATGAACTCCGCAAAGCGCGTCCCCGGTTTCACCACGCCCGGCCAGCGGATGATGAACGGCATGCGCAGCGACTCTTCGTAGATCCAGCGTTTGTCGAACCACCCGTGCTCGCCCATGTAGAAACCCTGATCCGACGAGTAAATGATGATCGTGTTTTCGCTGAGGCCCGCTTTTTTCAGCGCTTCATCGATCCGCCCCACACTTTCGTCCACCGCGCGAACACAGCGCAGGTAGTCCTTCAGATACTCCTGATATTTCCAGCGAACGAGATCGCGTCCCTCAGGCTTCCGCTTCACGAAATCCGCATTCCGCGCCGCATATCGCGGGTCCGCCGCAAACTTCTCGCCGACCTTCAGGTCCGAGGCCATCCCCATGTGGCGGTCGATCTCCATCTTCTGATTTCGCGCCCCCGAGCCACGGTTCTCGTAGTTGTCGAAAAGCGTTTCCGGCTCCGGAATTCCGATCCCGTCCAGCCAGGTCGCGAATCGAACGGGCGGCACCCAGTTCCGATGCGGCGCCTTGTGCTGCACGGCGAGGAAGAACGGCTTCGTCTTGTCGCGTTTCTCCACCCACTCGAGCGAAAGGTCCGTGATCACATCCGTCGTGTAGCCTTCAAATTCCTTCGCGCCATCGGCGGTGCGGAACTTGGGATTTTCATACGCCCCCTGCCCCGGCAGCACGCTCCAAGTCTCATACTCCGGTTTCGACGCGAGATGCCACTTGCCAAACACCGCCGCCTGATACCCCGCCACGCCTAGGGACTTCGGGAACGACCACACACCCGGCGTGATGCCCTCCGTCAGATTCCGCACCCCATTCGCGTGCCCGTGCAACCCCGTGAGAATCGCCGCGCGACTCGGCGAACACAGCGAGTTCGCGCAAAAGCTGTTCACGAAAACACCCCCCTCCGCGGCGAGTTTGTCGATGTTCGGCGTGACGCCGTGCTGCTTGCAAAACTCCGACAATCGCGCGCCATAGGCCCCGATGGTCTGGACGGAGTGGTCATCGGAAAAGATGAAGACGATGTTGGGCTTCGTTTTACCGCCAGGATTCGGCGCATCGGCGGCGTGCAGCGCGGCCAGCGGCGCGAGCAGCAGGGCGGTGAGGAGTGTGAGGATGTGTTTCATTTGTGACTTCAATTGCCGATGACCGGCAGGACTGAGACGGATTCAGGAAGGGACGGGGCGGCAGCAGATGGAGGCTTCATCGAATAGCTGAGCTTGCTGCCATTGTCCGATTTTAGGCCGAGACCGATCTCGATGTAGACCACCCCGTCGCGCTGGTGGAAGCGAGCGTTCCCCGGATCTTTCACGCTGGCCTCCGCCTTGGTGCAGAATTGCCAGCGTTGGCCGTCATGCACCCACGATGTCCCATAGCCTGTGCAGCGCGGAATCTGCGCGTCCTTCTTCCCCGCATGTTCAAGAAATCCGCCCGCTTTCCCGAGGTCATGCGTGCCAGCCTTGCGGATGCGCCCGGCGAGCAGCCACTCGTTCTTCGCCGCCTCCCCGAACCACGCGGTGTAGATCGTCTGCGCGTGCTCGTGTTTGACGTGGACAAACACCTGATAGCGAGTGCCTGTCTTCCACGGATACGCCAACCGTCCCGCCCAGCCTGTTCCCTCGTGGGTAAACTGGCGCGTCTTGACCGTGCCGAATTTCTTGTCTGCAGCCTGGACTTCCGCGGCGTCCTGACCCCAGATCGAAAAATTGATGGTGTCGCCGCCGGCTGCGGTCTTGTTCCCGGTCAGGCCCACATAGCCGCCGGCAAAAGCCACGGTCGTGTAACTGCCGGGCGGAGCCGCGACTGGAATGATCTCCCGGTAGATCGCGACGATCTGTTTGGGCCTTTGCTCCGGACTCGCGCTGCAATAAGCAGCTGAGAGGTGCCCTTGCGCCAACCTCGCTGCGGGGTAATCGACAGCGCGGACTGGAGCGAAGGGCGAGATTAAGAGGGCGGTGAGGAATAGAAGGAACGGTTTCATGGTTGAGTCTTCATTTAACAGCCGCAGGTTCCCGTTTCTTCTTCGAACCTCGGGCAGGGGCGTCGGTTTTTGGGAGGGATTTCGCGAGTTCGGCTTTGATCGGGGCGAACTCCGCCCTGCCCGCGAGGTTTGTCCACTCGTTGGGGTCGGTGGTGTGGTCGTAGAGTTCTTCTCCGCCGTCGGCATAGCGGATGTAGCGCCAGCGTTCGCTGCGGAGGGCGTGGTTGCCTAGGCCGTGGGTGGTGAGGGCGGGGCGTGACCATTCTTGCGACGGGTTTTTCAGCAGCGGGAGGAGGCTGGTGCCATCGAGCGAGGCGATGGCGGGGAGCGAGCACAGTTCGTTGAGCGTGGGAAAGAGGTCGATGGTCCCGACGGGGCGCGCGGTGCGTGAATCGGACTGTGTCACGCCTGGCGCGGCAATGATCATGGGGATGCGCGTGGAGCGCTCCCAGAGGGTGAACTTGTGCAGGTGCTGCTTTTCGCCGAGGTGCCAGCCGTGGTCGGACCAGAGGACGACGACGGTGTTGTTCGCCGCCGGACTGGCGTCGAGGGCGTCGAGCAGCCGTCCGATGAGCGCGTCGCCGAAGCTGATGCTGGCGAGGTAGGCCTGCACGAGTTCGCGGTGGCGGTTCTCGCGCAAAACAATTTCATAATCGCCGCGCCGGTCGGCGGCCATTTGTTTGCCGGCCTCGGGCAGGTCGTCGCAGTCGTCGGCTTTGATCGGCGGCAGGATGATTTGATCCAGCGGATACAGGTCGAAATACTTCTGCGGCGCGTAGAAGGGCAGATGCGGCCGATAGATGCCGGCGGCGAGGAAAAAGGGCTCCTTCGGTGGTTGCGCGAGGAGCTTCACGGCCCACTCAACCATCTGGCCGTCGCCCGTCTCGGCATCGGGCTTGTCGAAAGCGCCCCAGTCGAACTCGTTCGGGTTCTGCGGCGGCTTGGAAAAGGTGCGCACGGCTTCGAGGCGGTTGAGCGGGAAGCCTGCGGGCCAGGTGAAGCGCTTCACATCGAGTCCGCGAGCGAGCTGATCCTGATAGTGGCTGTCGAAGACCTGGTCGAAGTAGTGGTGCCAGTCCGTGCGACGATTGAAGCCGGGCATGTGGTGGTTCACCTTGCCGCCTCCGAGGACGTGGTAGCCGTTTGTTTTGAAGTGCTGCGGGATGGTGGGCACGTCGGGCATGGCTTCGAGCCATTTGGTTTCATTACCGTAGATGCCGGTGGTGGAGGGGCGCAGGCCGGTGAGCGTGGCGACGCGCGAGGGATTGCAGACGGGCGCAGCGACGTGGGCGTTGGTGAAGAGCAGACCGCGTTTCGCGAGCCGGTCGATGTGCGGTGTCTTCACCTGCGGATGACCGCCGAGACAGCCGACCCAGTCGTTCATGTCATCCACAATGATCATGAGGACGTTCGGGCGCGGTGAGGCGGCGGAAAGGGCAGGCAGGCAGGAGAAAAGGATCAGGAGACTGGAGAGAAGGAGGAAAGGCTTCACGAACAAAACAGCGCGGTTGAGATGGCAACAACGAAGAAGCGCTTCCAAGCGACTGGGCGATTGAGTGCCGACCTTCCTTGTTTTTGGAGTGCCCAACTCATACCGAGTGTGGTTGAAATCCAGTAGAACGCGGCCCGGATGCTGGTGGATGCCTTCCCCCTCAACCCAGCCCTCTGCCTCCTGGAGAGGAAGCCAGTCATTTAGTCTCGAAGCAACAACGCCGTGCGGGTTGAAGATGCGCGGACGGCGATTCTCCCTCTCCTCGGGGAGAGGGCCGGGGTGAGGGGATACGCGTGCTGAGACTCGCCTCTCATTCGACCAATCTTCACCGAGAGTTGGTATCATTTTATCTCACCGCTTGGTTGTGTGGAAAATGACGGTGAACTTCATGCGGTGGGTCTCGCCCTTTTTTACCGTGACGCGGCTCTGCTCGCCCTGCTTCATGGCTGCGCGGCCGAATGGATTGGCGACGAAGACGCCGTAGTCGCGGTTGTGCCACCAA
>SXTU01000055.1 GCA_005791875.1 Verrucomicrobiales bacterium
CATCCCGCCGCTGAACTCGTGCGGATGGCTGCGGATGCGCCGCGCGGCGTCCGGCACGCCGACTTCTTCCAGCGCGCGGATGGCGCGCTTCACGGCCTCGGCGCGCGGCATTTTCTCGTGGATGAGCAGCGGCTCGATGAGCTGTTCCTCGATGCGCAGATACGGGTTCAGCGAGGACATCGGGTCCTGGAAAATCATCGCGATGCGCTTGCCGCGAATCTGGTTCAGCGCCGCCTCGCTCATCGCGAGCAAGTCCGCGCCATCGAAGCGCGCCGTGCCGCTTTCGATGCGGCCCGGTGGCTTGGGAATTAGGCCCATCAGCGAGTAGCACGTCACGGACTTGCCCGAGCCGCTCTCGCCCACGATGCCCAGCGTCTCGCCTTTCTCGACGCTGAACGACACGCCATCCACCGCGCGCACGATGCCGTTGCGCGTGTGGAAGTAGGCCCGGAGGTTTTGGACTTCGAGGAGGGACATGATTTCAACCACGGATGAACACGGATGGACACGGATGAAGGGGGAAGTTTGCCGCGAAAGGACGCAGAGAGCACAGAAAGGAGAGGGCGCGCGCAGAAGGAATTCTTTGCGCCCTCTGCGCCCTCTCGCAGCCAATTAATCCGTGTTCATCCGTGTTCATCCGTGGTTTCAATCTTTGCTCGCCCGCACGTCCAGCGCGTCGCGCAGTCCGTCGCCGAGGAAGTTCAGGCAGAAGAGCGTCGTGCTGAACGCGCCGGCGGGGAAGACCAGCATCCACCAGTATTCCTCCATGCGGTCCGCGCCGTCTTTAATCATCGAGCCCCACGAGCTCATCGGCGGCTACACGCCGAGGCCGAGGAAGCTGAGGAAGGCTTCGAGCAGCATCACCGCCGGCACGGTGAGCGTGGTGTAAACGATAACCGGGCCGATCACGTTGGGAATCATGTGGCGCAGGATGATGCGCCGCTTGCGCAAGCCCAGCGCGTGCGCGGCCTCGACGAACTCCGTCCGCTTCAGCGACGCCACCTGGCCGCGCACGATGCGCGCCATGGTGAGCCATTCCACCGCGCCGATGGCGGCGAAGAGCAGCCACAGCTCCCGGCCCAGCCACACCGTGAGCAGGATGACGAAGAGGGTGAACGGCAGCGCGTAGAGGATGTCCACGAGCCGCATCATGAGCGCGTCGAGCTTGCCGCCGATGAAGCCGGAGATGGCGCCGTAGAGCACGCCGATGGTGAGCGCCACGCCCGTCGCGCATGCGCCGACCATGAGCGACACGCGCCCGCCGTAAAGCAGCCGCGTGAACTGGTCGCGCCCGAGGTGGTCGGTGCCGAGCCAGTGCTTCGCGGACGGCGGGGCCGCGCCAAGCGCGAGGTCTTGCGCGTCGTAGGCGTGCGTCAGCCCGGTGACTCCCAGCGCCTTCCCGAGCGGCGGAAGGACGGGCGCGGCGACGCACAGCAAACCCAGCGCGGTCACGATGAACGCGCTGGCGAGCGCGAGCTTGTTCTTGCGCAAGCGCGCCCACGCGTCCTGCCACAGGGAATGGCCGGCCTCGACTGGCTCGGAGATGGGAACGGTGGCGGGATTCATGAACGCGTCAGCGGGAGGGGAAACGTTCAACGCACAACGTCCAACGCACAACGTTCAAAGGACGCGCGTCCGAAGCCGCTTTGGACGTTGGACGTTGAGCGTTGAAAGTTGGAAGTTGTCTTCTCATTCCAGTCGCACCTTCGGGTTGAGCCACGCCTGCGCCACGTCCACGACGAGGTTGAAGAACAGGATGATGGCCGAGAAGAAGAACACCGTGCCGCCCACCACCGGGATGTCGCGGTCGAAGACGGAGCCGACGAAGTATTTGCCCAGCCCCGGGATGTTGAAAACCGTCTCGATGACGAACGAGCCGGTGATGAGGCCCGCCGCCGCTGGGCCGAGGAAGGTCACCACCGGCAGCAGGCCGCCGCGCAACGCGTGCCGCGTGAGGATGCGCAGGCCCGAGGCGCCCTTCGCCCGCGCGGTGCGGATGAAATCTTGCCCCATGACCTCCAGCATCCCGCCGCGCGTGAGCCGCGCGACGTAGGCGGCGAGATGGAAGCCGAGCGTGAGCGCGGGCAGCACGCGGTCCCCGGGCGTGTTCCAGCCGGAGGTGTGGAACCAGCCCAGCTTGAGCGCGAAGAAGAGCACCACCATCGGCCCGAGCACGAACGTGGGCAGGCAAACGCCCACCATCGCGGCGGACATCGGCACGTAGTCCTGCGCGGAGTTGGGCTTTTGCGCCGCGAGCATCCCGGCGGGCAGCCCGATGGCCAGCGCGATGAGCAACGCCCACGCGCCCAGCTCCAGCGACACGGGGAACGACTTGCGGATGATTTCGCCGACCGTGCGGTTCGAGTGGCGGATGGACGGCTGCTGCCCGGTGACGAGGGACTTGAGGAAAGCGACGTATTGCTCGCTCAGAGGCTTATCCAAGCCGTAGTGCGCCTCCAGCCGCTTGAGAATCTCGGGCGGGATATTCTTCTCCGCTGTGAAGGGCCCGCCCGGCGCGTAGCGCACCATGAAGAACGTGAGCGTGGCCACCGCCCAGAGGACCGGGAGCGTTTGCAGCAGGCGGATGAGGAGGAAGCGGGCCATCAGCAGAGTGACGGGTGGCGGGTTACGGGTGACAAGGGGCGCGTCGCTGTGGAAACGGAGCCGCTCACAGCGCCCGGCGGATGCTGAGACACAGGCGGCGACTGGCGGCGGTGCGGGCTGCAGATTGCCCGATCTCCTCCAGCATGCGCGCAACGGCGTGTGTCATGGCGCGAGGATACAACGGGCAACTTGTCCGGCAAGCGCCGACCTCGGTGCAACCGTTGAGGATCGTGGCCCGCGTCTTTCATCACCGCTCATCTCATCCCCGGCACCCCGCCCATGCGGCCCATCATCTTCTGGAACTTCCCCATCTTCTTCATCATCTGCTGCATCCCGGCGAACTGCTGGAGCAGCGTGTTGACCTCGGTCACGGTCACGCCGCTGCCCTTGGCGATGCGTTGCCGGCGCTTGGCGTTGAGGAGATTCACGTTGAGCCGTTCCTTTGGGGTCATGGCGCAGATGATGCCTTCCTTGCGGCGGAAATCCTTCTCGGCCTTGTTGAAGTCCGTGCCCTTGGCCATCTCCGCGCCGCCGGGCAGCATGCCCATGATGTTTTCGAGCGGCCCCATCTTCTTCATC
Organism: Verrucomicrobiales bacterium; assembly: GCA_005791875.1. GTDB lineage: Bacteria > Verrucomicrobiota > Verrucomicrobiia > Limisphaerales > SXTU01 > SXTU01. Next base: position 3,184 of record SXTU01000055.1, read on the forward strand.
TCGCGGAGCTGCATCAGGAAGTCCTCCAGCGTGAACTGGCCCTTCCGCATCTTCTCCTCCATCGCCATCGCGGACTCCTGGTCAATCCGCTCGGCGGCCTTCTCGACGAGCGACTCCTCGTCGCCCAGGCCGAGGATGCGCTGCGCCATGCGCTCGGGATGGAACGGCTCGAAGTCATCGAGCTTCTCGCCCACGCCCATGAACTTGATGGGCTTGCCGGTGACTTCGCGCAGGCTCAAGGCCGCGCCGCCGCGCGCATCGCCATCGAGCTTGGTCAGTATTGAGCCGGTGAGCTTGAGTGCCTGGTCGAAGTGCGTCGCGACGTTCACCGCCTCTTGGCCGGTCGCGGCGTCGAGCACGAGGAGAATTTCCTGCGGCTGCACGAGGTCCCGCAGCCGGACCAGCTCCTGAACGAGCACCTCGTCAATTTGCAGGCGGCCCGCCGTGTCGAAGATGATGACGGTGCGGCTGGTGAGCCGGGCGAGCTGCTGGGCGTCGCGGGCGATCTTGAGCACGTCCGTCTCGCCGCGCTTGAGGAAGACGGGGACTTCGAGCTGCTTGCCGAGCGTTTCGAGCTGATCCATCGCGGCGGGGCGATATACGTCGCACGCGACGAGCAAAGGCTGGCGGCCCTGCTTCTTGAGCCAGTTGGCGAGCTTGCCCGCGCTGGTGGTCTTGCCCGCGCCGTGGAGGCCGACCATCAGGATGTTGGTGGGGCTGGCGCTGAGATTGAGGCCGGCGTTCGACGAGCCGAGGAGCGCGACCAGCTCGTCGCTGATGAGTTTGATGATCTGCTGGCCGGGATGGATGCTCTGGATGACCTGCTGGCCGAGCGCCTTCTCCTTCACGCGCTCGATGAAGTCGCGCGCGACCTTGAAGTTCACGTCGGCGTCGAGCAACGCCATGCGCACGTCGCGGAGGGAGTCGCTGACGTTGGAGTCGGAGATTTTGCCAAGGCCGCGAAGGTTGCGGAAGACGTTCTGGAGCTTGCCGGACAGCGAATCGAACATGGGCGTGGAATCTAGGAAGCGGCGGGAAAACTGCCAGCCCTTTCGCAGGCGCGCGCACAGATTAAACGGCATCCGACGTTTCCGCCAGCCGCCGCTTCGTGAAACCGTTGCTCCTCACTTAAACTTCTTCTTCCGATACGCACCCGTCGCCCGGCCGGCCGGGTTCACCTCGGGGCCGGTCACGATCTTGAAGGAGTTCTTGGCGTCCTTGAACTGGTTCGCCAAATCCCGCCGCTGCTTCTTGTTGCCGATGTGCTTCTGCCACTCGGGGCCGTCGGGGGAATTGCGAATGATGAAGTGCGAATTCCGAAGTTCAGTCAGTTCGACATTCGAAATTCATACTTCGGACTTCCCCATGTCGCCTTGCCGTCCATCGCCTCCACGCGCGGCCCACTTCGTCTTGAGTCCGTCGTTAGCTCTTCTTCGGTGTCGGCTTCTTGCGCCCGTCCACATACCATTCAAAGAGCCGAGCAAAGAACTCCTTGGACACTTCCTCGTCGTCGCTGACCTTTTGGTAAAACTTGAAGTTGTCGTTCACCAAGTCCTCAAAGGCATCTCTTGCGACCTGTTGGAAGGTCGCCTTGACCGCGTGTCTTGCACCATTTTTGAGTTGTTGTTGGAGAGCCTCGTCCTCACTGATTCTTTTTTCGAGCTGCTTGATCACCATGATCTCGTCCTCGGTGAAGGAAGTGTTGAAGCGAGTGTTGAGGTCTTCGATGATTTTGGAGAGCTGCTCCCGCTCTTCTTCCGATAAAGTGGCACCGCCGCCGTAGTTGAGCGGGTCCACTTTTTCTTCGCCGCGCTTGAGGCCGATGTCCTTCTTGTCGTTCTTGCGCACGGCGAGCTTTTCCATGTCCACCATGCCGAGCACTTCGAGCGGGGTTTCGCCTTTCTTGGCGGGCAGCTTTGGGAGCAGAAAGCGCAGGAAGACATCGAGCTTTGCCAGGCCGGTATCCCGCAGCGGGACGAGGTGCGACATGAAGGCGTAAAGCTTCACGAAATCCCGCGCCTTGGATTTGTAGTCCACCTGCTCTTCTTCCTTTTCGGCCTTCCATTTCTCGGCCACAGGGTCGGTGAGGGCGTGGAGTTTTTCGATCTTGGGCTTGGAAGCGAACCATTCCTTGGCGAACGCCTCCACGTCAGCGTCCGTGTGAATCCCGAATTTGCCGAGATCGGTGCGGATGTTGTAGAGCTGGTTGGGGTCAGTTTCCTTGGACAGCGTGACGCGGTCGTAGAACGGCTGGAAGCCTTTCTCGATGTCCTCGGCGGTGTTCTCAAAGTCCAGCACGAAGGTTTCTTCCTTGCCCGCCGTGGTGCGGTTCAGGCGTGAGAGCGTTTGCACGCAGGCCACTCCGCTGAGCTTCTTGTCCACATACATGGCCAGCAGCTTGGGTTGGTCGAAGCCCGTCTGGAACTTGCTCGCCACGATCAGGAAGCGATATTCATCCGCCTCGAACCGGTCTGCCGTCGCCGCCTCGGGGAAGCCGTTCATGTTGGCTTCGGTGTATTCCTTGCCGTCCTTGGAATCCTTCACCACGTCCGTGAAGGCCACCAGCGCCTTGAAGGGGCTGCCCTGCTTTTTCAAATAGGCATCCACGGCCAAGCGGTAGCGCACCGCATGTAGGCGGGACGAAGTGACGATCATCGCCTTGGCTTTGCCGCCCAGCTTGTCGCTGACGGACGCTTGGAAATGATCCACGATGATGGCGACCTTCTTGGCGATGGTGCGCTCGTGGCGGCTGACGAACTGCTTGAGCAGCGACTTGGTCTTCACCTCCTCGAACTCCGGATCGTCCTTCACCTTTTTGAGCAACGCCCAATACTGGTCGTAGGTCGTGTAGTTCTTCAGCACATCGAGGATGAACTTCTCCTCAATCGCCTGCCGCATGGTGTAGAGGCTGCACGGCCTGAAGGAGCCATCCGCGTGCTTGGTGCCGAACTGCTGCAAGGTCTCCGGCTTGGGCGTGGCGGTGAAGGCGAAGTAGCTCACGTTCTTTTGCGGGCCGCGTGTCTTCAGCTCCTCCAGAATCCGGTCTTCGGTGGTCTTCTCCTCCTCGTCCTTTTGCTCATCTTCCGAGGCATAAGACAACACCTTCTGCACCGCCTTGGCGCTCTGCCCCGCCTGTGACGAGTGCGCTTCATCCACGATCACCGCGAAGCGTTCCCCCGGCAGATCGCCCATGCTGTCCATGATCACGCCAAACTTTTGCAGCGTGGTCACGATGATGCGTTTGCCGTCCTCCAGCGCCCGCTTGAGATCCTTGGAGGTCATGCCGTCATCGGAAACGATGTTGACCAACATGCCGGGCGTCTCGATCACTTGCGAGAGCGTGCGTTGGAGCTGGCGGTCGATCACCCGACGGTCGGAAATCACGATCACCGAGCTGAAGACCGGCTTGCCCTCCTTCGTGTGCAAAGTGGCGAGGCTGTTGGCCAGCCACGCGATGCAGTTGGTCTTGCCGCTGCCCGCGCTGTGCTGGTTCAGGTAACGCCTGCCCGCTCCGTGCTGCTGGGCATCGGCCCCGAGTTCGCGCACGCAGGTGAGCTGGTGAAAGCGCGGGAAAATCTGCCGCTGCTTGTCGGTCTTCTTGCCCTTGTCATCCAGCACATCCACCACGCGGATGAAACGCTGGATCAGGTCGAGGATGCGCGGCTTCTGCCAGACCTCCTGCCACAGGTAGCTGGTGGCATAGCCCACCTTGCAGGGCGGATTGCCCGCGCCGCCATCGTTGCCTTGATTGAAGGGCAGGAACTGGGTCTTGCCTCCGGCGAGTTCGGTGGCAACATAGACCAGATCGTTATCCACCGCGAAGTGGGCGAGGCAGCGCTTGAAGCGGAACAGCGGCTCCTTGGGGTCGCGGGTGTCCTTGTATTGCTTCATCGCGTGGCCGACGTTCTGGCCCGAGATCTGGTTCTTCAGCTCGATGGTGAAAATGGGCAGACCGTTGAGGAAAATGCCCATGTCGAGCGACTTCTCGTCGCTTTCTGAGAACTTCACCTGCCGCTGGATGTGCAGCAGGTTTTCCTGATACAGCCGCCGAGCCTCCGCCGCCACCGGGTTGGTGGGCTCGAAGTAGCACAGGTCGAAATGCCCGCCGCCGTGGATGTCGAAGCCTTTGCGCAGGGCGTGCAGCGTGCCTTCCTTGTCCACCACCTCCTTGATGCGCTTGAGCAGGTTGCGGGACGCCGTGTCCTTGTCGCCGATCAACTCGCAGTAGTCCGCCCACTTCTTGGTTTGGGTGGCGCGGATGAAGGAGATGACCGTCTCGGGCCGCAGGCACAGCGCCTTGTCGTAGTCCGCCTGCTGGGCGGGGAAATAGCCATGCGTCTTCAGCAGGACCTCTTCGATGTGTTCTTCAAAGGCGGTTTCGGAGGTGATCTTGGCCATGGTTAGTTCCGGGGTTGTTGGCGCACGTCAATTTGCCCGGTGACGGCTGCGGAAATGAGTGCGGTGCGGCGTTCTTGCAGGAGGTCGATGGTGCGTTGCGCTTCGGCGGTGAGGGTGTCGAACTCGCTCGTCATCTCTCGGACATACTCAACGATCTCAGCCTGCTGCTCCATCGGGGGCAGTCCAAACCGCAGCGATTTGATGTCTGGCATGTAGATCGTGTTGTGCGTCGAACCCATCATCAAGCGACGAAACTCGCCATCCATTGCTCTCAAGACATAAAGGAGGAACTCGGGTTTCAAGCGTGGCCCACAAATCCAGTTGGCGAAATCCTGTGTCGTTGCCATATCGACTGCCATGATGCCCGAGAAGCCGACAGATGCGGTTCTTGAAAGAATTACTGTATTCTTCGGCAGCAGCCTAGCAGATGAATTAGCGAGGCCTAACGCGCTCACCTTTTCCTTTGTGTCGAAAAGATATTCAGCTTTCGCGTCGCGGATCTGCCAAACATCAGCCAGCGTGAACCAAGGGATAGTGCAGTTTTCCCAGTATTCTGGATGCTGCCTGCTGGGCGTATGGCCAGACTCAAGCTTTGAAGCCTGCTTTATCTGAATTACCTCCCACCCCACCGGCACATCGCCGAGCCATTCGATGCCGGAAG